>NZ_JBEYXH010000022.1:0-110530 GCF_040644755.1 Streptomyces sp. NPDC046887
GCCGGGTGTATGGCGGTACGCCCGGACGCCGGTCGGCTTACTTGCCGGCGACGGCCTTGGCCAGGATGGGGGTCATCTCGGCAAGGCCCGCGCCGCCTTCCGCCCCACCGCGCTGGCCGCCATGACCCAGGACGGCGAGCTCTACGCCGCGCCGATCTACCACACCGTCACCAGCACCCTCTACAGATCGGTCGTAGGTCAGTCGCGGATCAGGGTGAATCCGGACGGATCAGACCTCGACCACCACGGGGAGGATCATCGGCCGGCGCCGGTAGGTGTCCGAGACCCACTTGCCGACAGTGCGGCGGATCAGCTGCTGGAGCTGGTGGGGCTCGGCGACGCCGTCGGCGGCCGAGCGGGACAGGGCGTCCTGGATCCGGGGGACCACCGCGTCGAAGGCGTTGTCCTCGATACCGGAGCCGCGGGCGTGGATGTGCGGGCCGCCGGTGATCTTGCCGGTGGTGGAGTCCACGACCACGAAGACCGAGATGATGCCCTCGTCGCCGAGGATGCGGCGGTCCTTGAGGGAGGACTCGGTCACGTCGCCGACGGAGAGCCCGTCCACGTAGACGTACCCGGCCTGCACCTTGCCGGTGATCTTGGCCTTGCCGTCGATCAGGTCGACGACCACGCCGTCCTCGGCGATGACGATCCGGTCCTTGGGGACGCCGGTCAGGGCGCCCAGCTCGGCGTTGGCCCGCAGATGGCGCCATTCGCCGTGGACCGGCATCAGGTTCCGCGGGCGGCAGATGTTGTAGAAGTACAGCAGCTCGCCGGCCGAGGCGTGCCCGGAGACATGGACCTTGGCGTTGCCCTTGTGGACGACGTTGGCGCCCCAGCGGGTGAGGCCGTTGATGACCCGGTAGACCGCGTTCTCGTTGCCGGGGATCAGGGAGGACGCCAAAATCACGGTGTCGCCCTGGACGATCCGGATCTGGTGGTCGCGGTTGGCCATCCGGGAGAGGGCCGCCATCGGCTCGCCCTGGGAGCCGGTGCAGACGAGCACCACCTCCTCGTCGGGCAGGTCGTCCAGCGCGCGGACGTCCACCACGAGACCGGCCGGCACCCGGAGGTAGCCGAGGTCGCGGGCGATGCCCATGTTGCGGACCATGGAGCGGCCGACGAAGGCGACGCGGCGCCCGTACTCGTGGGCGGCGTCCAGGATCTGCTGGATGCGGTGGACGTGGCTGGCGAAGCTGGCCACGATGATCCGCTTGCGGGCCCCGGCGAACACCGTACGCATGACGTTGGAGATGTCGCGCTCGTGCGGGGTGAAGCCCGGCACCTCGGCGTTGGTGGAGTCCGACAGCAGCAGATCGATGCCCTCCTCGCTGAGGCGGGCGAAGGAGTGCAGGTCGGTCAGCCGGTTGTCCAGCGGCAGCTGGTCCATCTTGAAGTCGCCGGTGTGCACCACCATGCCCGCGGGGGTGCGGATGGCGACGGCCAGGGCGTCCGGGATGGAGTGGTTGACCGCGACGAACTCGCAGTCGAAGGGGCCCAGCCGCTCGCGGTCGCCCTCGGCCACCTCCAGGGTGTACGGGCGGATGCGGTGCTCCTGGAGCTTGGCCTCGATCAGGGCGAGGGTCAGCTTGGAGCCGATCAGCGGGATGTCGGGCTTGAGGCGCAGCAGGTAGGGGACGCCGCCGATGTGGTCCTCGTGGCCGTGGGTGAGGACGATGCCCTCGACCTTGTCCAGGCGGTCCTTGATGCTGGTGAAGTCGGGCAGGATCAGGTCGATGCCGGGCTGCTCCTCCTCGGGGAAGAGGACGCCGCAGTCGACGATCAGCAGCCGGCCGTCGAACTCGAAGACGGTCATGTTCCGGCCGATCTCGCCGAGACCGCCGAGCGGGGTGACGCGCAGGCCACCCTTGGCGAGCTTCGGGGGTGCGCCCAGTTCGGGATGCGGATGACTCAAAAGACTCTCCTCACCACGCGCGCCACGTGCCTTCTACGGGCACGTGGCGCGCGTGACATTCGTGCACGTGCTGTCGGTGTTCGTCAGCGTCTGCGTGATGTGTGTTCGGCTGTCGGTGTGCGGTGGTGCGTCTGTGCGGTGGTGCGTGTTCGATTGTGGATCTTCAGTTGTGAAGTCTGCGGGGATGACGCCCCTGTCTAGAGCTGTACCCCGCCGGCGCCCAGATCGATCTTGAGCTGCTCGGTCTCCTCGGGGCTGAGCTCGACCAGCGGGAGCCGCAGCGGCCCGGCCGGGTGGCCCTGGAGGGCGAGGGCGGCCTTGGTGGTGATGACGCCCTGGGTGCGGAACATGCCGGTGAAGACGGGCAGCAGCCGCTGGTGGACCTCGGTGGCCTTCTGGACGTCGCCGGCCAGGTGGGCCTCCAGCAGGGCGCGCAGCTCGGGGGTGACGACATGGCCGACCACGGAGACGAAGCCGACGGCGCCGACCGAGAGCAGCGGCAGGTTGAGCATGTCGTCGCCGGAGTACCAGGCGAGGCCGGAGCGGGCGATGGCCCAGCTGGCGCGGCCGAGGTCGCCCTTGGCGTCCTTGTTGGCGACGATCCGCGGGTGGGCGGCGAGCCGGACGATGGTCTCGGTGTCGATGGGGACGCCGCTGCGGCCGGGGATGTCGTAGAGCATCACGGGGAGGCCGGTGGCGTCGGCGATGGCCGAGAAGTGCCGGTACAGGCCCTCCTGCGGGGGCTTGTTGTAGTACGGCGTGACCGCGAGCAGGCCGTGCGCGCCGGCGCGTTCGGCGGTGCGGGCAAGCTCGACGGAGTGGCGGGTGTCGTTGGTGCCGATGCCGGCGACGACGTGGGCGCGGTCGCCGACCGCTTCCAGGACCGCCCGTACGAGCTGGTCTTTCTCCGCGTCGCTGGTGGTCGGGGACTCGCCGGTGGTGCCGTTGACGACCAGGCCGTCGTTGCCTGCGTCCACCAGGTGGGCGGCGAGCCGCTGCGCGCCGTCGAGGTCGAGTGCGCCGTCCGCCGTGAAGGGCGTGACCATGGCGGTGAGGACCCGTCCGAAGGGGGTCTGCGGAGTGGAGATCGGAGCCATGGGTAACACGCTACTCGCTGCTCAGCGCGCGGGGTCCCCTCGGGGGACGTTGCGGACGGTGGAGCCCGGCACTGCCTGCTCGGGGGTTCAGGCAGTGCCGGGTCCGTTTGATCAGCCTAGATGAACTTCTCAAAGCGCCGCAATCCGGACACATCGGGTGGGTGGTGGAACGCCCGTGCGACCGCTCCGGCGTGCGCCGGGGCGGTCAGGGTGCGACGCGCCCGTTGGCGTTGAAGGCGGCGTGGGTCAGCGGCATCAGCCGGGCCCAGTGCTCCTCCATCTTCTCGCCCACCATCTCGATCTCCCGCTGCGGGAACGACGGCACCTTGGCCAGTTCGTGCTGGGTGCGCAGCCCCAGGAAGTGCATCAGCGAGCGCGCGTTGCAGGTGGCGTACATCGAGGAGTAGAGGCCGACGGGCAGGACGGAGCGGGCCACCTCGCGGGCGACGCCGTCGGCGAGCATCCGCTGGTACGCCGCGTACGCCTGGACGTAGGACTCCTCCATCGCCTCGGTGACCGTGCGGTGCTGGTCCTCGGTGCCCTCGACGAAGACGTACTTGCCGGGGCGGCCCTGCTGGACGAGCTTGCGGGAGGCGTCCGGCACGTAGAAGACCGGCTGGAGCTCCCGGTAGCGGCCGGATTCCTCGTTGTAAGACCAGCCCACACGGTGCCGCATGAACTCGCGGAAGACGAAGATCGGGGCGCTGATGAAGAAGGTCATCGAGTTGTGCTCGAAGGGGCTGCCGTGCCGGTCCCGCATCAGGTAGTTGATCAGGCCCTTGGAGCGCTCGGGGTCCTTGGTCAGCTCCTCCAGGGACTGCTCGCCGGCCGTGGAGACCCGGGCCGCCCACAGGACGTCGGAGTCGCCGGCGGCGCTGCGCACCAGGTCGACGGTGACATCACCGCGGAAGTCGGGCTTCTTCGGGGGTTCGGCGGGGGAGGCGGGCACGCGGGGGTCCTTCCGGTCACTTCCGGTCATGAGGGGAGGTGCCCAGCCTAACGATCCGGCGGGGTGCCGGGTGGCGCCGGGTCACCCCCGTCCCGTTCGGTCCGATCGACACATGTTCGGATTGATATCGGGCAATCGGGCACCGAACAGCCGTGCCGTGCGTCTGACCGGTTGAGCGCGGTGGCGGAGTTCGCCACACGAGGCACCGATCGCAAGGAGTGTTCACCCATGACTTCCTCCCAGCTGCCGCTGGGTAGCCCCCGCAGCGAGGCCGTCCCGTTCCAGTTCGTCGCGGAGGCCGATCGCTTCCGCAGCAATGTCACCCCTCCGGCGCGGCAGCGTCCGAGTCTTTCGCAGGTGGCGAGCCGTACGCTGGTCGGGCTGACGGTGGTGGCCGGTCTCGTCGGGTCGCTGCTCTTCGGTCTGCCGGCCATGGAAGCGGGCCCGGGGACCACCGGGCACAGTCAGCAGTCCGAGGCATCCCAGGGACGCTGATCCCTCCCTCGGCGGCCACCCTGGAGTGGCCGGTCGCGGAAGGGCTGGGTAGCCTCACCCGGCACAAGCCCCATCGAGCGTGTGTATGAGTGAGGATCAGTCGTGCCCCTGCCCTTTCTGACGGCCGACCGCGGTTTTGACGCCGGTGAGGACGTCGCGCTCCCGTTCGACGACCACGACCAGTGGCGCCGCCCGTACCGCCCCGGCCCCTGGCGGGTCGGGGCGGCGGCGCTGGCGCTGCTGCTGGCCTCGTTCATGCTGCTGGCCACGGTGATCATCGCGTTCGCCGCGGCGGGCACGGCCGCGGCGGCCTGCCTGGCGGCGGCCTCCCTGGTGGTGCTCGCGGCGCTGCGGCTGCTGCGGATGGGCACCTGGGTGAGTCGGCACGGGGTGCGGCGGGTCGGGTTCCTGCGGACCACCACTCTGCCGTGGTCCCGGGCCAAGGCGGTGCGCACGGTGCAGCAGCCGGTGCGGTGGCTCGGGCTGCCGAGGACCGTGCAGGGCCAGGCCCTGGTCCTCGTACCGAACGGCGCGGGTGACCAGGTGGTGCTGCTGACCGACCACAGCGCGGACTTCCTGTCCCGGGTGGAGGCCTTCGACCGGGCCGCCGACACGGTGGAGGCCTGGAACGCGGAGTACGCCGCGGCCCACTGACCTCGTACGCGGAGAACGCGGAGAACGCCGCGGCCCGCTGACACCGTACGCGGGAACACGCCACGGACGCCGTCCGGTGCGCCTCTCTCAGGAGGCGGCCGGGCGGCGTCCGTCGTGCAGGGCGATGGCGCGCTGCATGGCCTTGCGGGCCCGCGGGGTGTCGCGGGCGTCCTGGTAGGCGATGGCGAGCCGGAACCAGCAGCGCCAGTCGCCCGGCGCGTCCTCGGTCTCGGCGCGGCGGCGGGCGAAGACGGCGTCGGCCGAATCGCGGTCGATCCGGCCGCCGGGGGTGCGGGCCAGTTCGTCGACGGGCAGCCCGCCCTCGGCCTCCAGCTCGGCGGCGAGCTTGTTGGCGCGGGTGACGAACCGGGTGTTCTGCCAGAGGAACCAGACGCCGATCAGCGGCATCGTCAGGGCCGCGATCCCTATGGCGACGGCGATGGGGGTGCCGACGCCGATGAGGGCGACGGCACGGCCGCCGACCAGGACGAAGAAGACGGCCAGGACGGCAGCCGTGACGAGGTAACTGATCTTGGCGCGCATGTCCGGTGTCAGCCCAGGTCCAGGAAGTGTTCCAGCCCGAAGGTGAGGCCCGGCGCGGAGCCGACCCTGCGGGCGCCCAGCAGGATGCCCGGCATGAAGCTGGAGTGGTGCAGCGAGTCGTGCCGGACGGTGAGGGTCTCGCCCTCGCCGCCGAGCAGCACCTCCTGGTGGGCGAGCAGCCCGCGCAGCCGTACCGAGTGCACCCGTACGCCGTCCACGTCGGCGCCGCGGGCGCCGTCCAGGGCGGTGGCGGTGGCGTCCGGCTGGGGGGCGGAGCCGGCCTCGGCGCGGGCGGCGGCGATCAGCTGGGCGGTGCGGGCGGCGGTGCCGGAGGGGGCGTCCACCTTGTTGGGGTGGTGCAGCTCCACGACCTCCACGGACTCGAAGTACGGGGCGGCGAGCTGGGCGAACCTCATGGTGAGGACCGCGCCGATGGAGAAGTTCGGGGCGATCAGCACCCCGGTGCCGGGGGACTTCTCCAACCATCCGGTGAGGGTGGCCAGGCGCTCCTCGGTCCAGCCGGTGGTGCCGACCACGGCGTGGATGCCGCGGCCGACGCAGTAGTCGAGGTTGGCCATCACCGAGTCGGGGGTGGTCAGCTCGACGGCCACCTGGGCGCCGCTGCCGTCGAGGGCGTCCAGGCTGTCGCTGCGGCCGAGGGCGGCCACCAGCTCCAGGTCCTCGGCGGCCTCGACGGCGCGGACCGCCTCGGAGCCGATGCGGCCCTTGGCGCCGAGGACGGCGACCCGCAGCTTGCTGCTCATGTCTCTCCAGTGATCGGTACGACAGTGATCAGGGGTACTCAGGCGACGGCCTGGTGGAGGCGGTCGGCCTGCTTGTCCTTCAGCGGGCCGATCACCGACAGCGAGGGGCGCCGGGTCAGCAGGTCGGCGGCCACGTCCCGGATGTCGTCGGGGGTGACCGCGGCGATCTTGGCCAGCATGTCGTCGACCGACATGTGGTCGCCCCAGCACAGCTCGCTCTTACCGATGCGGTTCATCAGGGCGCCGGTGTCCTCCAGGCCGAGCACGGTGGAGCCCTTGAGCTGGCCGATGGCGCGGGCGATCTCGTCCTCGGGCAGGCCCTCGGCGGCGACCCGGTCCAGCTCGGCGCGGCAGATCTTGAGCACGTCGTGGACCTGGCTGGGCCGGCACCCCGCGTACACGCCGAACAGGCCGCAGTCGGCGAAGCCCGAGGTGTACGAGTAGACGCTGTAGGCCAGGCCCCGCTTCTCCCGTACCTCCTGGAAGAGGCGGGAGGACATACCGCCGCCGAGCGCGGTGTTGAGCACGCTCAGCGCCCAGCGGCGCTCGTCGGTGCGGGGCAGCCCGGGGACGCCGAGGACCAGATGGGTCTGCTCGGTCTTGCGGCCGATGACCTCGACCCGGCCGGCGGTGCGCAGGGCGCGGGTGCCGGAGCGCGGGGCGAGCGGGGCGGCGTCGGTACGGGCCAGGGCGCCGGCCTTGTCGAAGGCGCGGCGGACCCGGCGTACCACGTCGGCGTGGTCGACGTTGCCCGCGGCGGCGACCACCAGGTGGGTGGGGTCGTAGTGCTTGGCGTAGAAGCGCCGGATGCGCGCGGCGTCCAGCGCCTCGATGGTGTCGACGGTGCCGAGCACGGGGCGGCCGAGCGGGGTGTCGCCGAACATGGTCTTGGCGAACAGGTCGTGGACGACGTCCCCCGGGTCGTCCTCGGTCATCGCGATCTCCTCCAGGATGACGCCGCGCTCGGCGTCCACGTCCTCCTGGCGGATCAGCGAGCCGGTGAGCATGTCGCAGACCACGTCGATGGCGAGCGGCAGGTCGGTGTCGAGCACCCGCGCGTAGTAGCAGGTGTACTCCTTCGCCGTGAAGGCGTTCATCTCGCCGCCGACGGCGTCGATGGCGGAGGAGATGTCCAGGGCGCTGCGGGTGGCGGTGCCCTTGAAGAGGAGGTGCTCCAGGTAGTGGGTGGCGCCGCCGAGGGCGGGCGTCTCGTCGCGGGAGCCGACGTGCGCCCAGATGCCGAAGGTGGCGGAGCGGACGGAGGGCAGGGTCTCGGTGATCACCCGCAGCCCACCGGGGAGGGTGGTGCGGCGGACGGTGCCGATGCCGCCCTGGCCCTTGAGGAGCGTTTGGGTACGGGCGACGGCCCGCGCCTCCGTGGAGGTGCGGGCCGTCGTCTTGAGGCTGCGGGACGTCACTTGTCGGCGTCGGCCTTCGTGTCGTCGTCGGAGCCGTCCTCGTCCGCGAGGACGGGGATCAGGGAGAGCTTGCCGCGCTGGTCGATCTCGGCGATCTCCACCTGCACCTTGGCGCCGACCGCGAGCACGTCCTCGACGTTCTCCACGCGCTTGCCGCCGGCGAGCTTGCGGATCTGCGAGATGTGCAGCAGACCGTCCTTGCCGGGCATCAGGGAGACGAACGCACCGAAGGTGGTGGTCTTGACGACCGTGCCCAGGTAGCGCTCGCCGACCTCCGGCATGGTCGGGTTGGCGATGCCGTTGATCGTGGCGCGGGCGGCCTCGGCGGCCGGTCCGTCGGCGGCACCGATGTAGATGGTGCCGTCGTCCTCGATGGTGATCTCGGCGCCGGTGTCCTCCTGGATCTGGTTGATCATCTTGCCCTTGGGGCCGATGACCTCGCCGATCTTGTCCACGGGGATCTTGACGGTGATGATCCGCGGGGCGTTGGGGGACATCTCGTCCGGGGTGTCGATCGCTTCCATCATCACGTCGAGGATGTGGAGGCGGGCGTCGCGGGCCTGCTTGAGGGCCGCGGCCAGGACGGAGGCCGGGATGCCGTCCAGCTTGGTGTCGAGCTGGAGGGCGGTGACGAACTCCTTCGTGCCGGCGACCTTGAAGTCCATGTCGCCGAAGGCGTCCTCCGCACCGAGGATGTCGGTGAGGGTGACGTAGTGCGTCTCGCCGTCGATCTCCTGGGAGATCAGGCCCATGGCGATGCCGGCGACCGGGGCCTTGAGCGGCACACCGGCGTTCAGCAGGGACATGGTGGAGGCGCAGACGGAGCCCATGGACGTCGAGCCGTTGGAGCCGAGAGCCTCGGACACCTGGCGGATCGCGTAGGGGAACTCCTCGCGCGTCGGCAGCACCGGCAGCAGGGCGCGCTCGGCGAGAGCGCCGTGGCCGATCTCGCGGCGCTTGGGGGAGCCGACGCGGCCGGTCTCGCCGGTGGAGTACGGCGGGAAGTTGTAGTTGTGCATGTAGCGCTTGCGGGTCACCGGGGAGAGGGTGTCCAGCTGCTGCTCCATGCGGAGCATGTTGAGGGTGGTGACGCCCAGGATCTGGGTCTCACCGCGCTCGAACAGGGCGGAGCCGTGCACCCGCGGGATGGCCTCGACCTCGGCGGCCAGGGTGCGGATGTCGGTGACGCCGCGGCCGTCGATGCGGACCTTGTCCTTGATGACGCGCTCGCGCACCAGGGACTTGGTCAGCGAGCGGTAGGCGGCGGAGATCTCCTTCTCGCGGCCCTCGAACTTCGGGAGCAGCTTCTCGGCGGCGAGCGCCTTGACGCGGTCCAGCTCGGCCTCGCGGTCCTGCTTGCCGCCGATGGTGAGCGCCTGGGCCAGCTCCGTCTTCACGGCGGCGGTCAGAGCCTCCAGCACGTCGTCCTCGTAGTCGAGGAAGACCGGGAACTCGCCGGTGGGCTTGGCGGCCTTGGCGGCGAGGTCGGACTGGGCCTTGCAGAGCACCTTGATGAAGGGCTTGGCGGCCTCCAGGCCGGCGGCGACGACCTCCTCGGTGGGGGCCTCGGCACCGCCCTTGACCAGCTGGATCGTCTGGTCGGTGGCCTCGGCCTCGACCATCATGATCGCGACGTCGCCGTCCTCCAGGACACGGCCGGCGACGACCATGTCGAAGACGGCGTCCTCCAGCTCGGTGTGGGTCGGGAAGGCGACCCACTGGCCCTTGATCAGGGCGACCCGGGTGCCGCCGATCGGGCCGGAGAAGGGCAGGCCGGCCAGCTGCGTGGAGCAGGAGGCGGCGTTGATGGCGACCACGTCGTAGAGGTGGTCGGGGTTGAGCGCCATGATCGTCTCGACGACCTGGATCTCGTTGCGCAGGCCCTTCTTGAAGGACGGGCGCAGCGGGCGGTCGATCAGGCGGCAGGTGAGGATGGCGTCCTCGGAGGGGCGGCCCTCCCGGCGGAAGAAGGAGCCGGGGATCTTGCCGGCCGCGTACATCCGCTCCTCGACGTCCACCGTCAGGGGGAAGAAGTCGAGCTGGTCCTTGGGCTTCTTCGAGGCGGTGGTGGCCGACAGCACCATGGTGTCGTCGTCCAGGTAGGCCACGGCGGACCCGGCGGCCTGGCGGGCCAGCCGGCCGGTCTCGAAGCGGATGGTGCGGGTGCCGAAGGCGCCGTTGTCGATGACGGCCTCGGCGTAGTGGGTCTCGTTCTCCACCAGTGGTTTCTCCGTTTACGTTGTCGTCTTTGCTTCGCGTCTTTTCGTCCCCGCTCGGGCCCTTCCGGTGGGCCCGGGCGCCCGTGCGGCGGGGACGGGGCGGAGAAGTGCCGTCTGTGCGGGCCGGTCTTCGATCGAAGCACCCGGGGGCGTGCTCCCGGGGGCCACTACCGAGGACCGGCGGCGGGGGGCCTTCTCCGTGCGAGGGCACGGGGCTTTTCGTCGCGCGGTGTTCTGTTGTCGTCTCCAGCCTACAAAGCCGGAGTGACACCGCGCACGTACGGCGAAGGGAGCGGCCCCCTGGAATCGGGAACCGCTCCCTTCACGGCGTCCTTACTTGGCGCCGCCGGCCGCACCGCGGCGGATGCCGAGGCGGTCGACCAGGGCACGGAAGCGCTGGATGTCCTTCTTGGCCAGGTACTGCAGCAGACGGCGGCGCTGGCCGACCAGGATCAGCAGACCACGGCGGGAGTGGTGGTCGTGCTTGTGGGTCTTGAGGTGCTCGGTGAGGTCCGAGATGCGGCGCGAGAGCATCGCGACCTGGACCTCGGGGGAGCCGGTGTCGCCCTCCTTGGTGCCGAACTCGGAGATGATCTGCTTCTTCACGGCGGCGTCGAGAGACACGCGTACTCCTTGAGGTGGTTCGAGCGCCCGCGAGTGCCCCGAGGCTGATCTCGGGGGAGCTTCCGTGACTCGACGGGCGAAGGTCCGATGGGCGCTGCTCCCAGGTGAACCGGGAGCGCGTACACAAACGGCCGTCACACAGCGTACCAGCCCCGGGAGCGGCCTCCACCGTCAGGAGGTCAGTGCCCGGATGGAGTGGTAGACGCCGAAGACGGCAAGGGCCAGCGGGGCCAGGGTGAGCAGGACGAAGGCCTCGGCGATCTCCAGGAAGCGGCCCCAGAAGGGGGTGACCCCGGCGCGCGGCACGATCAGCCCGATGGCGGTGATCAGGGCGGCGACCGCGGCGACGGCGGCGCTCAGCCACACCGTACGCAGTGCCAGCGGCCCGCCGTCGCCGCGCAGCGCGGCCGCGAGGAGCCCGGCCGGCGGGTTGAGGCAGAGGCCCAGGCCCAGGACGACCAGGGCGGCGAGGCCGGAGGCCAGCGCGCAGCCGACCTGGGCGGTGTAGCGGAAGAGGTGGGCGCGCATCATCATCGCCGCGCCGGTGGCCAGGGCCAGCAGCCGGGGCCAGAGGCCGTCGGAGAAGCCGAGCACCGCGGCGGCGCCGACGGCAAGCAGGGCGCAGCCGCCGACCAGGCCGACCAGCAGTTCGTGTCCGCGCCGGGCCTGGGCGGCGATCTTCTCGGCGTCCACCGGGGCGGGCGGCTCGCCGTCCCCGTAGCCGCCGCCGTAGGAGGGGCGGGGCGGTTCGAAGCCGATCGGGAGGCGGGCGAACCGGGTGGAGAGGCCGGGCAGGAAGGCGAGGGCGCCGGCGGCGACCGGGGCGCAGAGGGCGGCGCCCTCGGCGGGGGTCAGTCCGGTGAGGATGGCGGTGAAGACGGCCAGGGCGCCGAGCGCGGCGGCGAACGCGAAGGCGACGAAGGGGCTGTCGCCGCCGGGGGCCAGCACCATCAGCAGCACGGCGGCCAGCAGGACCGCGGCCAGGGCCAGCAGCGCCTGGAGGCGGCCGATGCCCTGCCCGGCGGCGAGCGGCAGCAGTCCGGCGCCTGCGACGGCGGCGTTGGCCAGGGCTCCGATACCGAAGGCGACGGCGGAGCCGCGGTCGGCGTAGACCCGGGCCCGTACCCCGGCGAGCGACAGCAGCAGCACGGCGGCGGTGCCGGCCAGGATGCCGGGCAGGCCGTGGGTGTCGTGCCGAGGGGCGGAGGTCCACAGCACGAAGGCGAGCAGGACCAGCAGCACCGCGCCGCCGAAGAGGCCCGCGCCGCGCATCAGCGCGTCGGACCAGAGGGTGCGGTCGCGGGCGACGGCGGAGGCGACGGCGTCGGAGACATCGTCGAACACCGCGGGCGGCAGCGATTCGGCGAACGGCCGCAGGAAGAGCAGTTCGCCGTCGAGGACGCGCTGGGCGGTGAGCGAGCGGGCCGAGTCGAGCACGGTGCCGTCGCGGCGCACCAGGTGGTAGCCGACCGGGGCGCCGGGGGCGGGGCTCTGGCCGGAGAGCCGCAGCACCTCGGGGTAGAGGTCGGCGACGGGGGCGTCGTCGGGCAGGGCGAGGTCGACGCGGCCGTCGGGCGCGACGACGGTGATCCGGCAGAAGCCGGTCCCGCCGGACGGTGCCGCCGCGGCCGGCCGGCCTGGTGCGGCGGCCGCGGCTGAGGCGGTGGTGCTCACCTGCTGCTTCCCCTCGTCGTGTGGTGCGGGCCGACCGCTCCGTCGCCGGCGTCACCGTCGGCCCGGCGTCACCGGTCGGGCGGGCGTCACCGGTTGAGCGGGGGCGGCTGGTCGTGCGCAACGGACTGGCCGGTCTCGTCCCTGTCCCGCGCATCCCTTTGCCCGGTTCACAGGCGCACCGGCGCCGGCGCCGGGCGTCACCCTATCGCTCCGCCTCGACCGGCCGCACAAGTAGGATCCCTTGCCGCGCACGGAGCCCGTCGCCACGGGGGCGCCGATACGAACGTTTCCGTACGCCAAGGGAATTGGTGAGCTGTGAGTCAAATCGTCGTGAAGCGCCCACCGCGGACCCTGCCGTCGGAGGTGCCCGACGAGCCGGTGCAGCTGCAACCGCCTCCGGAGCTGCCCCGAGGGCAGCAGGAGGGCATGCTGATGCAGCTGCTGCCGACGCTCGGCATGGGCGGCTCGGTGGTCTTCTTCTTCATGACGCCCAATCCCGTGATGCGGATCATGGGCATGGTGATGATCGCCTCCACGGTGGGGATGGCGATCGCGATGATGGTCCGCTACCGGCGCGGCACCCAGGGCGAACTGGCCGATCTGCGCCGCGACTACCTGTCGTATCTGGCCAAGACCCGGCGGGCGGTGCGGCGTACGGCGCGGTTGCAGCGGGACGGGCAGTTCTATCTGCACCCGGCGCCGGAGCAGTTGTGGGCGCTGGTGGCCGAGGGCAGCCGGGTGTGGGAGCGGCGGACCGGCGACGACGACTTCGGCCAGGTACGGGTCGGGCTGGGCGGGCAGCAGCTCGCCACCCCGCTGCTCGCCCCGGAGACCGGTCCGGTGGACGAGCTGGAGCCGTTGACGGCGAGCGCGCTGCGGCAGTTCGTGGACGCCCACGGGATGGTGGACGGCCTACCGGTGGCGGTGTCGCTGCGCGCCTTCCCCCAGCTGACGGTGGGTGGCGAGGCGGAGGCGGTACGCGCGGTGGCCCGGGCCATGGTGTGCTCGCTGGCCGCGCTGCACTCCCCCGACGACCTGGTGATCGCGGTGGCGGCCGGGCCGGCCGAGGCGCCGCACTGGGAGTTCGCCAAGTGGCTGCCGCACGCGCAGGCGCCCGGGGAGGGTGACGGCGCCGGTTCGCGGCGGCTGATCACCACCGGCGTACGGGAGTTGGAGGAGCTGCTGGGCGGGTGGCTGGAGGGCCGGCCGCGGTTCACGCCCGGTGGGGCGCCGGTCGCGGACCAGCCGCATCTGGTCGTGGTGCTGGACGGGCAGTACCTCTCCCCCATGTCCGCGCTGGCCCCGTCGGAGGGCTTGCAGGGAGTGACGGTGCTCCAGGTCGCGGCGGATGAGGCGGCGGCCGGCGGGGCACGCGGCGGTGGCCTGTCGCTCCTCGTACGCGAGGGCACGCTGCGGCTGGAGGCGGGGCGGGACACCGTATACGAGGGGGTTCCGGACCGGTTGACCCTCCCGGCGGCCGAGACGCTGGCCCGCCAGCTGGCGCCGCTGCGGATGGCGTCGGGCGGGGCGAACGACGACGAACCGCTGCTGGCCAACCTGGACTTCACCGATCTGCTGAACCTCGGGGACGCGGCCTCGGTGGAGGTGGCCCGCACCTGGCGGCCCCGGTCGCGTTCGGAGCGGCTGCGGGTGCCGATCGGGGTCGGCGAGGACGGCGCGCCGGTGATGCTGGACCTGAAGGAGGCGGCGCAGGAGGGCATGGGCCCGCACGGGCTGTGTGTGGGCGCGACCGGTTCGGGCAAGTCGGAGCTGCTGCGCACCCTGGTGCTGGGGCTGGCGGTGACGCACTCCTCCGAGACGCTGAACTTCGTCCTGGCGGACTTCAAGGGCGGCGCGACCTTCGCCGGGATGTCGCAGCTGCCACATGTGGCGGCGGTGATCACCAACCTGGCGGACGATCTGACCCTGGTGGACCGGATGGGCGACTCCATCCGCGGTGAGCTGAACCGGCGCCAGGAACTGCTGCGCGACGCGGGCAACTTCGCCAACATCCACGACTACGAGAAGGCCCGGGCCGCCGGGGCCCCGCTGCAACCGATCCCCTCCCTGGTCCTGGTCATCGACGAGTTCAGCGAACTGCTGACCGCCAAGCCGGACTTCATCGACATGTTCGTGCAGATCGGCCGGATCGGCCGGTCGCTCGGCGTCCATCTGCTGCTGGCCTCGCAGCGGTTGGAGGAGGGCCGGCTGCGCGGTCTGGAGACCTACCTCTCGTACCGGATCGGTCTGCGGACCTTCTCGGCGGCGGAGTCGCGGGCCGCGCTGGGGGTGCCGGACGCCTATGAGCTGCCGAACGTGCCCGGTTCGGGGTTCCTGAAGTACGGCACCGACGAGATGGTGCGGTTCAAGGCGGCGTATGTCTCCGGGCCGTACCGCCAGGACCGGGGCGAGAGGGCGCCGGGCGGCCCGCTGCCGGTGGACCGCCGGCCGGTGCTGTTCACGGCCGCCCCGGTGGCGGTGCGCCATGTCCCGCCCGCCGAGCGGCCCCGGGTGCCCGGGCAGCGCTCCGGCGAGGACGAGGCGCTGACGGACACGGTGCTGGATGTGGTGGTACGGCGGCTGGAGGGCCGCGGCGCGGAGGCGCACCAGGTGTGGCTGCCGCCGCTGGACAACCCGCCGCCGCTGGACGAGCTGCTGCCGGGGCTGGCCGCAGTGCCGGGCCGGGGGCTGACGCGGCCCGGTTACGAGGGGGCCGGGCGGCTCGTCGTACCGCTGGGCGTGGTCGACAAGCCGTTCGAGCAGCGGCGCGAGACGCTGTACCGGGACTTCTCCGGGGCGGCCGGGCATATGCAGATCGTGGGCGGCCCGCAGTCCGGCAAGTCCACCCTGCTGCGGACGCTGGTGTCGGCCTTCGCCCTCACCCACACCCCGCACGAGGTGCAGTTCTACGGGCTGGACTTCGGCGGCGGCGGTATGGCCTCGCTCTCCGGGCTGCCCCATGTCGGCGGGGTGGCCTCCCGGCTGGACCCGGAGCGGGTGCGCCGCACGGTGGCCGAGGTGTACGGGGTGCTGAGCCGGCGCGAGGAGTACTTCCGCAGCGCCGGGGTGGACTCCATCGCCACCTTCCGGCGGCTGCGGGCCAGCGGCGAGATCCCCGTCTCCGACCAGCCCTGGGGCGATGTCTTCCTGGTCGTGGACGGCTGGGGCGCCTTCCGCACCGAGTACGAGGGCCTGGAGCCGATCGTGGTCGACATCGCCGCGCGCGGCCTCGGCTACGGCATCCATGTGGTGCTCACCGCCTCACGCTCGATGGAGGTCCGGGCCAACCTCAAGGACCATCTGATGAACCGGCTGGAGCTGCGGCTCGGCGACACCATGGACTCCGAGCTGGACCGCAAGGTGGCCGTCAACGTGCCGGGCGGGGTCCCCGGCCGCGGCCTGACCCCCGAAAAGCTGCACTTCATGGCGGCCGTCCCGCGGATCGACGGCGTGGCCTCCGGCAGCGAGCTCTCCGACGCCACCGCGGCGATGGCCCGCGAGTGCGCCCGGCACTGGACGGTCCCCGGCGCGCCCGAGGTACGGCTGCTCCCCCGCGAGCTGCCGGCCCGGCTGCTCCCGGCGGGCTCGGCGGCCCCGGAGCGCGGGGTGGCCCTCGGTATCGACGAGAACTCCCTGGAGCCGGTGTTCGCCGACTTCGAGCGCGATCCGTTCCTGCTGGTCTTCGGCGACGCGGAGTCGGGCAAGTCCAATCTGCTGCGGCTGCTGATCAAGCAGCTCAGTGAGCGGTACGACGGCGACTCCTGCAAGTTCTTCGTCATCGACAACCGCCGCGCCCTGCTGGACGTCACCCCCGCCTCGCACCTGGCCGAGTACGTGCCGATGTCCAACGCGATGGAGCACCATGTCGACGCCCTGCACGACCTGATGCGCCGCCGCACCCCCTCGGCCGACGTCACCGCGCGGCAACTGCGGGAGCGCAGCTGGTGGCGGGGCCCGACGGTGTTCGTGGTGGTGGACGACTACGACCTGGTGTCCACGTCGGGCGGCAACCCGCTGGCCAAGCTCACCGAGCACCTGCCCTTCGCCCGGGACGTCGGGGTGCGCTTCATCATCGCCCGCAACGCCGCCGGCGCCAGCCGCGCCACCTATGAGCCCTTCGTCCAGCGGATGACCGAGCTCGGCGCGGTGGGCGTGCTGCTCTCCGGCGACCCCCAGGAGGGCGAGATCCTCGGCGGCGTCCGGATGCGCCCGATGCCGGCCGGCCGCGGCGTCTTCGTCTCCCGCCAGCGCGGCAACCCGCTGGTGCAGACGGGGCTGATGCCGCCGGTGGAGGACGGGGGGTGACACGGCTGAGGGTGGGCCGGGCGCTGCCGGCAGCCGGTCTTGCAGCCACGACTCGCCGTTCCATAGGTTTCGACGAAACGCGAAGCGCGCCGGAGGGTGCTGGGGAAGGAGCCGGGCTGGTGGCCTGGGACGAGTGGGAGCAGTTGAAGGCCGCAGCGGCTGAGAGAAGCTCGACACATATGCAGCTGAACCAGTTGCCGCCGGAGGACTTGCCGAACGCCGGGGCGCCCGTGGGTGACCTGGCCGTTTCCCAGAAGGATCTGGCGGCGATCGGGAACGAGGCGTTCGGGCTGTACAACCGGCTGTGGAAGGAAGCACGCGTCGCGGACACGGATGACTGCGGAAGCGCGTTGTCCGGTGAGGGACTCGCGCTGGGTGGCGCGCTCCGGCATGTCGCCACCCGCTGGGACCGCCAGTTGGGCACCCTCATGGACGCCTGCGCTCTCATCTCCAACCACATGGACTTCACCAAGAACGCCCATCAGGGCGACGAGTACCACATCGAACGCCATGTGAGCAGCATCCAGACTCTCGACGCGGGCTTCGCCGAGTCCTGGGCGGCCCGGGGTGACAAGAGCCCAGTCCACGGTGAGCAGGAAAAGAAGAAGGACTGAGAGGCCGGCCTGTGGACTTCGAATCACTTCACTCCGCCAACTTCGCGAAGCTCGATGACACGGTCACCGACTGGACGAGCATGCTGGCGAAGCTCAAGAACCTGGAGCGGGACGCGCACAAGGGCCTGAAGGGAATGGCCGACAAGGCGAACTGGGCCGGGTACAACGCCGCGGTCTCTCGGGAGTTCATCGGCAAGACGGCGGGAGAGTTCGCCGACGCCCACACCCAGGCCACTTCGATACGCGACATTCTCCAGGACACCCGTGACGAGCTGAAGGCCCAGCAGAGGCTTCTCAGGGAGGCTGTCGAGCGAGGGCGCGGCCAGCGGATCACCGTCAAGGTGCACGGGCACGGGTTCACCGTGGAGGCCGACCCGGGCGCCAAGGACGTCGCCCAGAAGCAAGTCGACACGCTGCGGGACGAGCTCCTGGTCATCATCGACAAGGCCACGGAGATCGACTCCACGGCGGCCACCTCGCTCAAAGCCCTGGTGGACCTCACGGACTACGGGTTCACCGACGCGAAGTACAAGGACCGCGACAGCGCGGCAGCAGCGATCCGGACCGCCGAGAAGCTCGCCAAGGTGGCCGCCAAGGACCTCGACGACCTCACTGTCGACGAATTCGACCAACTCAACGCGGGTCTGGCCGAGAACTCGGGAGACCAGCTCTTCGCCGAGCGCTTCGCCGAGCAACTGGGGGCGAAGGGGGTGCTCGAGTTCTGGGCCGGCGTCAATGACCGGGGCATCGACCGCGACCTTGCGACCGGCCGCCGCGACCAGTTCGACGACCTGCAGAAGCACCTCGGTCTCACCCTTGCCGCGGCATCCCAGGCGGACACGCCGGAGATGGCGAAGTGGAAGCGCGAGATGACCGACTTGGGCGGCCAGCCCGTGGGGCAGTACGGGTTCACCCGCGGGTTCCAGGTGATGAGCAACCTCATGCGCTGGGGCGACTACGACGACACTTTCCTGAACGACTACGGCCGGGCGCTGATGAAGGTGGAGAAGGAGGCGAGCGACAACGGACGGCACGCGGCCTGGATGTCTCCGGCCCACATGGGCCCCTCCCTCAACCGGACCGGCACGGACAGCGGCTCGGACCCTCTCGTCGGATACCTGAAGGCTCTCTCCAACAACCCGGGCGCCGGCGCGGAGTTCTTCAACGAGCCGTTCCTGACGAAGGACGATGACCACGAGTTCGAGAGGGACACGGACGGAGACACCTTCAAGGGGAAGGTGGGTCTGAGCAACTTCCAGTACCTGTTCGAGGAACGGCACTGGCCGCCGGAGGTGGACACCAAGGGCGAGGACAGCATCGAGGGCCGCAACAACCTCGCGCTCGCCCTGGAGGCGGCCGCGACCGGTCACGGAGCGGGGGAGATGCCCACCACCGACACTCCGGCGCACAGCCGCGAACAGGCCCGCCTGGTCGAGAGCATCGTCACCTCGGTCTCCCAGGTTCCTGACCGCCTCCTGAACAACGGCTACATGTCGGACAGCCTGGGGCGGATCACGGCGGAGTACATGCCGGATGTGCACCGGGGGCTGCACGCAGGAAAGGTGCATGAGCCCCTTCTCTTCCCCGCCTCCGGTGAAACGGCCAAGCTGGACACTCATGACCTGACGAGATTCTTGTACACAGTCGGCCAGAATCCGGAAGGATACGCGGCGGTCAGCGTCGGGCAACATAGCTACACTGCCAATCTGATGCAATACCACTTCGCACACCCTCAAGCCCACTTCGAGGATCCAGCACTCACAAACCGCGAATCACTCAAGGAAACCATCCATAAGATCGCGGAAACGAGCGGCGAGGTTCAAGGCACGATCGGAGCTGGGCGGGCATACGCCAACGAGGTCGAGGGCGGCGAGGCGGACAAGAAATTCAATGATGGGCTCGAGACAGCCAGCACATGGATCAGTTCGGGGATCGGCATCGGTATCGGCGTCGTGACCACTCCCACCGTCGGACCGGGAGGTTTGGTGGCTGGTGGAGTTGCGGGCACCGCCGCCGACGAGATTCTCAGCGCGTTGACCGAAGGCCTGATGAAGGACAGCTCGGACGAGGTCATCTACCGCAACGGCAAGGAGATCTCGGATACTCAGGAATCCACCTACAACCTCCTTGAATCAGCCGCGCAGAAGGCAGCCGAGCACGCTGGGAACCCCGCGTCAGACATTGTGTCCGGCGTAGGCACAGCAGCAGAAAGAGGCTTCGTCAACGCTCACGCGAGCGTCAGCACGCACATGGATGGCCAGGGATTGCCACGTGAACTCGACAAGAAGAAGGAGTAGGGACGTGGCTCGTCCAAGAAAGGTACACGTCACGCTGGTGGTCGTGCTGACAGTTGCGGCGCTGACAACGGGCGTGCTGTACGCATGGGGCCTGCCGCCCTTCGAGCGGCGCGCGGAGATCACCGCAGGCGAGGTCTGTGCTCCTTTCGGCGATGCGTCGAACGCCTTGCCGGCACTCGACACTGTGTTGCCGGATCGGCCGGAGTACTCCTTCAGCCGAAGCGGCAACGGGCCTCGAAGCGTCGGCGGCAGTTGGGTCGGCTATCGGTTGGGATGCGATGTGCGTTCGGCGGATGGGTCGGTCCTGCTGTACTCCACGGCCGAGTTCACGGACTACGAACCGGCCAGGCAGGACTGGATCGACGAGGTACTCATCCACGGTTCTGACGACACCCAGACGTTCACGGCCGGGACTCTGGCGGTGGTGGGGGACGGGCAAGCGGCCGTCAACGTGCCGTGCCTGTCAACGAAGCAGGCGGCGCTCGGCCCTCAGGGGCTTCAGGTGGGTGTCTACCTTCGGGAGTACGAGCGGCCGGCAAGCGCAGCCCTTCGGCAGAGCCTGGCCGACCTGGCCGTCAGTGCGGCGCACTACGCCCACCGGGACGCCCGGTGCGACCTTCCGTCGAAGCTCCCTGACTCGGCGCCGCGGCTCACTCGGAGCAACTGACTGACGCGCCCTGTACGCAGAGACGACACAGGGCCGGGGTGGGCACCTCCCGCACTGCCCACTCCGGCCCTGATGCTCGTGATGGTGACCGGCCGACTTTAGAAGTAGCCGGCGGCTCGCTTGTCGCCCGCCTGGTAGGCGGGGGCGGCCTCGGCGACGGCCTTGGCGATGGCCTTGAGGGACTGGAGGATGGCGCGGCTCTCCGCGTCCCACTTGGCGTGGTTGGCGTCAGCCGCGGTCCGGGCCTCACCCTCGAAGGTGTCGGAGATCTGCCGGATCTTCGCCTGGATGCCCTCCAGCGAGTAGTAGAGGCGCTCGGCCTGGGCCTTGATCGTCTGCGACGCGGCATCCAGGGACGAGTAGGTGACGACCATGGTCCCGTCGTCGAACTTGCTGGTCACGTTCACTCCTTATGAGGCAGTGGTGGTGTGGCGGTGGTGATGTGGCTGAGGAGCGCGGGTGCTCGGCGGCGCTCAGTAGCTGGACAGGTTCGAGGTGCGGGCCTGCGCGGCCGCGTCACCGGAGTAGCCGTCGACCACGTCGATACCGCGCAGCGCACGCTCGACGTCGTCGTCCGTGTTGCCGGCGATCACACGGGTGGCCTCGATCGCCTCCTGGAAGATCAGCATCAGCTTGCCGATACGCACCATGCCGTTGTTGATCTGGGTCTGCTTGACGTCGAACGCTCCAGCGCCGATGCCTCGCCAGTTGCCTTCCAGGCTGTCGATGACGCCCTGGAGGCTCTGCAGCTGGCCCTTGACGTCATTGAAGGACTCGGTGATCTCGTTCTGCAGGCTGACGAGATTGACGCCATTGACCTTCTGGACTGCCATGTTCCTCTCCCTCTGCTGGGTTCGTTGGTGGAGGGGGCCAGTCGGTTGACCGGCCCGAGGTGGTGTCGAGGGACTGCTCAGGCCTGACGACGGCGGCGGGCCACCAGTGCGCCCGCACCGGCGAGGACGGCGGTGGCCGCGATGGCTCCGCCGATGAGGTACGCGGAGTTGGTGCCGCCGGAGTCGTCGGCCTTGCCGCTCGCCGAGCCGGCCAGGGCGGGGTTGTCGCCGGATGGGGCGGCGTCGGGGGCTTGCTTGGAGGTGCCGGGAGTCGGGGACTTCGACGCGGAGCCGGGCTTGCCGCCGACGCGCTTGCCGGTGTCCGGGCTGACGTCGGGGTCGCCGGGCTTGCCGAGGCCGCGGGTGATGTGGGCGTTGGGACGGACCACACCGTGCCCGACTTGGCGGCTGACCGTGCCGGGCTCCCAGTTCTCGCCGCGGCCTGCTGACTCGAACATGACCCGGAGGACCTGGTTGCCGGTCCACTCGGGGTGCTTGGACCAGATCAGGGCGGCGGTGGCGGAGGCTAGAGCGGTGGCCCCGCTGGTGCCCTGGATCTTGCAGTATCGCGTGAACGTCTCGTCACACCAGCCCAGGAGATCTGCTCCAGGAGCAGAGATGTCGACCTTGTCACCGTGCTGAGAGAACTTGGCGACTCTGCCTTCCGAAGTGGTCGCACCTACGGCGACCGCCTCGGGGTAGGCACCCGGATAGGACTCCGCGTTTCCTTTGTCACCCGAGTTCCCGACAGCGGCGAAGAACAACTTGCCCTTGGCCTGTGCGTACTCGATGGCGTCACGAACATCGTGGCTGTAGTACTCGCTGCCCCACGACATGCTGATGATCTGGGCATCGCTGTCGGCGGCTGCGCGGATGGCCTGCCTGATGTCGAAGGCGTTCACTTTGTTGTTGTTCTGCATCTCGGTGTCGGCCACCCGGTAAGGAATGATTTTGGCTTCGGGGGCCAGCCCTTGCAGGCCACCACCTCTGCCAGTCCCTGCGATGAGTTCGGCCATCGTGGTTCCGTGACCGGTGTAGTCATCCTTCTCGTCACCCTTGACACCGGTGAAGTCCCGACCGGAAAGGATTTGACCCCGCAGGGAGGGCACCGAGTCATTGACGCCGCTGTCGATCACCGCGACCTTGATGCCCTCCCCCTTCGTCGACTTCCAGATCTCGTCGACGTGCATAGCGTCCAAGTACCACTGGCTGCCTTGGGGATCAGCGGCGGGAGCGGCGGCGGCAGGGCCGACAGCCGTCATGGTCCAAGCGGCTGCCGCGGCGACGGCACAGTGGCGGACACGCCTCGCTCGTCGTACGGGAGCCGGATGGGTTGCTGGCGTCATGGTGACTTCGGACCTTCCGCGTGCCTAGTCGATCACCGGGGGGACGATATTCCTGCGCCTGGATGCCCAGGTCTCCTCGTCCTCCGTCAGGTAGTCCGGACGAGCTGCCTCGTTCCGGTCGTTCTGCTTGCTTCCGCGACGCCTGTTGCCGCGCGTGCCTCCGGCGGTGCTGTCTGGCTGAGGGCCGCCCTTCGGAGTGCCTACAACTCCGTTCACGCTGGCAGTGCCACGTCCTGTGGAGCGGGAGGAGCCCGCAGCCTGTTGCGCGCCGATCACTCCACCCGGCATGGGACGGGAGGTTGACGTGCGCCCTCCCGCGGCGGATTCACCACCGATGACGGTGCCCCGAGGAACCCGTGATCCTGTACCGGTGGTAGGGCGCTGCTGTGGTGTACCTCCCACAATCCCGCCTTGCGAGCCCCGAGCACCGAAGGCCCCACCGCTGGAGCGGCCACCGGCCCCCTGAGCCACGGCACCGCCGGATCGACCCGCCGTCGGCCCCTGGGCCGCACCACCCGGCATCCCGGCTCGTCCGGCGGCACCGGACCCGTTACCGACGCCGTGAGCGCCCACGGGTCCTCCGGGGCGGCCCGTCGCCGAAGCCGATCCACCTCGGCTACCGGACGCCCCTGCAGGACGTCCGGCCATGCCTGCGGCGGTCCCTCCCCTGGCCGAGCCGCCACCGACCGCGTTTGCAGGTCGGCCCGTCGCGTTGACACCCGGAATGCCGCCTGGGCGTCGTACACCAGAGGTCCCACCAGCAGTGGGCGGGGCCTTGGCCGGCCTGATCGGAGGTACCCCTCCCACCATGTGAGGGGGCACGGCACCCGTAGCGGCCGGACCAGTTGCAGGCAGCTGCGTCGCCGTCGGTGGCTGCGCCGGAGGAGCCAGCGGCCCAACGCTGTTGATCTCCGTACGCTGGCCGCCTCCGATGGCTTCGATCGGCCTTGCCTGGGTGAGATCCGTCTGCACAGGGATGTCACCCGACTGAGTGGTGGTGATCCGTACAGTGCCGCCTTCCAACGGAGTCCTACCCGCGAGGTTTGAGTGCCTCGTCGATCCCCCACTCGGAGCGGCTTCGTCGTTCTTCAAACCCGATGGCGGCGGCACCGCCGCCCCCAGCGGCTTCGGAAGCGTAGGCGGTTCCTGCGCCGCGAGCATGGTCTCCGAGACCGAGTAGAAGGAGGCCAGGCGGTTCATCTGGTTGATGGCCTCCTGGCGGTCTTTCTCGACCTTGACGGCCTTCTGGTAGTCCGGGTTGTCCGTCCCGCGCTCGATGAGGGGGAAGTCCTCGGGGCGCTTCTGGACGAGACGGCCGTCACGCGGGGGTACCGAGTTGCGGACGGACGTCAGACCGGTGGCGGCGATCTCCATCTGGGCGCCGACGGCGTTGGCGAACGTGCCGAGACCGTAGGTGTAGGTGGTCAGTTCGCTGCCGAAGCGGCGGAACTCCTCGGCGCCCGCGCCCTTCCACTCGGTCGCGCGGACATAGCCGTCCAGTTGCTTCGCGGCATCGTTCAGCGCCTCGGTGACCCGCTGCAGTCTGCGGCCGGCCTCCGACAGGTCGGCCGGGTTGGCGCTGTCGAGCAGGTCCAGCATGGAATTGAGCGGTACGTCCTCGAAGGAGGTGCGTCCACCGAAGACACCGAAGAACGGCAGCTGCTGGACGGCGGCGACCTTCTTGGTCACGCTCTCGGCAGCCGTGTCGAAGGCCTGCTGGTAGTCCTCCACCTGCTCGTGGCGCTGGTCCGCGGTCTGCGGTGCCGGCGGCTTGGGCTCAGTCATCGGCGGTCACCCCATGTCCTTGGTCACGTTGGGAGCGTCCCTCTGCTCGCGCTCCGGCGCGGACGCGCCGCCCTGCGCCTTGTCCCACGCCTTGTCCAGCTTCGTGTAGATGGCGTGGAAGCTCCGCCGCGTGTCGTCGTCCACGTCGTCGTAGCCGACGTCGGCCGCGTGGACGCCGAGCCGGTAGAGCTCGATCTGGTCGTTCAGGGACTTGGAGAGGGTGAGGAGCGACTGGTGGACCCGGTTGTACTGGGTGTAGAAACCGTCCGCCTCGGCGAAGCACATGCCCGTGCCCAGCGAGTCGCGGGTCACTCCCGGATCGGCCACCCTGGTCTTGCCGGCCGCGCCGCCCTCGAACTCCGTCAGGAGTCTGTCCACTTGTGCCTTGAAGGCTCGCAGCGCACCTTCGCCGCGTACGACATCAGTCACCGCCAACGCCCCCCGTCACCTGCCGCGTCGAGCACGATGCCCGTTCCTCCCCGTTTGCTTCTGTTGTCGTGGAACTGCTCACGACGTGCGCTCCGCCACTCTAGCCACCGGGTATGACAACGAACCAATGGGTAGGGCGGGCCCAAGCCACCCTCGCGGGTGCTCAGTTCCGTACCGTGCGAGTGCAACGTCAGGCGCGGCGGCGGGCGTCGCGGGCGGCGATGGCGGCGCCGGAGACGGCCGCGATCAGGACGGCGCCGCCGACGATGACATAGGTGGCCAGGCGGGCGTTGCGCTGGTCGGGGGTCTCGCCGAGGTGGTACGCGCCGGGGGCAGGCGCCTCGGCGCGGGTGATGCCCTCGCGGGCGACCGGCTTCTCGACCGGGGTGTCGTCCTCGGTGAGCGCGCGCACCGGGTCGACCACGCCCCAGCCGACGAGCCGGTCGTGTCCGGCGGTGGAGCGTTCGGCGGTCTGCTGGATCTGGGCGACGATCTGCCGCTGGGTCCAGTCGGGGTGTTTGGCTTTGAGCAGGGCGGCCACCCCGGCGACGTACGGGGCGGCGAAGCTGGTGCCGTTGTCGGCGCAGTGCCCTCCGCCCGGCACGGTGCTCACCATGTCGACGCCGGGCGCGGCGACGCCCACGAAGTCCCCTGACTGGGAGAACTGGGCCCGCTCGTTGTTGCGGTCGGAGGCGGCGACGGCCAGGACGCCCTTGAAGGAGGCGGGGTAGGTGCGCTTCACATTGCCGCCGAGGCCGTCGTTGCCGGCGGAGGCGACGACCACGATGTTGCGGGAGAGGGCTTCGTCGACGGCTTGTTCCAGGACGGGGGCGGGGCGGAGGGCCTTCGCGGTGTCCTGGGAGATGTTGATGACGTCGGCCTTCTCGTCGATGGCATGACGGATGGCGGTGGCGAGGGTCTCGGCGGTGCCGTTGCCGTAGGCGTCGTTCTGCTGGATGGGGATGATCGTCGCATCCGGGGCGAGGCCGCTGAAGCCGGTGCCCTCGGCGGGCCGGGCGGCGATGATCCCGGCGACCTTGGTGCCGTGGCCGACGGTGTCGGTGGTGCCGTTCTCCTTGCCCCGCTCCACCGGGTCGCCGCCTGCGTCCTTGGCCTTCATCGGGATGAGGTTGATCCCGCTGCGAGTGTCGACGGCCTTGGTGAGCTGCGGGTTCTTCACGTCCACGCCGGTGTCGATGACGGCGACGCGCACGTTCTGGCCGGTGGACTGCTTCCACACCTCGTCCAGCAGCACCCGCTGGAGGGACCAGGGGCGGCCCTCGTAGGGCTTGTTGGGGAAGGAGCACTGCTGGGGGGTGTCCGCGCGGGCGGTGGGCGACGTGAAGACGGAGACCAGGGTGGCCAGGGCGGCGGCCGCCACCAGCGCGAGCCGCTGGGCGTAGGGGGAAAAAATCACGGCCGCCTCTCAGGAGCCCTGCGGCTGGCGGGCGGCGCCCGTGGAGAGCCGGGGGCCGGTCGGGAGCAGGGCGGACCAGGATGCCGGTACGGGCAGCGGCGGGACGTCCTGGTAGCCGAGTCGGCTCTGCGCCTGCTGGGCCTCCAGGGCCTGGGCCTCGCGCTCCTTGGCGGAGTCCGGGGAGCCGATGCCGGCGTCGTCGGTCGCCGTGTCCCCGTTGGACTGGAGGGCGTAGCGCAGTCCGGTGTCGGTGACCAGGAAGAGGAAGCCGGTGTCGGTGCGGGAGCCGGTGAACTGCCGGTACATCTGACCGGATCCGGGGGTGACGTACGCGCTGCTGGAGCCGGTGGGCAGGGGCGCCGGGAAGTCGTCGCCGGACCAGGTGCTGAGCGTGGTGGAGCCGCTGTCCCGGTCGACGCCGCGCAGCACGTTGCAGACGGTGTTGCGGCTGCCCTCGGCGGTGGAGGCCTCGTTCACCGGCCTGGGGGTCTGCTGGGGCCAGCGGATGTCGGCGTGGAACGCGGCGCCCGGGAGGATGGCGCCGGGATCGACCGGGGTGGCCTGGCTGTGCTGGCCCAGAATCATCAACGGGCGGCTGCTGAGGAGCAGTTTGGCGGTGAAGTCGGAGACGGGCGCGACCCGGTCGGCCAGGACCACATAGTGCTGGCGGCGGGTGCCGTCGGGTGCGGTGAGGACCATGCCGACCTTGCGCAGCGCCGGATCGAGGCTGCCGGGGACGTCCGCGTCCGCACCCGGGTCGCCGGGAACGGTGGGGAAGGTGATCCGGTCGCCCCGGTGGAGGGTCTTCAGCCAGGCGTCGGAGACGCGCTGGGCGGTCCGGTGCTGGCCGACGAGCTGGCGGAGCAGCAGTTCGTCGTTCTGGACCGGGTAGGCGGTGCCGCCGGCGTCGACGATGTGACGGGTCTTGTCCGGGCCTTCCACGTAGAGGAGTTCGCCGCCGGTGAGGCGGTCGCGGTCGTCGGTGCGCCGCTCGTCGCGCTGGGCGAAGACGAAGGTGGCCTTCTGGATGGCCCGGCCGCCCTGGCCGGGGCGTTCGCACACCGCCCACCGCTTGGCCGTGCCGGCCTCCTTGGCGTCGGGGAGCCGGTCGGGCGCGTAGGGGATGCCGAGGGTGGCGCCGTGCGGGATCTTCCCGCTGTCCAGCACCGACTCGTCGACGTTGACGACCTTTCCGCCGTCCTGCTTCATCAGCAGTTTGGCGGAGGACATGTTGAGCACCGGGTGGAGCTGCTTGCGGTCACCGGTGCGCAGCACCACGTACCGGGTGGTCGACTTGCTGGCGATGATGACGTTCTGACCGGGCTCGTCCCAGTCCTGCGGGGCGACCGGTTTGAACATGCCCCAGGCGGCGAACACCGCGAGGACCACGACGGCGACGATCGCCCCCGGCAGGACACCGCGCAGCGGGCGGGGCGCGCCCTCCTCCGAACCGGTGGAGCTGGGTTGCGTGAACTGCGCGACCAGCCGCCGCTTCGCGAAGGTGTACGCGTTGAGTTCATCCCGTCGCGATGCCATCTGGTCTCTGTGCTCCTTGTCCCTCTGCCCGGGGGCTCCCGGGGCTCGCCGAGGCCTGGGGCGCCGCCGTGCCGCCCCTACTATGCCTGCCGCCGGACGGGGGACCGCGCTCAGGTAGGGTGATCGGCCGATGAGCGCCCGGGCGGGCCGGTAGGGACAACGACCGGACGGACCGGCACACTTCGCGAGCGGATACAGCGGATACGCGGTGATGACGGGCCGTGCGCCACGGACGGACGTGCACCACGGACAGACAGGGGCAGACGGCGGCGATGGGTACCGGGACGCGCACGCGCGAGCGGCACACCGGCGGTGGACCGGCCCCGGGCCGTGTCCGGGGACGGCGGCGCGAGGCCACATCCGCGGCGCCCGCCCCGGGCGGCACCCCGGCGTCCGTCTCACTCCTCCCGCTCTCGGCCACCGGCCGGATCGGCCCGGTGGAGCTGCGCCAGCTGGTCCTGGTCGAACTCGCCCTGGTGCTGGTCGCGGTGGCCCTGGCGGTCGGCGGTACGCCGCTGCTGGTCGCGGCGGGTTCGGTGGCCGTGCTGCTCGTCCTCCTCGCCGTACTGCGCCGCCGCGGCCGGCCCGTCCAGGACTGGCTCAGCTCGACGCTCGCGCTGCGAGGGCGCCGGCGCGCCACCCGTCCGGCGGCCGCGGACACCGACCCCGCGTTGGCCGTGGTCGCGGAGGGCCTGCCGGGGCTGCGCCCGTACCCCTATGTGGACCGGGAGCGGCGCACGGTCGGCATGCTCGGGGACGGCACCTTCCTCACCGCGGTGGTACGGGTCGAGGCGAGCGGGCGGTCGCTGCGCCCCGCCTCGGGCTCCCGTGCCCTGCCCCTCTCGGTACTGGGCGGCGCGCTCGAAGTGGACGACATCCGGCCGGAGTCGGTCCAGCTGGTCCAGCAGGTGCGCCCGGCGCCCGCGCCCCATCTGCCCCAGCAGTCGGTGGCCCGGGTGTCGTACGCCGCGCTCCAGCGGGACAAGGAGACCAGCACCCCGGCGCTGCGGGTGACCTGGGTAGCCGTCAAGCTCGACCCGGAGCTCTGCCGGGAGGCGGTCGCCGCCCGGGGCGGCGGTGTGGAGGGCGCCCAGCGCTGCCTGGTCCGGCTCGCCGACCATGTCGCCAGCCGGCTGTCGGGCACCGGCTTCCAGGCCGTCGTCCTGGACCAGGAGGAGGTCAACTCCGCACTGGCCATGGCGGCTTGCGCCAGCCCGCGACTGGCCGGACGTGCCGAAGGAGCCGGGGTGGCCGGGACGCGCAGGACGGCGGAGACCGCACGGGTGTGGCGCTGCGACGACCGCTGGCACACCACGTACGCCGTGGGGCGCTGGCCCAGGCTGGGCCGCGCCGCGGTACCGCTGCCCGCCCTGGTCTCCCGGCTCACCGCCGTCCCCGCCTTCGCCACCACCCTGTCGGTGACCCTGCGGCGGGGAGCCCGCCAGGGGACGGTGGAGCTGGCCTGCCACCTCCGGGTCACCGGCGGCTCCGACACCGAACTGGTCAACGTACGAAGGGCCTTGGAGGAGGCGGGCCGCACCGAGCGGGTGGGCCTGCTCCGACTGGACCGGGAGCAGCTGCCCGGCGTACTGGCGACGCTGCCGCTGGGAGGCGCCCGATGAGGACCAGTCTCGGGACGGGGGCCAGAGGGCTGCGGGGGATGTTCGGGCCCCGGCACGCGGGCCACTTCCTGGCGGTCGACCAACTCGGCGCGCTGGCCATGCCGGTGGGGGACGACGGGGTGGTGGTGGGGGACGACGCCCAGGGCCGCCCGCAGATGGTCGGCTTCCACCGGGCCACCGCGTACGAGGTGCTGCTGATCGGCGGCCTGTGGACGGCCCAGGTGATCGCCCTGCGCGCGGCGGGGACGGGCGCCCGGGTCGCCGTGGAGACCGGCCGCGCACGGGAGTGGACCGCGCTGGCGCAGACGGCGGGCGCCGGGGTGCCCTGTGTGACCGTGCACGATGTCGGGCGGGTGCCGCCCATGGGCGCCTCGGTGAGCAGCCCGGCGGTCATCGTGCGCGACTGCGGGATGCGGCCGCCGCGTGGCCGGGTGGTGGCCTCGCCCTGGCAGTCGGTGCTGACCCTGCTGCCCTACCTCAGCCCGGTCGCCCCGCGGCTGATGCGGTCGGCCTCCCTGGTGGGCGTCCAGCGGGTCTCCCCGGAGGAGAGTGAACTCATCGGGCGCGTACTGGGGTTGACCCAGGTGGAGGTCGACGCGCTGCCCACGCTGGCCGACGGTGTCACCCTCTGGTGTTCCGGTGCCGAGCGGAGCTGGGTGATGACCGCGCCCACGGATGCCGAGTCCGGTCTGCTCGGGCTGCCCCGGCGGATGGACTGACCCGGTCCGGCCCGCCCCTCGGCTCCCCTAGGATGCTGCGGGATGCTTCAGGTGGCACGGAGCCCGGGCGGGGACGCGCCACCGGGGAGGGTGCACCACCCGCCGGCACACCGCACCGCCCGGAGGAAAGGGGGCCCGCGATGGGCAGCGCACAGGAGAAGGACGAGCTGTACGCCCTGGACATCTCCGATGTCGAATGGCACGGCGCCCCGGGCACCAGCCCGGACGAGGAGCGGGTCGAGATCGCCTATCTGCCGGGGGGCGCGGTCGCGATGCGGTCGTCCCTGGACCCGGACACCGTGCTGCGGTACACCGAGGCGGAGTGGCGTGCCTTCGTCCTGGGCGCGCGGGACGGCGAGTTCGACCTGATGTGACGGCCGCCCGAGGTGGCGCCTGAGGTGACGGGCGCCCGGCCCTGACGGGCGCCCGAGATGACGGGCGCCCGGTCGGGACCGATGGCGGGCCGCCGGGCCGGGTAGACGGTCGTCGGCAGGGGCCGGGGACGGGGCTGCCGGTCGGGATCGGCTGACGTTTAGGGTGGTTCGCAGAGCCGGGACCATCGACGGCCAGTCGATCACCCCCGCCCGCCAAGACGAGGGCGCTCGACCACACCAGGAGGCAAAGTGAACGGCGATCGCGACGACATCCACGGGAACTGGAACGTTCCCGTCGACGAGTCCGACGCGGAACCCGTCGAGGTGACGGGTGAGTTCACCATCGACTACACCCCGCCCGCCTGGTACACGCAGAACGCGGGCGAGTCCGCGCGGGCCGGCGGGACACCGGCGGACGAGGCTCCGGTGCCGCCGGGGCCGGAGCAGGGCTTCCCGGCCGCGCCCCCCGCCCCTCCGGCTTCCCCGGTCGTGAGCGCCGCAGCCGCCGATGAGCAGCAGCCGTCGGCGGGTACGGACACCGGCCCGGACCACGGCCCGGATCAGGGATCTGATACGGGAGCGGGCACGGACGCCGTTGCGGTGGCCGCCGCCGGGGCGGCGCCGGAGGGCGATGCACCGGCCGGACCCGCAGGGGCTCCCGCCGCCGTGGCTCCCGCCACCGAGGACGAGAGCGCCCCGGCGCTGGAGAGCGCCGAGGAGCCGGAGAGCGCCGAAGTGCCGGAGAGCGCCGAAGTGCCGGAGAGCGCCGAAGTGCCGGAGAGCGCCGAAGTGCCGGAGGGGGTCGCTCCCTCGACGGCGCCCGCTCCTGGTGAGCCGGTGGACCCTCCGGTCGCCGAGACGGCCGGGGCCGGTGGTCCGGTCACCGAGACGCCGTCGCAGTCCGTTCCGTCGCGGTCCGTTCCATCGGCGCCCGTTCCCGCTGCGCCGCCCGCTCCGGTCGACGACCCCTTCGGGTCGGGGGATCTGGAAAGCGGTGCCACCATGCGCTTCTCCCCCGCCGCGCTGAAGCGCGAGATGGCGGAGGCGGCCGAGCGTGAGGCGGCGGCCACCGGTGACGCGGTGCCCGGCGCCCCCGTGCCGCAGCAGGCCGCGCCCCAGCAGCCCGCCGCCCAGCCGCCGGTCACACAACCGCCGGTCACTCCGCCCGTCCCGGGAGGACCCGTACCCGCGACGCCCGGGCAGGTGCTGCCGCCGCTGCCTCCCGCGTACCAGCCCGCCACCCCGGCCGATGCCCCGCAGTGGCCGCCCCACGGCGGCCAGGCCGGTCCCGCCCCAGCGGGCGGCCCGGTTCCGGCGCCGCCGCACGGGGGCGGTTGGCCGCCGGCAGCGCCTCCGCAGCCGGCGCCCGGCGCCCCGCAGAGCGGCTACGGCTTCCCGGGCCCCGAGCAGCCGGGCCAGCCCGCTCAGCCGGGCCACCCCGGCCCCGGCCAGCCCTGGCCGGCCCAGCCCGTACCGCCCGGCCCCTCGGGTGCGGTGCCGCCGCAGGCACCACCCGTGCCCGGCTTCCCGCACCCGGCCGCGCCCCAGCAGCCCACCCCGGCACAGCACCATGCCCCGGCCCCGGCCCCGGCGCAGCAGCCGGCCCCGGACCAGCCGCCCATGCCCGCCCCGCCGCAGGCCCAGCCTTACGCGCAACCGCAGCCCCAGGCACAGCCGCAGGGCGGGTACGGCCTCCCGCAGCCGGAGGCCGGCGGCTACGGCTTCCCGCACCCCGGTACCCCCCAGCCCGGGCAGGCCCAGCAGCCCGGAGGCTACGGCTTCCCGCCCCCCGGCGGGCCGCAGCCGGACGGGCCGCAGCCGGACGGGTACTCCGCCGGTCCGCAGCCCGGCGGGCACCACCCCGACCAGCCGCAGGCGGGCCCCACTCCCCCGGTGGACCCGAGGGCCGGGGCGGCATGGCCCACGTCGGTCGCCCATGACCAGCGTGAGCGTTCCGTACCGGGCGCGCCGCTGGGCTACACGGCCGCCGTGGAGCTCTCCTCCGACCGGCTGCTGCGCAACGCCAAGCAGAAGGCCAAGTCGAGCCGTACGCCCTCGTCCCGGTTCAAGCTGGGCGGCAAGAAGGAGGAGGCGGAGCGGCAGCGCAAGCTGGACCTGATCCGCACCCCGGTGCTCTCCTGCTACCGGATCGCGGTCATCTCCCTCAAGGGCGGTGTCGGCAAGACGACCACCACCACCGCGCTGGGCGCCACCCTCGCCACCGAGCGGCAGGACAAGATCCTGGCGATCGACGCCAACCCGGACGCCGGGACGCTCGGCCGCCGGGTCCGCCGGGAGACCGGGGCGACCATCCGCGACCTGGTGCAGGCGATCCCGTACCTCAACTCGTACATGGACATCCGGCGGTTCACCTCGCAGGCGCCGTCCGGCCTGGAGATCATCGCCAACGATGTGGACCCCGCGGTGTCCACCACCTTCAACGACGAGGACTACCGCCGGGCGATCGACGTCCTCGGCAAGCAGTACCCGGTGATCCTCACCGACTCCGGCACCGGTCTCCTCTACAGCGCCATGCGCGGGGTGCTGGACCTGGCCGACCAGCTGATCATCATCTCCACGCCGTCGGTGGACGGGGCGTCCAGCGCCTCCACCACCCTGGACTGGCTCTCCGCGCACGGGTATGCCGACCTGGTGCGGCGCTCGCTCACGGTCATCTCGGGTGTCCGCGAGACCGGCAAGATGATCAAGGTCGAGGACATCGTGCAGCACTTCGAGACCCGCTGCCGCGGGGTGGTCGTGGTGCCGTTCGACGAGCATCTGGCGGCCGGTGCCGAGGTGGACCTCGACATGATGCGGCCCAAGACCCGTGAGGCGTACTTCAACCTCTCGGCGCTGGTGGCCGAGGACTTCGCCCGGGCCCAGCAGGCGCAGGGGCTCTGGACCGGCGACGGCCACGGCTCCGTACCGCCGCATATGGCTCCCCCGCTGCCGGGTCAGCCGGTGCCCGGGCAGGCCCCCGCCCCGGGGCAGCCGTACCCCGGCCAGCCATACTCCGCCGCGCCCGGGCAGCCGTACCAGGCCCAGCCGGCACCGGGGCAGCCCCACCCCGGCCAGCCGTATCCGCCGCAGCCGGGCCAACCGGCCCCCTACCCCGACCCGTACGCCCAGCCCCAGCCGTACCCGCAGCAGGACCAGCAGCAGCCGCAGCAACCGCAGCAGGGGCCACCCCCGCAGTAGGCGGTCACCGCCACACACGGACGAGGGTCCGCACCGTCTCCACTCCGGTGCGGACCCTCGTCCGTGTCACGGGCCGGGCACGACCCCTCGGGGGCTACGCCTGGGCGATCAGTTCGCGGCAGCGCTGCACGTCCACCGCCATCGCCTCCAGCAGTTCCTCGATCGAGGAGAACTTCAACTGGCCGCGTACGTAGGCCAGGAAGTCGATGCCCACATGCTGGCCGTACAGATCGAGCCCGATCCGGTCGATTGCGTACGCCTCGACCGTGCGCTCCTTGCCGTCGAACTGCGGGTTGGTGCCGACCGAGATGGCGGCGGGCATCCGCTCACCGTCGGCCAGCAGCCAGCCGGCGTAGACCCCGTCGGCCGGGACGGCGGTGTGCGGGAGGGTGTCCACATTCGCCGTGGGGTAGCCCAGTTCGCGGCCGCGCTGCGCGCCGCGGACGACCGTGCCCTCGACCCGGTGCGGGCGGCCCAGGATCTCGGCGGCCCCGGCCACATCGCCCTCGGCGACCAGCCGGCGGGTCAGGGTGGAGGAGAACGGCTTGCCGCCGCCTGCCTCGCCCGTGACGAACAGGTCCACGACCTCCACCTCGTAGTCGTAGGTGGAGCCCAGCTCGGTGAGGAAGTCGACATTGCCGGCGGCCCGGTGCCCGAAGCGGAAGTTGGGGCCCTCGATGACCGCGCGGGCGTGCAACTTGTCCACCAGGACCTTGACCACGAAGTCGGCCGGGGAGAGCTGGGAGAACTCCGCGGTGAACGGCAGCACCAGCACCGCGTCCACGCCGAGGCCGGCCATCAGCTCGGCCCGCCGGTGGTGCGGGGCGAGCAGCGGGGGGTGGCTGCCCGGGCGCACCACCTCGGAGGGGTGGGGTTCGAAGGTGACGACGACGGCGGGGACGCCGAGCTGACGGGCCCGCTCCACCGCCCGTCCGATGATCAGCTGGTGTCCCCGGTGGACCCCGTCGTACGAGCCGATGGTGACGACGCTGCGCCCCCAGTCCTGGGGGATGTCCTCCAAGCCGTGCCAGCGCTGCACTGTGACCGCTCCTCGCCCGAACCCTTGTACGGCATGAACCATTACGCAGGACTAAGACTGCCATGCCGGTGCGGTTCGGCCAGCATCGGTGTCAGGTCCGACCGCTGGTAACAGGGGTGTGAGGTGTCGGAACCGAGCAGGGGGAGCCAGGTCGCCGGGTCGGCGGCGGCCCAGCGGGCGGTGAGCGCGGCGAAGGCGGGTCGTTCGGCGGCGAGCCCGGCCAGTCGCGCGCGCAGTCGGTCTCCGCCCTCGGGGGTACGGGTCCAGAGCTGCCCGGTGCGGCGGACCAGGTCCCGGGTGCGGGACTCGGTGCGCAGCCCGGCGCCCGCCGCGGCGGTCTCCAGCAGGGCGTCCAGCACGACCGGGTCGGGGCCCCGCCGCTCCTCCACCGCCAGCAGTTCGTCCAGCAGTTCGGTGCGCGCCACCAGGGAGGCCGGGGAGCCGGGGGTGGCCAGCACCCGGGCGAGGGCCGCCCGGACCTCGGCGGGCCCCTCCCGCAGCAGCCCGCCGACCAGCGGGGAGAGTACGGCGTGGGTGACCGGTCCGCGTTCCAGGCAGCGATCGAGGTACGCGGCGGTGTTCCGGGCGCCGCCGGGATGGCGGGCCGTGTAGGCGGCGACCAGCGCGGCGGCGCGTCGGACCAGGGACGGGGCCTCGGCGGCGGCCAGCACCTCCATCACGGCACCCGCGTCCCGGTCGGCGGCCAGCCGCTCGTGGAAGGCGGCGAGTACCGGCTCGGGGTGGCTGGTGAGCGCGGGGGCCAGAGCCTGCGGGGGCAGTGCCGGGTCGCCGTCCTGGAAGGCGGCCAGGGCGCGGGGCAGCTGGTCGGCGCGGGTCTCGGGGTCGGCGACCAGCAGCGCCAGGGCCGGGCCGTGTGACTCGGTGTCGCCGGGGCGGTCCAGCAGGGCGAGCGCCGCGTAGTGCAGCAGCCGCCGGTCGGCGGGGGTGGTGGCGTGGGCGGCGGCGAGCGGCGCGTACCGGGCGGCGGCGCTGCGCCGCTCCGGCCGGGCGCCGTCATGGGCCCAGCGGTCCACGGCCCGGCAGAGGACGGTGGGCTCGTCCTCGGCGAGGGCGGCGAGGAGGTCACCGGCGCGCGGGTGGGCGGTGGCGACCAGGGCCTCGCACAGGTCGTCCGGGGCGAGCGCCCGGTGGGCATGCAGCAGGGCCTGCGCAGCGTCGCCGACGGTCGGCCGCTCCCGGGCACCCGGGGCGGCGGGCAGCGCGCGCTCGTCGCCGAACCAGCGGCACAGCAGCGGCTGGACCCCGCGCGGATCGGCGGCCAGCCACCGGGCGGCGGTGGCCGGAAACCCCGTCACCGCTTCCCCGGAGCCCTCGGACGGTACGTCGGCGGGCAGCAGTCGGCGGAGCAGATCGGCGCGCTCGTCCCCGGAGAGCGGCAGCCCCTCCCAGAACCAGGGGCCGAAGGCGACGGGGGCACTCCCGGCCGCCGCGAGACGGTCGGCGAGCAGCCGCAGGGTGCCGAGATGCGGGCGGAGGTCGGGGGTCCGTTCCAGGGTGCCGCCCAGCAGCCGTCCGGCCCACCAGCGGGCGTCCGGGACCCGGGGCCGGGCGGAGTCGGCGGGGAGCCGGTCCAGGGCGTGCACCAGCCGCTGGAGTCGGTGGTCGAGGGCGGCGGGGCCGTGCACCCTGCCCAGCAGCAGCATGGCCTGGACGACCGGCCCGACCCGGTCCCTGGGCACCGGAGCCACCCCCGGCCCCTCGCCCTCCGCTCCCCCGCGCATGACCAGGGCGTCCAGGGCCGCGTCGAGGTCCAGATGGGCGCCCTGGAGCCAGTCGGCGACCTCCTCGTGGGCGAAGCGGTAGCCGGGCCCGGCCGGAACCAGCAGGCCCTCGGTCAGCACCGCGGACGCCCAGCCGGTGCTCCAGGGGAACAGCTCCTCGAAGGACGCCCGGTCCAGCCCGCCCTGCCCCGGCCCCAGACACCGGCGGGCCGCCTCGTGGACCCGTCCCGCCACCCGGGCGGCCAGCCGCCGGACCTCGGCGCCCCGGGGCGCCGGACGGGAGGCGGCGGCGACCCGGACGGCGACCCGGAGGCAGCTCAGGTCGAGATGGGCGGCGAACACCTCCTCGCGCCGGGGACGGCCCATGCTCCCGGCGACGACCCCCTCGGCCCACCCGGGCCGGCCATCACCCCCACCGGCGGCCCCCTCAGCCCGGCTCCCACCGGCGGCCCCCTCAGCCCGCTCGGGTCGGTCATCACCCCCGGCGACGGGCCCCTCCGCCCACCCGGGTAGACCGTCGTTCCTGGCAGCGGACCCCTCCTCGTGCCGGGCCCAGCCGTCGTTCCCGGCGGCGAACACCTCCGGGCGCCGCAACCGGCCATCACCCCCACCGGCGGCCCCCTCCGCCCGACTGGCGGCCCCCTCCGCCCGCCCAGGCCAGCCCTCGCCCCCGGCGATGGCCCCCTCCTCGCGCCCAGGGCGGCCGATGCTCCCGGCGACAGACGTTCCCTTCCGCCCGGGCCGACCGCCGCTCCCATCGGCGGCCCCCTCCCCACACCCCTGCCGACCGCCACCCCCGCCAGCCGGCAGCGCGGCTCGGACCTCCGCCAGCAGCCGCAGGGTCAGCGGATGGCGGCCGTCCGCCTCGGTGAGGGCGTCGGCAGGCAGGCCGTACCGCTGCCGGGCCCGGCCGGCCTCGCGGGCGGAGAGGTCGCCGAGGTGGACGGCGTCCGGCAGCCGGGGGGCGGGCCGTCCGGGGCGGTGCAGGGCCCCGGACGGGTACAGGGCGCCCGCTCGCTCCCAGTGCTCGGGGCGGCAGGCGGTGATCAGCCGGGCGCCATGGGCGTGCAGCCAATGGGCGGTGGCGACGGTCCAGTCGGGCAGCCGGTGGGCGAGCCCGGGCGGCATCTCCTCCGGGCCGTCGAGGAGTACGAGGAGGGGGCGGCCGGACTCGCGGGCGAGCCGCGCCACCCGCTCGGGCGTGGCGGTGGCCATGTCTCCGGAAGCCCCGGAGCAGGCGGCGATCCGCCCGGCCTGGCGCAGTGCGCGGGCCAGGGCGTCGGCGAGTGAGGCGTCGCCGTCGGCGAGGTCCGCGCCGCGCAGCCGCAGCGTGGGGGCGGGTTCCGGGCCCCGGGCGCGGCGGGCGGTGAGCGCGGCGAGTTCGGTGCTGCGGCCCGTACCGGGGTCGCCGACCAGGGCGCAGACGGCGGCGGTGGAGGAGAGGGCGAGGAAGGCGTCCAGTTCGCGGGTGAGGTGGCGGCGTTCGACGGGCGGGAGGCCGGTATCCGGTGCGTCGGCGCCGGTGGTGGCGGTGAGCTGGAGGGCGCCGGCCAGGTTGAGGTCTTCGCCGTAGGCGGGGACGGTGGCGGCGTTGCGGGCGAGCAGCGCGGCGAGCGGTCCGTGCGGGTCGGTGGCGGCGGCGTGGGCGAGCGGGACGGCGAAGCCGGCGGCGCGGTGGCCGGTGTGCAGGGCGCCGCCGAGGACGGCGAGGACGGCGCCGGTGGCCGGGTCCAGGACCGGGGCGCCCGCACAGTGGGTGGTGCGCAGCGCCTCACCGGCGTCGGTGCCCATGGCGAGTTCCAGGACGCCGTCGATGCGGTGGAAATGCTCGGTGGCGGTGTAGGTCACGGAGGCCGGGCCCAGCACCCGGGCCTGGCGGGGGCCGTCGGCGTGGAAGCGGAGGTAGGTCCCGGCCGGGACGCCGGTACGGGTGGCGATGGGCAGGGGGCTGAGGCCCAGGCCCTCGGTGCGGATCAGGGCGAGACCGGCGGCGGGCAGCGGGACCACGGCATCGGCATCGGCGGTGTACGCGGTCCCGTCCGGGCCCTGGACGGTGGCGCGGGTGAGTCCGTCGACGGTCTGGTGGCTGGTGACGACGGTGCCGTGGTCGTCGGCGGCGAATCCGGCGCCGCGCAGCCGGCCGGCCGGGTCGCGGATCCACACCGGTTCGGGGCCGCCGTCATCGAGGGGGCAACTCTCCCCCGCCGGACGGCCGTTGTCCCCTACGCCCGCGGCCGGGGCCGGGGGCTCGTCGGGCACCCGGCCGTCGAGCCGGTCGTCGAGCCGGTCGGGGTTCCGTACCGGTTCCGTCCTCCGGTCCGCGCGTTCCATGGTCCGACGGTAGGCCGAGGGTGATCACCGGGGAGCGGGGAAGGCGAACGCGCCCCCTCGCGCGACCCCCGTTCACTCCGAGCGCCCGGCCGACCGGGTGAGAAGGTGGCGTGAAGTGGACAGTCTGTTGCCGAGGGGGACGGGGGGCGGGGGGATCGTGGGGCGGGCCGGGGGGCCCGCCCCACGAGAAGGCCCCCGCAGAACTCCCGTGCGGGCGAGGCTCAGCCGAAGACGGCGAGGCTCTTGGCCCGTCCGCCGCGCTCCTCGACCAGCGCGAGGAAGCGGCCGTCCGGGTCGAACACGGCCACCGGGGCCGCCTCGTACGCCGGCATGTCGATCCGTACACCGTTGAGCAGCAGCTTGGCCCGGCGCTCGTCCACGTCCCAGCGGGGGAACGCGGCCGCCGCGGCCTCGGCGATCGGCATCACCGTCAGCTCCTCCTGGAGCTGGTCCAGGGTGCGGGCGGCGTCCAGCTTGTAGGGGCCGACCCGGGTGCGGCGGAGCGCGGTGAGGTGGCCGCCGGTGGAGAGCGCGGCACCCAGGTCGCGGGCGAGGGCGCGGATGTACGTACCGGAGGAGCAGACCACCGAGACGACCAGGTCGACCACCGGGGTGCCGTCCTCGGCGACCGCCTCGCGCATGTCGTACACCTGGAAGGAGGAGACGGTCACCGGGCGGGCCGGGATGTCGAACTCCTCGCCGCCGCGCACCCGGGCGTAGGACCGCTTGCCGTCGATCTTGATGGCGCTGACCTTGGACGGCACCTGCATGATGGCGCCGGTCAGTGCGGCGACGCCGGCGTCCACGGCCTCCCGGGTCACCGCGGAGGCGTCCTTGGCCGAGGTGATCTCGCCCTCGGCGTCGTCGGTGACGGTGTCCTGGCCGAGGCGGATGGTGCCCAGGTACTCCTTCTCGGTCAGCGCGAGGTGGCCGAGGAGCTTGGTGGCCTTCTCCACGCCGAGGACGAGGACGCCGGTCGCCATCGGGTCCAGGGTGCCGGCGTGGCCGACGCGGCGGGTGCGGGCGATGCCGCGCATCTTGGCGACGACGTCGTGCGAGGTGAACCCCGACGGCTTGTCGACGATGACCAGGCCGTCGGGGGTCTTGGGGTGCTGGGTCATGCGGAGGCGTCGCCCTTGTCCGTCTCCTCGTCGTCCCCGTCCGCCTCCGGCTTGCGGTACGGGTCGGCGTCACCGGCGTAGGTCTTGCCGGTGGACACCTCGCGGACCTCGGCGTCCCGGCTGCGCGCCTTGTCGAGGAGGTCCTCGATGGTGCGGGCGTTGTCCGGCAGGGCGTCGGGCACGAAGGCCAGGGTCGGGGTGAAGCGGACGCCGGTCTGGCGGCCCACTTCGGAGCGGAGGATGCCCTTGGCGGACTCCAGGGCGGCCGCCGAGGCTGCCCGCTCCTCCTCGTCCCCGTAGACCGTGTAGAAGACCGTGGCCTCCCGCAGGTCGCCGGTGACCCGGGCGTCCGTGATGGTCACGAATCCCAGCCGGGGGTCCTTGATCCGCCGGTCCAGGGTCTCCGCGACCACGACCTGGATGCGATCGGCCAGCTTGCGGGCCCGCGCGTTGTCGGCCACCGGTCCATCTCCTCTTTCGTCTTGCGTTTCACTCTTCGTCGGTGTGCATACGCCGCCGTACGGACAGCAGCTCCACCTCGGGCCGGGCGGCGACCATGCGCTCGCACCGGTCCAGTACCTCGGTGAGGTGCCCCACGTCGCCGGAGACCACCGCGAGGCCGATCTCGGCCCTGCGGTGGAGGTTCTGCACGCCGGTCTCCGCCACGCTGACCGCGTGCTTGCGGTGCAGTTCGGCGATGATCGGGCGGACGACGGAGCGCTTCTCCTTCAACGACCGTACGTCGCCGAGGAGCAGATCGAAGGACAGCGTCCCCACATACATGCGCGACCGGATGTCCCGCCGGTTCGGGTTCGTGTGCGCCGCCGCGGTTCCGGCGGTGCGCGGCGCCCCGCCGATCACTCCCGGCGGGACACCCGAACCGTACACGCAACGGCCGGGGCCGATCGACGGATATTCCTCCGCCGACCGGCCCCGGTCCGGCTCACACGTCAGACGCGCGGCTTCTCGCGCATCTCGTACGTCGCGATGACGTCGTCGACCTTGATGTCGTTGAAGTTTCCGAGGTTGATACCGCCCTCGTAGCCTTCGCGGATCTCGGTGACATCGTCCTTGAAGCGGCGCAGACCCTCGATGTTGAGGCTCTCCGCGATGACCTTGCCGTCGCGGAGCAGGCGCGCCTTGGTGTTGCGGCGCACCTCGCCGGAGCGGATGAGGACACCCGCGATGTTGCCCAGCTTGGACGAGCGGAAGACCTCGCGGATCTCCGCCGTACCGAGCTCGACCTCTTCGTACTCCGGCTTGAGCATGCCCTTGAGGGCCGCCTCGATCTCCTCGATGGCCTGGTAGATCACCGAGTAGTACCGGACGTCGACGCCCTCGCGCTCCGCCATCTGCGCGGCACGGCCGGCCGCGCGGACGTTGAAGCCGATGACGATGGCGTCGGAGCCCATCGCCAGGTCGATGTCGGACTCCGTGACCGCACCGACGCCGCGGTGCAGGACCCGGATGTCGACCTCTTCGCCGACATCGAGCTGGAGCAGCGAGGACTCCAGCGCCTCGACCGAACCGGAAGCGTCACCCTTGATGATGAGGTTGAGCTCCTGGATCTGGCCGGCCTTGAGCACCTTGTCGAGGTCCTCAAGGGACACCCGGCGGGTGCGCTTGGCGAAGGCGGCGTTGCGCTCGCGCGCCGCGCGCTTCTCGGCGATCTGGCGGGCCGTGCGGTCCTCGTCGACGACGAGGAAGTTGTCGCCGGCGCCCGGGACGTTGGTGAGGCCCAGGACCAGGACGGGGGTCGACGGAGTGGCCTCCGCGACGTTGTTGCCCTTGTCGTCGAGCATCGCCCGGACACGTCCGTAGGCGTCGCCGGCGACGATGGTGTCGCCGACCCGCAGGGTGCCGCGCTGGACCAGGATCGTGGCGACGGCGCCGCGGCCCTTGTCCAGGTGGGACTCGATCGCGATGCCCTGCGCGTCCTGCTCCGGGTTGGCCCGCAGGTCCAGCGCCGCGTCGGCGGTGAGGACCACGGCCTCCAGCAGGCTGTCGATGTTGAGACCCTGCTTGGCGGAGATGTCGACGAACATGGTGTCGCCGCCGTACTCCTCGGCCACCAGGCCGTACTCGGTCAGCTGACCGCGCACCTTGGTCGGGTCCGCGCCCTCGACGTCGATCTTGTTGACCGCGACCACGATCGGCACGTCGGCCGCCTTGGCGTGGTTCAGCGCCTCGACCGTCTGGGGCATCACACCGTCGTTCGCCGCCACCACGAGGATCGCGATGTCGGTGGACTTCGCACCACGGGCACGCATGGCGGTGAACGCCTCGTGACCCGGGGTGTCGATGAAGGTGATGCGGCGTTCCTGCTCGTTGACCTCGGTCGCGACCTGGTAGGCACCGATGTGCTGGGTGATGCCGCCGGCCTCGCCCGCGACCACGTTGGTCTTGCGGATGGCGTCCAGCAGTCGCGTCTTACCGTGGTCGACGTGACCCATGACGGTCACCACCGGCGGACGCGGCTCCAGGTACTCCTCGCCGCCCTCGTCCTCGCCCCACTCCAGGTCGAAGGACTCCAGCAGCTCGCGGTCCTCCTCCTCGGGGCTGACGATCTGAACGGTGTAGTTCATCTCGCCGCCGAGCAGGTGCAGCGTCTCGTCGGAGACGGACTGCGTGGCCGTGACCATCTCGCCGAGGTTCATCATCACCGCGACGAGCGACGCCGGGTTGGCGTTGATCTTCTCGGCGAAGTCGGTGAGGGAGGCACCACGCGACAGACGGACGGTCTCGCCGTTGCCGCGCGGCAGCATCACGCCGCCGACCGACGGGGCCTGCATGGCCTCGTACTCCTGGCGCCTCTGCCGCTTCGACTTGCGACCGCGGCGGGCGGGCCCGCCGGGACGGCCGAAGGCACCCTGCGTGCCACCGCGGCCACCGGGACCGCCGGGACGACCGCCGAAGCCGGGACGGCCGCCGAAGCCGCCGCCGCCACCGGGACCGCCGGGACGACCGCCGCCGCCACCGCCACCGGGACGGCCGGCGAAGCCGCCGCCACCGCCGCCGGGACCGGCCGGACGACCGGCGAAGCCGGGACGGCCACCGCCGCCGCCGGGACCGCCGGGGCGACCGCCGCCGCCACCCGGACCGCGGCCGCCGGGGCCGGGACGGGGGCCGGCAGCCGGACGCTGCGGCATCATGCCCGGGTTCGGGCGGTTGCCCGCGGGGCCGCCACCGGGGCGGGGCGCCTGCGGACGCGGCATCGAGCCGGGGGTGGGACGCGGACCGCCGGGGCCCGCCTGGGGACGGGGACCGCCCTGGCCGGCGCCCTGCGGACGCGGACCGCCGGGGGCACCGGCGCCGCCGGGACCACCGGGGCCGGGACGCTGCGCGCCACCGGGCCGGGGCGCCTGCGGGCGGCCCATGCCGGTGGAGCCACCGGAGGTGAAGGGGTTGTTGCCCGGACGCGGGCCCGCGGGACGCGGGGCGCCGGGACGGGGGGCCTGCTGGCCCGGACGCGCGCCACCGGGGCGCTGTCCGCCCTGGCCGCCGCCCTGACCACCCTGGCCGCCCTGCGGGCGGGCCGCGGGACGCGGGCCGGGGGTGGCACCACCGGACCGGGGACCGGCGGCCGGAGCCGACGGGGCCGACGGCGGCGCGGTGAACTCCGGGTTGGCCGGGGCCGGCGACGCCGGCGCGGGCCGGGGCGCGGGCTTCGGGCCCGGGGTGGGCCGCTGGCCACCGGGGGCGGCCGGCGCGGCGGAACCGCCCGGACGGCTCGGGGCCGCGGGGGCGGGCTTCTCAGCGGCCGCCGGCTTCGGCGCGGGGGCGCCGGGCTTGGGGGCGGCCGGACGGGCACCCTGCGCCGGGGAGGGCGCCGGGGCCGAAGGCTTGGCAGGCGCGGCCTTGCGGGGCGCGCCGGGCTTGGCTGCGGACTTGCCGGCGTTGCCGCCGGGCCCCTGCAGCGCGTCAGTCAGTTTGCGTACCACCGGCGCCTCGATCGTCGAGGACGCCGAACGGACGAATTCACCGAGTTCTTGGAGCTTGGCCATGACGACCTTGCTCTCCACACCGAACTCCTTGGCGAGTTCGTATACCCGGACCTTAGCCACTTCGCTCCTTTGAGGTCCGGATTACCGCCGGACCGTCGCTACTTCATGGGCGTACTCATCGCGTACTCATCGAGTGCTCATCGCAATCTCGACCTACTTCCATCTCGCGAGGTACCTGACCGCACGGGAGGACCCGTGCCGTACTTCTTCTTTCCTTACCGAGCCTCGACATACTCACGCAGCGCCGCGGTGTCGAGCGGTCCCTGGGCCCGAAAGGCCCGGGGGAACGCGCGCCTGCGGACGGCGAGGTCGAGGCAGACCGGAACGGGATGCACATAGGCACCCCGGCCGGGCAGCGTACCGCGCGGATCAGGGGCGCAACCGCCCTCGATCAACACGATGCGCAGCAGATCGCTCTTGGCCGCTCGCTCCCGGCACCCGATACAGGTGCGCTCCGGGCGTGCGCGGGCATGCGTCCGGCCAGACACGGATAAGTCTACCTCCCCGCACCGACCTCACCCCTTCGGGGCAAGGATCGAACGGTTGTTGTCGTGATCTCGCCGTGCCACAACGTGATCACGGCGAGATCCATTCCCCGGGACGGACCGGTGTCAGCCGCGCCCGGGGGCGGGCCGCCCGGACGGGGGCCGCTCGGACGACTGCTCGGACGACTGCTCGGTGTCCGGGCGGATGTCGATGCGCCAGCCGGTGAGGCGGGCGGCGAGCCGGGCGTTCTGGCCCTCCTTGCCGATCGCCAGCGACAGCTGGTAGTCCGGCACGATCACCCGGGCGGAGCGGGCGCCGAGGTCGACGACCTCCACTTTGGTGACCCGGGCCGGGGAGAGCGCGTTCGCCACCATCTCGGCCGGGTCGTCCGACCAGTCCACAATGTCGATCTTCTCACCGTGCAGCTCGGCCATCACATTGCGGACCCGGCCGCCCATCGGGCCGATGCAGGCGCCCTTGGCGTTCAGCCCGGAGCGGGTGGAGCGGACCGCGATCTTGGTGCGGTGGCCGGCCTCGCGGGCGATGGCGGAGATCTCCACCGAACCGTCGGCGATCTCCGGGACCTCCAGCGCGAACAGCTTCTTCACCAGGTTGGGGTGGGTGCGCGAGAGGGTGACCGAGGGGCCGCGCACGCCCTTGGCGACCCGCACCACATAGGTGCGCAGCCGGAGCCCGTGCTCGTACTCCTCGCCCGGCACCTGCTCCTGCACCGGAAGGATGGCCTCCAGCTTGTCGTCCAGCTTGACCAGGACGTTCTTCGGGTCCTTGCCCTGCTGGACCTGGCCGGCCACCACATCGCCCTCGCGGCGGGCGTACTCGCCGAAGGTGATGTCGTTCTCGGCGTCCCGCAGCCGCTGCTGGATGACCTGGCGGGCGGTGGACGCCGCGATCCGGCCGAAGTCGGAGGGGGTGTCGTCGAAGTCCTTGGGCTCCTGGCCCTCCTCCAGATCGGCGGCCTCCTCCTTGGCCCAGACCGTGACATGGCCGGTGTTCCGGTCCAGCACGACCCGGGCGTGGCGGCGGGCGCCCTCGGTGCGGTGGTACGCGATGAGGAGGGCCGACTCGATCGCCTCGACCAGCAGGTCGAACGCGATCTCCTTCTCCTGTGCCAAGCCCCTCAGGAGCTTCACGTCGATGTCCACGGCTACGCCTCCTCTTCCTTCGTCTCGTCCGTCTCGTCGTCACCGGCCGGGCGCCCCTCGGGCACGTCCTCGGCCTTCTCGTCCTTGCGGTTGAACTCGATCTCCACCCGCGCCTTGGCGACGTCGGCGAAGGCGAGGCGGCGGGCGGTGGGCTTGCGCCCCTTCACACCCGGCACCTCGGCGTCCACGCCCTCGTCGTCCACGCCCAGGATCCGGGCGGTCAGCTCGCCGCCCTCGCGCAGCTGGAACTTCACCAGCCGGCCGGTGGCGCGGACGTAGTGGCGGTGCTCGGTGAGCGGGCGGTCGGCGCCCGGCGAGGTCACTTCGAGGACGTACTCGCCCTCGCCCATCGCGTCGGTCTCGTCCAGCTTCTCGGAGATCGCCCGGCTCAGCTCGGCGCAGGCGTCGAGTTCCACCCCGTGGTCGGAGTCCACGACCACTCTCAGCATCCGGCGGCGGCCGGCCCGGGACACCTCGATCTCTTCCAGATCCAGATCCTTGGCGCTGACGAGCGGCTCCAGCAGCCCGCGCAGCCGCTCGCTCTGGGTGGTGCTCATCCGGGTGACTCCTCGGCCGCGTGTGCTGTTGTGGGTTCCTCGCGTGTCGATGAGAAGGGTATCTGGTCGCGGGGGGTGTTGCCGTCCACCCCGGACAGGGCCGCGGGTACGCTCGCCTGCGGTGATCTTCACCACCGGGCACCACAGCCGGGCCGAGCGGCCGGCGCGTAAGAGGCGGGAGAGACGCGTGGGGCGCAGAGGGACGACACGCAGACGGGTGCTCATCGCGGCCGGGGCGCTGGGCGCCGCCGCGCCGCTGGCCGGCTGCACGGCCGGCTCCGGCGGGGACACCGGGCCGACCGCCGAGGAGCGGGCCGAGGACACCCTGCGCCGCCGGTCGGCCGCCGTCTCCACCGCCCTGCTGAGCCGTTACGACGCGGCGGCCGCGGCCCACCCCGGGCTGGCGCAGCGGCTGGCTCCGCTACGGGCCGAGGCGGCGGCGCACACCGCGGCACTCGGCCCGGAGGGCACCCGGCCCCCGACCGCCTCCCCCTCCCCTTCGCCCTCCGCTTCGAGGACCCCCGCCGCCCCGGCCACCCAGGCGGGCCCCTCCGGCTCACCCGGCGCCTCGGTCCCCGCCGACCCCGCGGCCGCCCTCAAGGACCTGGCCGCGCTCGCCACCACCACCGCCGACACCCACGCCCGGGCGCTGGGCGCCGCCGCCCCCGAGTACGCCCGGCTGCTCGCCTCGGTCGCCGCCGCCAGTGCGGCCCACGCTTATCTGCTGACCGCGGCGAAGCCCGGGGCCGCCTCATGAGACCGCGTCGCCGCCCCACCTGCGCCGAAAGGATTCGCCGATGACCACCGCCGCGCTGGACGCCGCACAGGCCGCGCTCGCCGCCGAGCACGCGGCGGTCTACGGGTACGGGGTGGTCGGCGGCCGGGTCGGCAGGGACCGGCGGGGCGAGGCGACCGCCGCGCACGCCGCCCACCGGGCCCGCCGGGACGCGCTGGCGCGCACCGTACGGGACCTGGGCGGGGAGCCCGCCGCCTCGGCCGCCGGCTACGCGCTGCCGTTCGCCGTGCCGGACGCCGCCGCGGCCGTCCGGCTCGCCGCGCAGTTGGAGGACCGGGTCGCGGGCGTCTACTCCGACCTCGTACGGGCCGCCGAAGGGCCGCTGCGCCGGGAGGCGGCCGGTGCGCTGCGGGAGGCGGCGGTCCGGGCGGTGCGCTGGCGGGGCGGCGGCGTAGCCTTTCCTGGGCTCGCCGAGCGGGCGTGAGCCCGGCGGGGCCGCGCCGACCGGCTGGTTCCGACCGGGAAGGAGCCCGTACGGACGCGGAACCGTGAGCCCGGCTGACGAGAGGGAACAACGCACGCATGGCCTATGAACCGCCGCGACGACTGGTCCGGGCGCTCGGCGAGACCTACGGGGACGCCGCCGCCGGGGACTGGCTGGCCCGCCTGCCCGAGCTGGCCGGTGAGGCGGTGGACGCCCGGCGGGTGGACGCCGAGCGGGTGGCGGTCCCGGGCGGGCGCAGCAGCCTGGTGGTGCTGGTGCGGGACGCCGAGGGCGGCGCGGCCGCGCTGAAGGTGGCGCCGCCGTTCGCCGCGCCCGAGCTGGAGCGGGCGGCGCTGGCGCACTGGGACGGCTGGGGCGCGGTGCGGCTGCTGGACGGCAGCGGCCCGGGGCTGCTGCTGGAGCGGCTGCACCCGGAGATGTCGCTGCGTTCGCTGCCGGAGGCCAAGGCCCTGCTGGAGGCGGCCGGGACGGTGCGCCGGCTCTGGGTGGAGCCCCCGGCGGGGCATGGCTTCGAGTCGGTCGCCGTACGCACCGAGCGCCAGGCGGAGGCGATGCGGGCGGCCAAGGACACGGAGACCGCGGATCTGGTGGCGGCGGCGCTGGAGGCGCGGGACGCGCTGGTCGCGGACGCCCCCGAGGAGCTGCTGCTGCACGGCTGCTTCCGGCAGGGCAAGGTGCTGGCCGGCGACCGCGCCCCCTGGCTGGCGGTCGGCCCGGACCCGGTGGTGGGCGAGCGGGCCTACGACCTGGCCCGGCTGGTCCGGGACCGGGTGGAGGACCTGGTGGCCGCGGACACCGGCCCGTCCTCCGGGCGGCGCCGGGTGAACCGGCTGGCCGACTCGCTGGACGTGGACCGGGAGCGGCTGCGCGGCTGGACGCTGTTCCGGGCCGTGGAGTCGGGCGTCCGGGCGCTGGCGGCGGGCCGCCGGCAGGACGGCGAGGTACTGCTGGAGTTCGCCGGCTGGCTCTGAAGCCGCCACGCCGCAGGCGCCCCCTCGGCCCCGTCCCCGATCCCGTTCGGGTAAACCGGTCCGTTACGCCCGTCCGAGTGCGATATTGGGCATAACACACCGAATACCTCCGCTGGACGGGAGGGATGTCATGGTCGAGGAACTGCTCGGGGCGGCAGCGGCGACCGGCACGGCCGCCGTGGTGTACGTGGCGTCCGCCGCCAGGGTGATCAAGCAGTACGAGAAGGGCGTGGTGCTGCGCTTCGGGCGGCTGCGCAAGGGGGTGCGGGGTCCCGGCTTCACCATGGTGGTGCCGTTCATGGACCGGCTGCACAAGGTGAACATGCAGATCGTCACCATGCCGGTGCCCTCCCAGGACGGCATCACCCGGGACAACGTCACGGTCCGGGTGGACGCGGTGATCTACTTCCGGGTGGTCGACGCGGCGGCCGCGATCATGCGGGTGGAGGACTACCGGTTCGCGGTCTCCCAGATCGCCCAGACCTCGCTGCGCTCGATCATCGGCAAGAGCGACCTGGACGATCTGCTCTCCAACCGGGAGCAGCTCAACCAGGGGCTGGAGCTGATGATCGACAACCCGGCGGTGGACTGGGGCGTCACCATCGACCGGGTGGAGATCAAGGACGTCTCGCTGCCGGAGACCATGAAGCGGTCGATGGCCCGGCAGGCGGAGGCCGACCGGGAGCGGCGGGCCCGGGTGATCAACGCGGACGCCGAGCTCCAGGCCTCCAAGAAGCTGTCCGAGGCGGCCCGGGGCATGTCGGAGACGCCCGCCGCGCTCCAGTTGCGGCTGCTGCAGACCATCGTGGCGGTGGCCGCGGAGAAGAACTCCACGCTGGTGCTGCCGTTCCCGGTGGAGCTGCTGCGCTTCCTGGAGCGGGCCTCGCAGAACCAGCCGCAGGCCGCGCCGGACCAGGCCGCGCCCTCGTCACCGCCGGAGCCGGAGCCGGAGTCCCGGCCGAAGCCCGCCATGGAGCCGGAGCCGCCGCCCGTGGTGGAGCTGGAGCCGGCGCCCGAGCGGCCGTTCACCGCGGAGCGGCCCACGCTGCGGGTGCACGACCCGCACCCGGACGATCCGCCGCTGGCCCATGAGCCGCTGCTGCGCGAGCCGGCGCCCCCGCACCGGGCGGACCGGTCGGACGACGCCGGTACGGCCGGCTGCATCTGAGCACCACACGGCCGCGAGGCCCCTCCCGAGCCAGGGGAGGGGCCTCGCGGCGTACGGTGTCGGGCGATCAGCCGCGGGCACTCGCCAGCCGGGCGACCGCCTCGGCGACCGGCAGCTCCTCGCGCTCACCGGTGCGGCGGTCCTTGAGCTCGACCACGCCCTCGGCGGTGCGGCGGCCGGCGACCAGGATCTTCGGTACGCCGATCAGCTCCGCGTCGGTGAACTTCACGCCCGGGGAGACGCCCGCGCGGTCGTCCACCAGCACCCGCAGCCCGGCCTCGCCCAGCTGCTCGGCGACGGAGAGCGCCAGCTCCGTCTGGGCGGCCTTGCCGGCCGCGACCACATGGACGTCGGCGGGGGCGATCTCGGCGGGCCAGCACAGGCCCTGCCCGTCGGCGGTCTGCTCGGCCAGGGCGGCGACCGCGCGGGAGACGCCGACGCCGTAGGAGCCCATGGTGGCCCGGACCGGCTTGCCGTTCTGGCCGAGCACGTCCAGCTGCATGGCGTCCGCGTACTTGCGGCCGAGCTGGAAGATATGGCCGATCTCGATGGCGCGGTCCAGCTTCAGCCCGGTGGAGCACTTCGGGCAGGGGTCGCCCTCCTCGACCACCACCACGTCCAGGTACTGGTCCACCGCGAAGTCGCGGCCGACGACCACGTTCCTCGCGTGCTTGCCCTCCTGGTTGGCGCCGGTGACCCAGGCGGTGCCGGCGGCGATCCGGGGGTCGGCCAGATAGCGGACCTTCTCCAGGCCCTGCGGCCCGACATAGCCGCGGACCAGGTCGGGGCGGCCGGTGAAGTCCTCGGCGGTGACCAGCTCGACGGCGGCGGGGGCCAGGTGGTCCTCCAGCTTGCCGAGGTCCACCTCGCGGTCGCCGGGCACGCCGACGGCGACGATCTCGCCGTCCACCTTGACCAGCAGGTTCTTCAGGGTGGCGGAGGCGGGCACGTCCAGGAAGGCGGCCAGCGTCTCGATGGTCGGGGTGTCGGGGGTGTCCAGCACCTCGACCGGCCCGTGCGCCGAGGCGTCGGCGGGCTCGCCGCCGGGGAAGGTCACGGCCTCGGTGTTGGCCGCGTAGTCGCAGGAGGGGCAGTAGACGAAGGTGTCCTCACCGGCCGCCGCGGGCGCCAGGAACTCCTCGGAGGCCGAGCCGCCCATCGCACCGGAGACCGCCGAGACGATCTTGTGGCGCAGCCCGAGCCGGTCGAAGATCCGGACGTACGCCTGGCGGTGCAGCGCGTAGGACTCGGCCAGGCCCTCGTCGGTGGTGTCGAAGGAGTACGAGTCCTTCATCTGGAACTCGCGACCGCGCAGGATGCCGGAGCGGGGGCGGGCCTCGTCGCGGTACTTGGTCTGGATCTGGTAGAGGATCACCGGCAGGTCCTTGTAGGACGTGCACTGGTCCTTGACCAGCAGGGTGAAGATCTCCTCGTGGGTGGGGCCGAGCAGGTACTCGGCGCCCTTGCGGTCCTTGAGGCGGAACAGCTCGGGGCCGTACTCGTCCCAGCGGCCGGTGGCCTCGTAGGGCTCCTTGGGCAGCAGCGCGGGCAGCAGCACCTCCTGGGCGCCGATCGCGTCCATCTCCTCGCGGACCACGCGGCTGACGTTCTCCAGGACCTTCATGCCGAGCGGCAGCCAGGACCAGATGCCCGCGGCGTTGCGGCGGACGTATCCGGCGCGGACCAGCAGCTTGTGGCTGAGGGTCTCGGCGTCCGCCGGGTCGTCGCGCAGTGTCTTGACCATCAACCGGGACATGCGCTGGACCTGGGCCATGGGGAACTCTCCTGCGGTGGAAATGGTGATAGCCAGGAGGTTAGCCCTGCCCCGCCCGCTGGCGGAAATCAGTTAGGCGCCACCGTCTCGGACTTGCGCAGCAGCGGCAGCTCCGCCCCCATCACCGCGTACGGCCGTCCCGCACTGGGGAACTGCACCCGCCGGGCGAGATCGGCGTAGCCCAGCGAGCGGTAGAGGCGGCGCGCCGGGCTCTCGATGTCGATGGCCGAGAGGATCGAGCGCGGCTGCCCGGCGGTGTCCGTGATGGCGGTGATCAGCCCCCTTCCCAGCCCCCGCCCCTGAAACCCGGGCAGGACGTGCAACTCCGTGATCACGAAGACATCGTCCAGCCAGATGTCGGCGCCGCCCGCCCGCAGATACGGCTCGACCACGGTGGACCACCAGTGGGCGCGGTCGTTGGGCATCCCGTAGACGAAGCCGACCAGCCGGCCGGTGGGGGTGAGCGCCCCGTAGGCGCGGGCGCCGGGGTTGAGCAGATGGCGCTGGACGATATGGCGGCGTACGGCGACCTCGTCCTCGGTCAGCCCGAAGGCGAGCGCCTGAACGGCGAGGGCGTCGTCCACGCGGGGTGTGAGGTCGACCGGTTCCACCACGACGTCATCCATGGCCGCACCCTACGTCGACGCCGACCGGCTCAGAACAGCACACTGCCTCAGAACAGCACGCTCATGAAGGCCCCGGTCTCCCGGAAGCCGACCCGGCGGTAGGCGGCCCGGGCGGGCAGGTTGTAGTCGTTGACGTAGAGGGAGACCACCGGCGCGGTGTCGGCGAGCGCGTAGCGCAGTACGGCGGCCATCCCGGTCTCGGAGAGCCCGCGGCCCCGGTACTCGGGCGCCACCCAGACGCCCTGGATCTGGCAGGCCTGCGGGGTGGCGGCGCCGATCTCCGCCTTGAAGACCACCTTGCCGTCCGCGAACCGGGCGAACGCCCTCCCGGAACCGACGAGTTCGGCGACCCGGGCCTGGTAGAGCAGTCCCCCGTCGCCGGCCAGCGGGGAGACGCCGACCTCCTCGGTGAACATGGCCACACAGGCCGGCATGACCACGTCCATCTCGTCCTTGCGGACCCGGCGGACGTACGGGTCGGGCTGGACGTCCCGGGCGAGCCGGTCGGTGGCCATCAGCGGCTGGTGCGGGCGGACGTCCCGGGCGGGGCCCCAGCTCGGTTCGAGCAGCCGCCACAGCTCGGCGGTGGGTTCGGCGGGCCCCACGATCGACGAGCACCGGCGCCCGGCCCGGCGGGCCCGTTCGGCGAAGGCCCGCACCGCCTCGGGCTCGGCGCAGACCGGCACCAGGTTGGCCCCCGCGTAGCAGAGCGACCGCAGCTCCCCGCCCGCGTACCAGCCCCACATCTCCCCGCCCAGCCGCCACGGGTCCAGCCCGGCGACCTGGACGCGCGAGGCGACAAAGGCGTTGGCGACCGGGTCGCTGTCCAGCACGGCGAGGGCTGCGCCGAGGTCGCCGGGGCCGAGGACCCGGGTGGTGGTCTGCGTCAGCACGAGGGGCCTCACATGCGTTCCGTACGGGTCCTGGCACTGTACCCGGCCCTGCCGGTGCCATGTCAGGCCGGAGCGGACCAGGCACGACCGGGGTGGCCCGGGGTGGCGCGAAGGCGATGGACGGGGTACGGGGCTGAGGCGGAGGGCCGGGAGCGGTGGCAGCCGGGTGGGGGCGGGGCTGGGTAAGCGCCCCGCGCCGGTGGGCGGCCCGGCGTGCCCGGCCGGACACGGCTCAGGCAGGGGGCGGGTAGGCGCCCCGTCGGGGGCGGGTATCGGGCCGGGCCACCCGGCCGAGGACGGCCCCGGGCCGCGTAGGCGTGGGGCGGGTAGGCGCCCAGCCGGCGGCGGGTACGGCGGCCGGGAACGGCGCCCGCGTACCGCACCCGGCAGGGCCGGCCCGGGGACGGCGACAGCCGCGGGCCGTCCGCCAAGCGCGGCGAGCGGCCGCGCACAGCGGCCGGACACGGCACCTGGCCAAGGGGCGGGCCACCGGCCCGACACGGCGGCCCGGCGCGCCGGGCCGGACACGGCCCCGGTAGGGGGGCGGGCCACCCGCCGACACGGGGCCCGTGTACGGCGAAGGACCCCGCCGGGGCGGGGTCCTTCGGGGGTGCGGGGGGTCAGCCGGCGACGGAGACGGTGGGTTCGCCGGAGGCGATGCCGTCCTTCTCCATCTGCTCGGCGATCTTCATGGCCTCGTCGATCAGGGTCTCCACGATCTTGGACTCGGGGACGGTCTTGATGACCTCGCCCTTGACGAAGATCTGGCCCTTGCCGTTGCCGGAGGCGACGCCGAGGTCGGCCTCGCGGGCCTCGCCGGGGCCGTTGACGACACAGCCCATGACGGCGACGCGGAGCGGGACCTCCATGCCTTCCAGGCCGGCGGTGACCTCCTCGGCGAGCTTGTAAACGTCCACCTGGGCTCGGCCGCAGGAGGGGCAGGAGACGATCTCCAGCCGGCGCTGGCGGAGGTTGAGCGACTCCAGGATCTGGATGCCGACCTTGATCTCCTCGGCCGGGGGCGCGGAGAGCGAGACCCGGATGGTGTCGCCGATGCCCTCGGAGAGCAGCGCGCCGAAGGCGACGGCCGACTTGATGGTGCCCTGGAAGGCGGGGCCGGCCTCGGTGACGCCGAGGTGCAGCGGGTAGTCGCACTGGGCGGCGAGCTGGCGGTAGGCGTTGACCATCACGACCGGGTCGTTGTGCTTGACCGAGATCTTGATGTCGCGGAAGCCGTGCTCCTCGAAGAGGGAGGCCTCCCACAGGGCCGACTCGACCAGGGCCTCGGGCGTGGCCTTGCCGTACTTCTCCAGCAGCCGCTTGTCCAGCGAGCCCGCGTTGACGCCGATGCGGATCGGGGTGCCGGCGTCGCCGGCGGCCTTGGCGATCTCGCGGACCTTGTCGTCGAACTGCTTGATGTTGCCGGGGTTGACGCGGACCGCCGCGCAGCCCGCGTCGATGGCGGCGAAGACGTACTTCGGCTGGAAGTGGATGTCCGCGATCACCGGGATCTGCGACTTGCGGGCGATGATCGGCAGCGCGTCGGCGTCGTCCTGGGTGGGGCAGGCGACCCGGACGATCTGGCAGCCGGAGGCGGTCAGCTCGGCGATCTGCTGGAGCGTGGCGCCGATGTCCGAGGTGCGGGTCGTGGTCATCGACTGCACCGAGACCGGAGCGTCCCCGCCGACGGCGACCGTCCCGACGTGGATCTTGCGGCTGACCCGTCGGTCGGCGAGCTTGGTCGGTACGGTCGGGATTCCGAGAGAAATCGCGGTCATCTGGTGTGCAACCCCAAGGTGTGGATCGAGGTCCCGAGATCGGCGGGCTCCGGTTCGAGATTACAGGCCCGGCGGGTCCGGGCCGGACACCCCGGGGTGCCCTGCGGTGAGGTGCCCACGGACGGGTGCGCTACGGGGGTAAGGACGCGGGCCCGGCCGCGCGCGGTTGCGTGCGGCCGGGCCCGGGCCCGCGATCACCTGGTCATCAGGTGATCTTGACGGGGTTGACCAGGTCGGCGACCAGCACCAGCAGGGTGAAGCAGATGAACACACCCGCCACCACATAGGCGACCGGCATCAGCTTGGCCACGTCGAACGGGCCCGGGTCGGGGCGCCGGAAGACCTTGGCGACGTTGCGCCGCAGCGACTCCCACAGCGCGCCGGCGATATGGCCGCCGTCCAGCGGGAGCAGCGGCAGCATGTTGAAGAGGAAGAGGGAGAGGTTGAAGGTGGCCAGGATCAGCAGGAACGAGGCCACGATGTTCTGGGTGGGCACGTCCAGGTTCATCACCTCGCCGCTGATCCGGGCGGCGCCGACCACGCCGACCGGCGAGTCGGCCTTGCGCTCGCCGTCGCCGAAGGCGGCGTCCCACAGGTCGGGGATCTTGGAGGGCAGCGCGATCACCGAGTGCACGCCGTTCTCCACCATGTCGCCCATGCGGTCCACCGACTCGCCGAGGGTGAGCGGTTCGATCACGCTCTGGGCGGCGAAGCCGAGGTAGCCGGCCGGGACGTAGGCGTCGGCGACGGCCCGGCCGTCGGCGTCCTTCTTCACCACGTCGTTGCGGATCAGGGTGGGGTTGAGGGTCTGCTCGCGGCCGTCGCGCTGGATGGTGAGGGTGGCGGGGCCGATGGTGGCGCGGATGCGGTCGGAGAGGCTGGCCCAGTCGCGTACCGGCTCGCCGTTGAAGGCGGTGATCCGGTCGCCCTTCTTCAGCCCGGCCGCGTAGGCGGGCGAGACGGGGTCGCCGGACCGGCACTCCTCGCGCTTCTCGCTCTGCTTGATGACGCACTGCTGGACGCCGGCCACCTCGGTGGTCTGCTTCTCCATGCCGAAGGTCATACAGACGCCGATGAACAGGGCGACGGCGAGGATGAGGTTCATGAACGGCCCGGCGAACATCACGATGACGCGCTTCCACGGCTTGCGCGTGTAGAACAGCCGGGTCTCGTCGCCGGGCTCCAGCTCCTCGTACGCGGCGGAGCGGGCGTCCTCGATCATGCCGCGCCAGGGGGAGGTGGAGCGGGCCTCGATCCGGCCGTCCTCGCCGGGCGGGAACATGCCGATCATGCGGATGTAGCCGCCGGCCGGGATGGCCTTGATGCCGTACTCGGTCTCACCCTTCTTCCGCGACCAGAGGGTGGGGCCGAAGCCCACCATGTACTGCGGGACGCGGATGCCGAAGAGCTTGGCGGTGGAGAGGTGGCCCAGCTCGTGCCAGGCGATGGAGACCAGCAGGCCCAGCGCGAAGAGCGCGATGCCGAGGACCGTCAGAAGAATCGTCATGCGCGGGCCTCCGCCGCCTCTCCGGTGAGTGTCGCTGCCAGCTCGCGGGCCCGGGCACGGGCCCACTCCTCCGCCTCCAGGACGTCCGGGACGGTGAGCCGGGTTCCCGCGGCCGGGGTGCCGTGTTCGGCGACGACCGCGGTGACGGTGTCCATGATGCCGGTGAACGGCAGCCGTCCGGAGAGGAACGCCTCGACGCACTCCTCGTTGGCGGCGTTGAAGACGGCCGGGGCGGTCCCGCCCAGCTCGCCGACCTGCCGGGCCAGCCCCACGGAGGGGAAGGCCTCGGTGTCCAGCGGGAAGAACTCCCAGGTGGAGGCGGTGGACCAGTCGAAGGCGGGGGCGGCGTCCGGGACCCGCTCGGGCCAGCCGAGGCCGATGGCGATGGGGCCGCGCATATCCGGCGGGGTGGCCTGGGCGAGCGTGGAGCCGTCGGTGAACTCGACCATGGAGTGCACATAGGACTGCGGGTGGACGACGACCTCGATGCGGTCGAAGGGGATGTCGTAGAGCAGATGGGCCTCGATCACCTCCAGGCCCTTGTTGACCAGGGTGGCGCTGTTCACGGTGATCACCGGGCCCATCGCCCAGGTGGGGTGGGCGAGTGCGTCCTCGCGGGTGACGGCCGCCAGCTCGGCCTTGGTGCGGCCGCGGAAGGGCCCGCCGGAGGCGGTGACCACCAGCTTGCGGACATCGGCCTGGGTGCCGGCGGCCAGCGCCTGGAAGAGCGCGGCGTGCTCGGAGTCGACCGGGATGATCTGGCCGGGCTTGGCGACCGCCTTGACCAGCGGTCCGCCGACGATCAGCGACTCCTTGTTGGCCAGCGCCAGGGTGCGGCCGGCCTCCAGGGCGGCCAGGGTCGGCGCCAGGCCGATGGAGCCGGTGATCCCGTTGAGCACGGTGTGGCACGGGGAGGCGGCCAGCTCGGTGGCGGCGTCCGGGCCGGCCAGGATCTCGGGGCGGCCGGCGGCGGAGCCGTAGCGGGCCTCCAGCGCCTCCCTCAGCGCGGGCACCGCGTCCTCGCGCGCCACGGCCACGGTGCGCACGCCCAGCCGGTGCGCCTGCTCGGCGAGCAGCTCGGGCCGGCCGCCGGCGGCGGACAGCGCGGTGACACGGAACCGGTCGGGGTTGCGCAGCACCAGGTCGATCGCCTGGGTGCCGATGGACCCGGTGGAGCCGAGGACCACGACGTCCCGGCGGCCTTCGGCGGGATCGAAGGCGATATGCGGGTCTGCGAGGGGGGCTGGGCTGTCGCTCATGCCCCCCATTCTTGCCCCATTCGCTGTGCGGGCCCGACCGGGTGGGCCCGGACAGGCCCGCGGAGCGAAGAGAGGTTTCAGCGGAACAGCGGATGAAGGTTTCAGCGGATGGGGCGGTGGACGTTCTCCCGGGTGGCCGGGCCGGGGGTGGCGTCGGCGATCCAGGGGCCGTCCCCGCTGGGGTCGAGGACGCCCTCCTCCAGCCAGGTGTACGTACCGGAGAGGACGCCCTTGACCACGGTGGCGTCCAGGTCGTCGGTGTTGTTCCAGAGCCGGCCGAACAGCTCCTCGATCCGGATCCGGGCCTGCCGGCAGAAGGCGTCCGCCAGCTGGTACGCCTCCCGGCCGTGGTCGCCCTGGGTGCGCAGCATCTCGGCGCGGACGCAGGCGGCGCTCATCGCGAACAGCTCGGCGCCGATGTCCACGATCCGGCCCAGGAAGCCCTGCTTGGTCTCCATCCGGCCCTGCCAGCGGGACATGGCGTAGAAGGTGGAGCGGGCCAGCTTGCGGGAGGTGCGCTCGACGTACCGCAGCTGGGCGGCCAGGTCGGGGTGGCCGGCCGGGTGGAAGTCCCCGTAGGAGGTGGGCAGCTGCCCGGCCCCGGCGACCAGCTTCGGCAGCCACTTGGCGTAGAACACCCCGGCCTGCGCGCCCGCCTTCGCCTTGTCGCCCAGCGACTTGTCCGGGTCGATGATGTCCCCGGCGACGGCGAGGTGGGCGTCGACCGCCTCGCGCGCGATCAGCAGATGCATGATCTCGGTGGAGCCCTCGAAGATCCGGTTGATGCGCAGGTCGCGCAGGATCTGCTCGACGGGGACGGCGCGTTCGCCGCGGGCGGCGAGCGAGTCGGCGGTCTCGTAGCCGCGCCCGCCGCGGATCTGGACCAGTTCGTCGGCCATCAGCCAGGCCATCTCGGAGCCGTAGAGCTTGGCGAGCGCGGCCTCGATGCGGATGTCGTTGCGGTCCTCGTCGGCGAGCTGGCTGGAGAGGTCGAGGACGGCCTCCAGGGCGAAGGTGGTGGCGGCGATGAAGGAGATCTTGGCGCCGACGGCCTCGTGCCGGGCGACCGGCTTGCCCCACTGCTCGCGGACCGCGCTCCACTCGCGGGCGATCTTCAGACACCACTTGCCGGCGCCCGCGCACATCGCCGGCAGCGACAGCCGGCCGGTGTTGAGGGTGGTGAGGGCGATCTTCAGGCCCGCGCCCTCCGGCCCGATCCGGTTGGCGGCGGGCACCCGCACCCGGTGGAAGCGGGTGACGCCGTTCTCCAGACCGCGCAGGCCCATGAAGGCGTTGCGGTTCTCCACGGTGACGCCCTCGGAGCCGGCCTCCACGATGAAGGCGGTGATGCCGCCGGAGTGGCCCTCGGACTTCGGCACCCGGGCCATCACCACCATCAGGTCGGCGACCACCCCGTTGGTGGTCCACAGCTTCACCCCGTCGATGACGTACCCGTCCCCGTCGGGCGTGGCGGTGGTGGCGAGGCGGGCCGGGTCGGAGCCGACGTCGGGCTCCGTGAGCAGGAAGGCGGAGATGTCGGTACGGGCGAGGCGCGGGAGGTAGGTCTCCTTCTGCTCGGGGGTGCCGGCCAGTTTCAGCGGCTGCGGTAGGCCGATCGACTGATGGGCGGAGAGCAGCGCGCTGACCGCCGGGGAGACCGAGCCGACCAGGGCGAGCGCCTTGTTGTAGTACACCTGGGTGAGGCCGAGGCCGCCGTACTTCTTGTCGATCTTCATCCCGAGCGCGCCGAGCTCCTTGAGCCCGTCGATGACCGCGTCCGGGATCCGCGCCTCCCGCTCGATCAGCGCGCCGTCGATCTTCGTCTCGCAGAAGTCGCGGAGCTTGGCCAGGAATTCCTCGCCCGCCTGGGCCTGTTCGGTGGCGGGCAGCGGGTGCGGATGGATCAGGTCGAGGCGGAACCGGCCGAGGAACAGCTCCTTGGCGAAGCTCGGCTTGCGCCAGTCCTGTTCGCGGGCCTCCTCCGCCACCTGACGTGCTTCGCGCTCGGAGACCTTCGGGTTGCCGTTGCCGGACATGCGCTCACCTCGCCGTGAGTCGGTCGGCCGGCCGGTGTGCTACCGGCCGGTACTACTCGACCCCTATACCCGAAGGGTGGGAGGGCGAAAAGGGCGGGCGGAGCAGTGGAAGGGTGCGGGTACGGGGGCGGCCCGAACCCCCGCACAGTGGGTTCGGGCCGCCGGTTCGGGGCCGTGCGGGCGGCTGCCGGGCCGCCGTACGGGAAGGGGGCCCGCCCCCGTCGCCTCACGGACGGAGGGGGCGGCCCCGGGGTGTCAGAGCGCCAGGCCGGTGAGGACCAGGACCCGCTCGTAGGTGTAGTCGTCCATCGCGTAGCGGACACCCTCGCGGCCGACGCCGGACTGCTTGGCGCCGCCGTAGGGCATCTGGTCGGCGCGGTAGGAGGGGACGTCGCCGATGATCACGCCGCCGACCTCCAGCGCGCGGTGGGCGCGGAAGGCGGTCTGCAGGTCATGGGTGAAGACACCCGCCTGGAGGCCGAACTTGGAGTCGTTGACCGCGGCGAACGCCTCGGCCTCGCCGTCCACCCGGTGCAGCGAGAGCACCGGGCCGAAGACCTCCTCGCGGGCGAGGGTGGCGGTGGCCGGGAGGTCGGCGAGGACGGTCGGGGCGTAGGTGGCGCCCTCCCGCTTGCCACCGGTCAGCAGCTTCGCGCCGGCCGCGACGGCCTCGTCCACCCAGGACTCCACCCGCTTGGCGGCGTCCTCGCTGACCAGCGGGCCCACGTCGGTGGTGTCGTCGGACGGGTCGCCGGTGCCCTGCTTCTCCACGGCGGCGACCACCTTGGCGGTGAGCCGGTCGTAGACGGAGGCGTCGGCGATGACCCGCTGCACCGAGATGCAGGACTGGCCGCCCTGGTAGTTGGAGAAGGTGGCGATCCGGGTGGCGGCCCAGTCCAGGTCCTCCTCGCTCGCCCAGTCGCCGAGCACGACCGCGGCGGCGTTGCCGCCCAGCTCCAGGGTGCAGTGCTTGTGCGGCACCGACTGCTGGATGGCGTAGCCGACGGTGTCGGAGCCGGTGAAGGAGATGACCGGCAGCCGCTCGTCCTGGACCAGGGCGGGCATCCGGTCGTTGGTGACCGGGAGGATCGACCAGGAGCCGGCCGGCAGCTCGGTCTCGGCCAGCAGCTCGCCGAGGATCAGCCCGGAGAGCGGGGTGGCCGGGGCGGGCTTGAGGATGATCGGCGCGCCGACCGCGATCGCCGGGGCGATCTTGTGGGCGCAGAGGTTCAGCGGGAAGTTGAACGGGGCGATGCCCAGCACCACGCCCTTGGGGAAGCGGCGGGTCAGCCCCAGGCGGCCGGTGCCGCCGGCGTCGGTGTCCAGCCGCTGGGCGTCGCCGCCGTTGAAGCGGCGGGCCTCCTCGGCGGAGAACCGGAAGACGGAGACGGCGCGGCCGACCTCGCCGCGGGCCCACTTGATGGGCTTGCCGTTCTCGGCGGAGATCAGCTGGGCGATCTCCTCGGTGCGCTCGGCCAGCCGCCGGGAGACATGGTCCAGGGCGGCGGCGCGGACATGGGCCGGGGTGGCGGAGAACTCGTCGATCACCGCGTGCGCGGCGGCCACGGCCTCTTCGACCTGGGCCTCGCTGGGGACGCTGACCTGGGCGACGACCCGGCCGTCCCAGGGGGAGGTGACGTCGAAGGAGGTCTCGCCGGTGGCCTCGCGGCCGGCGAGCCAGAAGGCGGTGGCAGTCATGCGGTTCCCGGCCCTTCAGAGGTAGTGGGGTTTCGTCCTCACACGGTAGGGCCGGGACGGCGGACGGGCGTTTGTCCGGGATGGAGTAGTGCGGCGGGCGGGTGTGCCGTTCCGTACGGTCGGCTCAGGGCGGTCGGCCTCGGCGCCGCGTACGGCGGATACGGCGGTCAGCCGCGGCGCTGTGTACGGCGGCTCCGTACGGTCAGCCGCGCCGCTCGGTGGAGACGATCAGGCAGACCCCGCCGACCACGATCGCGCCGCCCAGGGCGATCGGCCAGCTCACCGCCTCGCCCAGGATCAGGGCGCCCAGGGCGACGGCGACCACCGGGTTGACGTAGGCGTAGGTGGCGGTCAGCGACAGCGGGGCATGGTGCAGCAGCCAGGCGTACGCGCTGAACGCGATCAGCGAACCGAAGACGATGAGATAGCCGAGGGCGGTCCAGGAGCGGGCCGAGACGGCGCCGAGGTCCAGTCCGTGCTGCTCGCCGCGGGCCAGCCCGACCAGGGCGCAGGCCAGGCCGCCCGCCACCATCTCGTACGCGCTGGTGGCGAACGGGTTCTTCGGCATCGGCAGCCGGGAGGAGGCGAAGGAGCCCACCGACCACATCAGGGTGGCGGCCATCACGGTCAGCACACCCCAGATGCGCACCTCGCCGCTGATCCCCGGGAGGGTGAGCACGGCGAGCCCGGCCAGCCCCAGCAGCACCCCGAGGTAGGCGCCGCGCCCGGGCCGCTCGCCGGAGACGGTGCGCAGCAGCACCACCCAGGCGGGGACGACCGCGATGAGCAGGGCGGCGAGCCCCGAGGGCACGGTGGTCTCGGCCAGGACGACGAGCCCGTTGCCGCCGAGCAGCAGGAGCAGCCCGACCAGGGCCGCGGAGGCCAGCTGGGCGCGGCTCACCCGCAGCACGCCGAGCCCGTACCGGCACACCAGCAGCAGGGCGAGCAGCAGCCCCGCGACGACGAACCGGACCCCGGCGGAGAGGAAGGGCGGCATGGTCTCCACGACCACCCGGATGCCGAGGTAGGTGGAGCCCCACACCACGTAGACGATGCCCAGCGCCGCCCAGATCGCGGCGCCGAAGCGGCGGCGGCCGGTGCCCGGCGGGGCCGCGGCCGGTGCGGCGGCGGAGGCGGTCGGCTCCACGGCGTCGACGGGTACGGCGTCCACCGGTGCGGCGGCGTCGGAGGCCGTCGGATCCGCGGCCGGTTCCGCGGCGGGGCTTGTCATGAGCAGACCTTAGACAGCGGATGGCTGCGATGGCCATGGATGTGCCCGATACCGGGCAGGGAGGGCGGAAGAGCCGGCGAAAGCGGAGTGGGTGCCCGGTGGCCGGCGGATGGCGATACCGTGAAGCCCGCCGCCACGGTGAGGCGCGCGGGACGACCGCACGGGAGGGGACCGTATGACCGGGAGCACCGACACGCGTTCCGGGCCGGTCCCGGCCTCCGCGCCCAACCACGTCTGCGCCTGCTACTCCGACGACCGCACCTGGGCCGATCTGGCCTTCGGCTTCCTGGCCCCCGCGCTGGAGCGCGGCGAGCGGCTGTACTACTTCGCCGACGCCACCGACCCGGACGCCGTCCTCGCGGCGCTGGCCGCCCGGGGCATGGATGTGGAGGCGGCCAGGGCTCGGGGCCGGCTGGACGTGTTCACCGCGGACGACACCTATCTCGCCGCCGGCCCTTTCGACCCCGACGCCATGGTCGGCCAGTGGCACGACGCCACCGCCCAGGCGCTGGCGGACGGCTGCACGGGGCTGCGGGCGATCGGCGAGATGTCGTGGTGCGCCCGGGACGTGCCGGGGGCGGACCGGCTGCTGGAGTACGAGTTGCGCATCCACCGCGAGGTGTTCGCCCGGCTGCCCCGGCTCAGCGCCCTGTGCCTCTACGACCGCCGGCTGATCCCGGACGCGGACACGGCCGTCCTCACCGGCGCGCACCGGGCCGCGCCCCTCTTCCCGCCCGGCGAGGCCCCGCCGGCCCGGCCGGCGCTGCGCGCGCTGCCGCACCCGCACGGCCCGGGCCTGGTCCTGGAAGGCGCCCTGGACCACGACGGCCGCACCGTCACCCGCGGGGCGGCGGCCGCGCTGTCCCGGATGGCCGACGACGGGGACGCGGAACTGGACCTGAGTGCTGTGGAGTTCATCGACGTGGTGGGTGCGGGAGTGCTGTCGGAGGTGGCCCGGTCGCTGCCGGCCGGCCGGAGCCTGCGGGTCAGCGGCGCGCCGCCCACCCTGCACCGGCTGCTCGGTCTCTTCCCGGAGCTGCGGGCCGGTCTGAAGGTCGTGCGATGACGACCACTGTGCTCACCGACCCGGTGCTGCCGCCGGGTGAGTCCTTCGTCCATCCCGCCCTGTCCTACCGGGACGAGCCGGACTTCCTGCGGGCGGTCGGCTCCTTCGTCCAGGACGGGCTGGAGGCCGACCGGCCGGTGCTGGTGCTGGTTCCCGGGCCCCGGCTGGAGGCGCTGCGCGACCGCTTCGGCGCTGACGGCGGCGCGGTGTGGACCGATATGGCGGAGGCGGGCCGCAACCCGGGGCGGGTGCTGTCGCTGCTGACCACGTTCGCCGCGCGGCGTCCGGGGCGCCCGGCCCGGGTGGTCATGGAGCCGATATGGCCGGGGCGGGACCGTGCCGAGACCGTCGAGGCGGCCCGGCTGGAGGCCCTGGTGAACCTGGTCTTCACCGGCCGGCCCACCACCTTCCTCTGCGCCTACCAGGAGCCCGCCCTGCCCTCGGAGGTGGTGGCGCTGGTACGCCGCACCCACCCCGCGCTGCTGGAACCGGACGCCGGGGGCGTGCGGGAGTGCGACGAGTACGCCGACCCGCTGGCGGTGTGCGCGGAGTGCGACGTCCCGCTGGAGGAGCCGGCGGGGCCGGTCGCCGTACTGCCGTACACACAGGGCGACCTGGCCGCGGTACGCGCCTTCGTGACCGGCCGGCTGGAGGGTACGGGGCTGAGCGCCGCCCGCCGCTCCGATCTGGTGCTCGCGGTCACCGAGGCGGCCACCAACTCGCTGCGGCACGGCGGCGGCCGGGGCACCCTGCGGATGTGGACCACCCCCGGGCGGGTGCAGGTGGAGACCCGGGACGCCGGCCGGCTGGACGACCCGCTGGCGGGCAGGTTCCGCCCGGACCCCGCGGCGGCCTCCGGCGGACGCGGACTGTGGATGATCAACGAGCTGTGCGACCTGGTGCGGATCCGCTCCTCGGCCGACGGCCTGGTGCTGCGGATGTCGATGGACCTGCGCTGAGCCGACCCCCGGGTCCGGCTCAGGGCTTGTCGCCGGTGGCCTTCAGGGCCAGCCACAGCTCCATCCGGGCGTCCGGGTCGTCCAGCGAGCGGCCCAGGATCTCCTCCACCCGGCGCATCCGGTAGCGCAGGGTGTGGCGGTGCACACCGAGGTCGGCGGCGGCCGCGTCCCACTGGCCGTGCCGGGAGAGCCAGGCGCGCAGCGAGGCGACCAGATCGCCGCGGCCGGTGGCGTCGTGCTCGCGCAGCGCCCGCAGCAGCCCGTCGGCGAAGGCCCGTACCGCGTCGTCGGCGAGCAGCGGCAGCACCGAGCCGGCCGCCAGGTCCTCGTGCTCCACCAGGGCGCGACCGCGCCGGCGGGCCACCGAGAGGGCCTGCTCGGCCTGCTTGTAGGCGGTGGCCGCGGCGATCGGGCCGGTCGGCGCGGACAGGCCCACCACCACCCCGGCCTCGTCCGACTCGCTCTCCGCGTAGCCGTCGCAGGCGGTCACCACCGCGCCGCCGTCTCCGGCCAGCATCACCAGCCGCTCCTCGCCGTCGGGCACGGTCAGCACCGACTCGCCGGCCCGCGCGGCGGCGGCCTCCAGCGAGTCGGCGAGGGCCCGCAGCGGCGGCTCGGCGGCCGGGTCGCGCTCCCCGGAGGCCGGTTCGGCCACCAGCATCCGGAACGGGGCGTCCAGCAACCCGCCGTAGAGGTCCCCGGCGACCGCGCGGGCGTGGTCGGGCTGCCCGGCCAGCAGCATCCGCAGCACCGCCGCGCCGAGGCGCTGCTCGGCGGCCTGGAGGGAGCGGGAGCGCTCGGTGGTGAGGGTGAGCAGGGCGATGGCCGAATGCACGGCATACCGCTCGGCGGTGCCCAGCGGGGCGCCGGTGCCGACCGCGAGGGCGCCGCGCACCCGGCGGCCGCTGCCCAGGGACTGCAACTCCACCCGCTCGTCGCTGGAGCCGACCACGGCGCTGGCCGGGGCGGGCCGCTCGCGCAGCCGCTCCACGTCCGGGGTGAGCCGGGCGGCCCGGCGCGCCGCCCAGTCGGGGGCCGCGAAGACCACCGCTCCGGAGGCGTCGTAGAGCGCCGCCCAGCCGTCCATATGGGCCGCCAGCCGGGCCACCACGGCCTCCGGGCCCTCGGCGAGCGCCGCCCGGGTCAGCTCCCGCTGCGCCTCGAACCCGGCCTTCACCGCCTGGTACTGCTCGGCCGCGATCGCCGCGGAGACCTCCTTGGCGATGGCCAGGAACGGGGTGCGCCGGGGCACCTCAAGGAGCGGCAGGTCCGCCTCCCGGGCCGCGTCGAGCAGGGCGTCCGGGATGGCGTCGTAGTTCACCCCGACGGCGAAGCCGAGCCCGGCCACTCCGGCCCCGGCCAGCCGCCGCACATAGCGGCGCATCGCCTCGGGGTCCTCGGCGTCCAGGTTGGTGGCGGTGACCAGCAGCAGTTCCCCGCCCTCCATGTACGGGACGGGGTCGGCCAGCTCGCTGGCGTGCGCCCAGCGGACGGGCGTGTCGAGGCGGTCCTGCCCGGCGCGGACGGTGAGCTTCAGCGCCGAGTGCTGGACGAGCGAGGCGAGCGTGGGCGGCATGGCGGGACCGTGGTGCTTTCAGGCGGCGGGGCGGAGGCGTGCTGCGGGGGTGCGGGAGCCGTGCGGACGGTGCGGTCCGTTCGCGTGCGGTTCGCGGCCGGGAGCCTTGCGGACGGTGCGGGCGGCCCTTTCCCGGCCCACCCGGGCGCCGGGGGACGGGCCTTTTCGCCGTCGCGTATGAACCGCTCCCTCGATTGTGCCAGCTTGTCACGTCCGCAGGTCGACCAGCAGGGGTGGCGTGTGGTCGCCGCGGACCTCGGAGAGCGAGAGCACCGCGTGCCCGGCCGGGACGGAGTGCGCCAGGTCGGAGGCGGACCAGCGCTGCCGTTCGACCTCGCGGACCGTGACCGCCTCGGCGGTGGCCGCCTTTCCGGTGACCAGCCGACGGACGAAGTGCATCGCCTTGGTCAGCGGCTCGTCGGAGATGATCTGCCGGTTGGTGACGTCCCGGGTCTGCACCCACTCGGTGCCCCAGGTCTCGGCGAACCGGCCGCCGTCCCAGGGGCCGATCCCGGCGAACGCCATCCGGCAGCCGACCGCGCCCAGCAGCGGGCCGCGCAGGTTCTCCGGGACCTCCTCCAGGCTGCGCAGCGCCAGCACCACGCCCGCGTGGGCGGAGCGCAGCCGCTGCACGGCGCGGACCGAGTCGGCGGTGACGGTGCGGGTGGCGTCGTCCAGCACCAGGCAGGCGAAGAGGGAGCGGTCGGCCCGGGCGAGCGCCGCCTCGGCGAACTGGGCCAGCAGCAGCCGGGCCACGATCCGGGAGGCCTCGGCGTGGCCGCGCTCGGGCAGGTCGACCCGGACCCGCAGCGGGTGCTCGATGGCACGCAGGGTGAGCCGGGGCGCGTCGCCGCCCGTCTGGGCACCGGCGGGCCGGAAGAAGCGGGCCAGGGCCGGGCGGTCCAGGAAGGCGATCCGCTCGGCGAGCAGCGGCCCGGTGTCGTCCCCGCGGCCGGCCCCGCGGGCCCGGGCGTCCAGCTCGCGCAGCTGGGCCGGGTCACCGGCGACGGCGTCCCGCAGCGCGGCCAGCGCCTCCGGGGCGCCGTCCAGCAGCTCCCGCAGCTCCGGTACGGGCGGGAAGTGGCCGTGGGCGGCCCGGTAGGGGCCGATCAGCCGGGCCAGGGTGGTGGCGGCCCGGCGGTAGTCCGGCACCAGGTCGCCGACCAGCGCCTCGGCCAGCGTCCCGGCCGCCTCGTCCGGGTCCTCGGCGCCGCCGTACAGGTCGAGGTCATGGGTGGAGTCCTCGCGGCCCACGGAGACGACCACGTCGAAGGCGTCGTCCGGGGCGAGCGCGGCGCCCTGGGCGGTGACGGCGACCACCGAGGCGCGGCCCGCCAGGGCCTGGAGGCAGAGCGACTCGGTGACCGGGCGGGTGAGCCGTACCGTCTTGCCCGAGCCCGCCGGGCCCACGGCCAGCAGCGAGGTCCCGAGCAGCGCCGGTTCCAGGGCGACCCCGGTGGTGCGGCGGGCGTAGGGGTTGCGGGGGTGGTCGGCGGCGGTGCCGATCCGCACCTGGCCGGTGACCAGGTCGTGGACGGCGGTACGGACCGGGAGGTCGCGGGCGCCGGAGGGGTGAGCGCAGGCCGCCGGCCCGTACGCCCGCACCGCGTCGGCGAAGGCGGGCAGCCGCCCGGGGTGGGTGCGCACGCCCTGCCAGGCGCGGCGGATCCGGGCGTGGTCCACATCGCCGAGCGCCCCGGAGCGGGTGGCCTCGGCGAGCCGCCCGGCCGCCTCGGCCAGCCCGGCGTCCCGTACCTCGGGCCAGTCGGCGGGGTCGGCCTCCGGGGGCGCCGGGACCGGGCCGCCGTCCGCCCCGGCGAGCCGCCGCCGCACCGCGGGCCAGCGTCCGACCCGCCCCACGGCGGCCAGCACGGCGGCGACCAGCAGCGCGTAGTAGACGTTGGACACCGTCAGCAGCCACTCGATCCGCGGCATCTCCCGCCAGACGCCCGGTACCAGCACGAACAGCGGCCAGATCGGCACCCCCCAGCGGCGCCACACCTCGGCCCAGTTGCCGACCCGGCCGAAGGTGTGCGCCAGCAGCGCCAGGACGAGGCCGTACCAGAGGTAGGTGGCCCCGGCGTAGAGCGCGAAGTCGGGGTGCCCGGGTGACTGCCACTCCTTCGGCACCAGCCACACCATGGGCAGCAGCCACCAGTCGTCGACGAAGATCCACCAGCCTTCGAGGTAGCCGTTCCACAGCAGGGACCAGACCAGCCAGCCGCAGAGGTACGCGATGAGCGCGCCGTTCACCAGCTGCCGGGCCGGGACGGTGTGGTGCTCCTCCGCCGGCCGCTCCACATGCCCCAGCCGCCAGATCCCGGGCGCCGCCGCGGGCCGCGGCAGCCGCAGCCACTCGGCGAGCGCCGGCCGGGTGGCGGGCGCGTGCGCGGGGCGCGCGGGCGCGCCGTACGGCCCCGCGGGCGCGCCGTACGGCGAGGGCGGTACGGCCGGAGGCGGCCCGGCGGAAGGCGGTCCGGCCGGAGGCGGTCCGGCCGGGCGGGGCACCGGGTTGGCCCGGGTACCGCGCGCGTCCCGCGCGTCGAACGTGCTGTCGGAATCCATGAACCGCCGCCCCCTGACCAGCCAGGCCCGCTGAAGTGCACGGCCAATCTAGTGGCAGACGGTGGGGAGTTCACCGAGGACGCCAGGTGTCGGGGCGCGAGGCGGCCGGTTCCGGGGCACGGGGCGGCCCGGTGACGGGGGCGCGGGCGGGGCCGGTCCGGGGCGGCGCGTCATGGTTCCCGGGACGCGGGGGCGGCCCGTCTCCCCTGGCCGGGGGAGGCGGATCCCCCTGAGGAGCGAGGCGGACGGGGCGGCGGGGGCGCACTCTGGACGGGTGAGGACGGCGCGCCCGGACGGGGGTCGGGCACGCCCCACTCACGGTCCGGGCCCCCGGACGGACCGGTCAGCATCCCGCCCCCGTCCGCCCCGAACCGTCCCCCATCCGCCCCGAACCGTCCTCCTGTCTGTCGCGGACCGTCCTCCGTCCGTCCCCCTCCTCTGTCGCAGACCCGCCCTATGTCCGCCACGGACAAGGACACCCCCCGCACCACTCCCGAACGGCGCATGCCCGCACCCCTCCCCCACCCCTAGCCTGCGGAAGAAAGACTCTGAAGACCCGAAAGCGTCCCGATCACCCCCAGGAGCCCCGCATGACCGCAATCCCGCAGGAGCGCCGCGTCGTCACCGCCATCCCCGGCCCGAAGTCGCAGGAGCTTCAGGCCCGCCGTACCGCCACGGTCGCCGGCGGCGTGGGCTCCGTGCTGCCGGTCTTCACGGCCCGCGCGGGCGGCGGGATCATCGAGGACGTGGACGGCAACCGCCTGATCGACTTCGGCTCCGGCATCGCGGTGACCTCGGTCGGCGCCTCCGCCGAGGCCGTGGTGCGCCGGGCCTCCGCCCAGCTCGCCGACTTCACCCACACCTGTTTCATGGTCACCCCCTACGAGGGCTATGTGGAGGTCTGCGAGGCGCTGGCCGAGCTGACCCCGGGTGACCACGCCAAGAAGTCCGCGCTGTTCAACAGCGGTGCCGAGGCCGTCGAGAACGCGGTGAAGATCGCACGCTCGTACACCAAGCGCCAGGCGGTCGTGGTCTTCGACCACGGCTACCACGGCCGCACCAACCTCACCATGGCGCTGACCAGCAAGAACATGCCGTACAAGAACGGCTTCGGCCCGTTCGCGCCCGAGGTCTACCGGGTCCCGGTCGCCTACGGCTACCGCTGGCCCACCGGTGCGGAGAACTGCGGCCCCGAGGCCGCCGCCCAGGCGATCGACCAGATCTCCAAGCAGATCGGCGCCGAGAACGTGGCCGCCATCATCATCGAGCCGGTCCTGGGTGAGGGCGGCTTCATCGAGCCGGCCAAGGGCTTCCTCCCGGCGATCAGCAAGTTCGCCACCGACAACGGCATCGTCTTCGTCGCCGACGAGATCCAGTCCGGCTTCTGCCGCACCGGCCAGTGGTTCGCCTGCGAGGACGAGGGTGTCGTCCCGGACCTGATCACCACGGCCAAGGGCATCGCGGGCGGTCTGCCGCTCGCCGCGGTCACCGGCCGCGCCGAGATCATGGACTCCGTGCACGGCGGCGGCCTCGGCGGCACCTACGGCGGCAACCCGGTGGCCTGCGCCGGTGCGCTCGGCGCCATCGAGACCATGAAGGAGCTGGACCTCAACGGCAAGGCCAAGCGCATCGAGGAGGTCATGAAGGGCCGCCTCGCCGCGATGCAGGAGAAGTACGAGATCGTCGGCGACATCCGCGGCCGCGGCGCCATGATCGCCATCGAGCTGGTCAAGGACCCCGCCACCAAGGAGCCCCACCCGGAGGCCGCCGGCGCGCTCGCCAAGGCCTGCCACGCCGAGGGCGTCCTCGTGCTGACCTGCGGCACCTACGGCAATGTGCTCCGCTTCCTGCCCCCGCTGGTCATCGGCGAGGACCTGCTGAACGAGGGCCTCGACATCATCGAGAACGCCTTCGCGACCCTCTGACAGTGAACCCGCGCCGGGGCCGCCGCCCTGCCTGACGGCGGCGCCCCCGGCGCGGGGGCGCCCGAGTCGACCGGGCGGTCAGCTCACCCGTCCGACCAGGTCGACGGCGACGACGACGGGCTTACGCTGCCTGATCGTGTACCAGACGCGGTACCGCCCGACATGGATGCGGTACTTGCCGTCACCGCAGTCCAGCGCACCGGGCGGACGGGGATTGCCCGTCAGCGAACCGACGCTGTCGAGGACCTGATCGACGCCGGCCGGGTCGTCCTTGGCGTACCGCGCCAGTGTGCTCCGGGCGGCCGGCTCCCATACGACATGGCTCACGAAGCCATCCGCCCCTTCAGCTCTTCCCGGAGTTGCTCCGTGGTCACCGGGGCGCCGGTGCCGCGTTGGCGGTCCAGCTCCCCCTGAAGCAGACCGACGGCGTCCTCCAGGACTTCCAGGACGGCCGGCGAGACGATGACCGCGACGGTCTCACCGTCGGGGCCGGTGAGGGAGAGCGAGGGGGCCTCATGAGCGAAGGCCAGCGCCTTGCCGGCGTCCAGGGCGGGAATCTCGCCGTCCTGCTCGCGCCGGGTCAGCTCGTCCCGGGCCCCGGAGACATAGCGGGCGATCGCCTCCAACTGGCGGGCCGCGTCAATGAGCGGGAGGGTGTCGACCGTTCCCCGTCGGGCGTATCCATCGAACTGTGCTGGATCCATGAGGGCAACGTGGCACAGCGTGACGAGGGTCAGCAAGGAAGTGTCACCCCTGACGGGGACGGAGAGAACATGCTTCCGCACTCACGAGCGCACGCTCCCGTCACCCCCGCCCCGCCCCGAACAGGGTTCGTACCGGATGTGACGGGCGGCGGCCGGTTGTGAAGAGGTCGTGGGGGGCCGATGGCGGGATGGGGATCCGGGTGTCCGGCCTCCGCGCTCTGCCGTACGGTCTGAGCGGATGAGAGAGACACCCCGCCCGCAGGGGACTGCGGGCGACCTTGGTACGGAGCCTCCCCAGCCTCGTACCGGCAGCGCCCAGGCGCATACCGCTGGAGCTTCCCGCTCCGGAAGTCCTCTCCGGTCGGACGGCCGCCCGCCCCACACCCCCCGGGGCGCGCGGCACACCGACGAGGCCGGCCCTCCCGGAACTACCCCCCCTGTTCCGGGACGGCCGGCCCTTCTCGTTCTTCTGCCGCCGCTGCTCGCGGTGCTGCTGTTCGGTGCTGCCACCTGGCAGGTGGTCGTCCGGGGCCCGGTGGTCCGGTTGGACGAGCGGGTGAGCGGGGCGCTGGTCGGCGCGGTGCCGACGCCCCTCGCCGAGGCGGGCGCCGACCTGGGCAATATGCCGGTCGCGGTGCCGGTGCTGCTGGTGGCGGTGATCTGGGCGGTATGGCGCGGGGCCCGGGCGGCGGCCGGGTGGGCGGCGGGGGCGATGGTGCTGGTGCCCGCCCTGGTGGTCCCACTGAAGCTGCTGGTGGACCGGGTGGGGCCGATGACCGAGGCGAGCGGCTACTACCCCTCGGGGCACACCGCCACGGCGATGGTGGCGTACGGCGGCGCCGCGCTGCTGGTGCGGGAGCGGTGGCGCTGGGCGGTGCCCGCCGCCGTGGTGCTGACGGCGGCGACGGGCACCGGGCTCATGCTGCGCGGCTACCACTGGCCGCTGGACGTCTTCGGCAGCCTCTGCCTGGGCGTGCTGCTGCTGGCGCCGCTGTGGTGGGTCAGCTCCAGCGGTAGGCGTCGAAGTTCCGGGCGAACTCCCCGCCGCCGAACCGGTCCCAGTTGATCGACCAGCTCATCAGCCCGCGCAGCGCGGGCCAGCTGCCATGGGTCTGGTAGGAGCCGCAGTCGGTCTTCCTGGTGAGGCAGTTGAGGGCCTTGGTGACCTCGGCGGGTGCGGTGTGGCCGTTGCCCGCGTTGGGGGTGGCGGGCAGGCCGATGGCGACCTGCTCGGGGCGGAGGGCGGGGAAGAACCGCTGGGCGTTGCCGGCCACCGGGAATCCGGTGAGCAGCATGTCGGTCATCGCGATATGGAAGTCGGCGCCGCCCATGGAGTGGTACTGGTTGTCCAGCCCCATGATCGGCCCCGAGTTGTAGTCCTGGACGTGCAGCAGGGTGAGGTCGTCGCGCAGGGCGTGGATGACCGGGAGGTAGGCGCCGGCCCGGGGGTCCTGGCCGCCCCAGGGCCCGGAGCCGTAGAACTGGTAGCCGAGCTGCACGAAGAAGGTCTCCGGGGCCATGGTGAGGACGAAGCCCGGGCCGTACTTCGCCTTGAGGGTCCGGACGGCGGCGATCAGGTGGGTGATCACCGGGGTGGTGGGGTTGCGGAAGTCGGTGTCACCGGTGTTCAGGGAGAGGGAGTGGCCCTCGAAGTCGATGTCCAGGCCGTCCAACCCGTACTCGTCGATGATCTTCGAGACGGAGGAGACGAAGGCGTCCCGGGCCGCCGTGGAGGCGAGTTGGACCTGACCGTTCTGGCCGCCGATGGAGATCAGCACCTTCTTGCCGGCGGCCTGCTTGGCCTTGATCGCGGCCTTGAACTCGGCGGGCGTCTCGACGTTGGGGCACTCGGTCTTCGGGCAGAGCGCGAAGCGGATGTCCCCGGAGGTGACCGAGGTCGGCTCACCGAAGGCCAGGTTGATCACGTCCCAGGAGTCGGGGACGTCGGCCATCCGGGTGTAGCCGGAGCCGTTGGCGAAGCTGGCGTGGAGGTAGCCCACCAGGGCGTGCGGGGGCAGGCCGCCGCCGGGTGGCGGGTCGGTGGGGCCGCCGGGCGCGGTGGTGGCGGTGACGGCGGGCGACTTCGGTGACTCGCCGGCGCTGTTGGTGGCGGTGACGTCGAAGCGGTACGCGGTGGCGGCGGCCAGTCCGGTGACGGTGGCCGAGGGGGTGGTGGTGCTCAGCGCCTTCGCCCCGTCGCGGTAGACGGTGTAGCCGGTGGCACCGGGGACGGCCGGCCAGGAGAGCGGGACGGTGGTGGAGGTGGGCGTCCTGGCGGTGACGGAGGCGGGCGCGGCCGGGATCTGCACCGGGTCGCCGCCCGGGCCGGTGAGGGTGAGGTCGTCGGCGTGGTAGGCCCCGGTGCCGTACCAGCCATGGGTGTGCAGGGTGACCGAGGTCGTGGCCGGGCCGGTGCGGAAGGTGGTGGTCAGCCGCTGCCAGTCGGGGGCGGACTGGGTCCAGGCGGAGGCGTCGGCGGTGCCGGTTCCGGTGGCGCCGAGGTGGACATAGCTGCCGCGCACCCAGCCGGCCAGGGTGTACGAGGAGTCGGGGCGCACGGCGACGGTCTGGGTGCAGCGGGCGTTGTCGGAGCCGGCCGGGGTGGCCCTCAGCGCGGAGGTGCCGCCGTGCACCGGGGAGGTGGTGACGGCTCCGCTGCCGGCGGTGCAGCTCCAACCGTCGAGCCCCGCCTCGAAGCCGCCGTTGCGGACCAGTTGGGCGTCATCGGCGGCTTGGGCGGCGGTCGGCGCCAGGGCTCCGGCGGCCAGCGAGAGGGCGAGGCCGAGGGCGGCGGCCATCAGCGAACGGAAGGGGGTGGGGGCGTGTCTGGGTACGCGGCGGGCGGTGCGGGGCACGACTGCCTCCGGGATGGGGGGAGTTGGGGTGCGGCACCGCACAGAGTTGGTCCAGACCAATGCGCTTGTCAATGGCCCGGACGGAAGCAGCCGACGGCAGCCCGGCCTCCGTCCGCCCCGCCTCACCCCGCCAGCCGGGCCGCCGCCTCGTGCAGGGCCAGTTCCAGCACCGCCGGTTCGGTGAGGGTGCCCCGGCCGTCCGGGAGGACCAGCCAGCGGGACCCGGCGGGGGTACGGGCGGGGTGCGGCGCGGCGATCCAGGCACCCGGGCCGGCCGCCCGGATCCCGGTGCCGAACCAGCGGGCGGCCGTGCCGGGCGGGACGAAGAAGCCGAGCCGCCCCTGCCCCGCCCCGGCCAGTACCGGGCCGGGCCGGGCGGCCAGCCGGGAGAGCACGTCCAGGGTGGCGTACCCCAGGTCGCCCGGGGCGATCAGCACGTCCCAGCGGCGCCCGGCCGGCAGCAGCACCACGCCCAGCGGGCCGCGCTCCCACTCCCAGCGGCAGGCGCCGGGGTCGGGTGCGGCCGCCGCCAGCCATTCGACCGCGGCCCGTACCGCCTCCGCCGCCGCTTCCCCGTGGTCCCGTCCCCGCGTACCGCTCATCGTCCGCACGCCTCCCGCGTTCCCCGTGTGTCCGCACCACCCCACACCGGCGGTGCGCTCACACGATCGGACGACAACCCGTGCGGATGATGACGCGGCTTTACCGGATCTTCGGTGGTGAAGGAGGCACACGGGGGCGCAAAGGGGGCGCTCATACGATGAACGCCCCCGAAGACGGAAAAGAATCTCAGCTGTCGAAGCCGAGGCCCAGCCGGTCCATCGTCTTCAGCCAGAGGTTGCGCCGCCCGCCGTTGGCGTCGGCGCGGGCCAGCGACCACTTGGTGAGCCCGATGCCCGCCCAGGCGATCGGCTCCGGCGGGAACGGCAGCGGCTTGGAGCGGACCATCTCCAGCTCGGTGCGCTCGGTCCGCTCCCCCGCCAGCAGGTCCAGCATCACGTCCGCGCCGAACCGGGTCGCCCCGACGCCGAGCCCGGTGTACCCCTGCGCGTAGGCGACCCGGCCCTCGTGCGCCGTGCCGAAGAACGCCGAGAAGCGCGAGCAGGTGTCGATGGCGCCGCCCCAGGCGTGGCTGAAGCGGAGCCCCTCCAGCTGCGGGAAGCAGGTGAAGAAGTGCTCGGCCAGGGTGAGGTAGGTCTCCGGGCGCTGGTCGCGCTCGGCGCTGACCCGCCCGCCGAACGGGTAGATCGCGTCATAGCCGCCCCACAGGATCCGGTTGTCCTCCGACAGCCGGAAGTAGTGGAACTGGTTGGCGCTGTCGCCGAGGCCCTGCCGGTTGCGCCAGCCGATCGAGGTCAGCTGCTCCTCGCTCAGCGGCTCGGTCATCAGGGCGTAGTCGTAGACCGGGACCGTGTAGTGGCGCAGCCGCTTCACCAGCGAGGGGAAGACATTGGTGCCCAGCGCGACCTTCCGGGCCAGCACCCGGCCGTAGTCGGTGCGCACCGCCATCCCGGAGCCGGCCCGCGCCAGCTCGCGGCCGCGGGTGTTCTCGTAGATCCGCACCCCGAGGCCGAGGCAGGCCTCCTTGAGGCCCCAGGCGAGCTTGGCGGGGTTGAGCATGGCGACCCCGCGCCGGTCCCAGAGCCCGCCGAGGAAGGTGGGCGAGTCCACCTCGGCCCGTACCGCCTCCCGGTCCAGCAGCTGGAGCCCGTCGGCCAGACCGAGCCGCTCGGCCTCCGCGTACATCTCGGCCAGCTCGTCCACCTGGTGCGGCTCGGTGGCCACGTCGATCTCGCCGGTGCGCTCGAAGGCGCAGTCGATGCCGTAGCCCTTCACCGCGGCCTCGATACCGTCGAGGTTGGCCTCGCCGAGCCGCTCCAGGGTGGCCAGCTCCTCCGGCCAGCGGGCCAGCCCGTTGCCCAGACCGTGGGTGAGGGAGGCGGCGCAGAAGCCGCCGTTGCGCCCGGAGGCGGCCCAGCCCGCCTCCCGGCCCTCGATGAGCACCACGTCCCGGCCGGGGTCGCGCTCCTTGGCGATCAGCGCGGTCCACAGTCCGCTGTAGCCGGCGCCGACGACCAGCAGGTCGCAGGTCTCGGTGCCGGTGAGGGCGGGCAGGGCGCCGGGCTTGCCCGGGTCTTCCAGCCAGTAGGGGACGGGCTGGGCGTCCGAGAGTGATCGTGCAGCGGTTCGCATGGCGACGGGGGCCATGGCTTCCAACTCCCTCAGGGGTGGTTCAGGGTTGTGCGGCGCGGTTGCGCCTGCGGGCCAGCAGCTGGCCCACCACGACCACCAGCACCGCGATGGCGAACATCGCCGTGCCGATGACGTTGATCTGGACGGGCGTGCCGCGCTGCGCCGAGCCCCAGACGAACATGGGGAAGGTCACGGTGGAGCCCGCGTTGAAGTTGGTGATGATGAAGTCGTCGAACGACAGGGCGAAGGCGAGCAGCGCGCCGGCCGCGATACCGGGGGCGGCGATCGGCAGGGTGACCCGCAGGAAGGTCTGCACCGGCCCGGCGTAGAGGTCCCGGGCGGCCTCCTCCAGCCGCGGGTCCATCGACATCACCCGGGCCTTGACGGCGGTGACCACGAAGGACAGGCAGAACATGATGTGGGCGATCAGCACCGTCCAGAAGCCCAGTTGGGCGCCGAGGTTCAGGAACAGCGTCAACAGCGAGGCGGCCATCACCACCTCGGGCATCGCCATCGGCAGGAAGATCAGCGAGTTGATCGCGCCGCGCGCCCGGAAGCGGTAGCGGACCAGGGCGAAGGCGATCATCGTGCCCAGCACGGTGGCGCCGAGGGTGGCCCAGGCGGCGATCTGGAGCGACAGCGAGAGGGAGCCGCACATGTCGGCCACCCCGCAGGGGTCGCGCCAGGCGGCGGTGGAGAACTCCCGCCAGGCGTAGTTGAAGCGGCCCGCCGGGTCGTTGAAGGAGAACACCATCACGATGACGTTCGGCAGGATGAGGTAGGCGAGCGTCAGCAGGCCGGCGAAGACGACCAGCCGGCGGCGGATCCAGCGCAGCAGCACCATCAGACCAGGTCCTCCGTTCCGGCCCGCCGGATGTAGACGGTGACCATGATGAGCACCACGGCCATGAGGATGAACGACAGCGCGGCCGCGGTCGGGTAGTCGAGCACCCGGAGGAACTGCGACTGGATGACGTTGCCGACCATCTTGGTGTCGGTGGAGCCCAGCAGCTCGGCGTTGACGTAGTCGCCGCTGGCCGGGATGAAGGTGAGCAGGGTCCCGGAGACCACGCCCGGCATGGAGAGCGGGAAGGTCACCTTGCGGAAGGTGGTGGCCGGGGAGGCGTAGAGGTCGCGGGCGGCCTCGTGCAGCCGGCCGTCGATCCGCTCCAGCGAGGTGTACAGCGGCAGGACCATGAACGGCAGGAAGTTGTACGTGAGGCCGCAGACCACCGCCATCGGGGTGGCCAGCACCCGGTCGCCCTGGGTCCAGCCCAGCCAGTTGGTGACGTCCAGGACGTGCAGCGCGTCCAGCGCGCCGACCACCGCGCCGCCGTCGGCCAGGATGGTCTTCCAGGCCAGGGTGCGGATCAGGAAGCTGGTGAAGAACGGGGCGATGACCAGCACCAGGATCAGATTGCGCCAGCGCCCGGCCTTGAAGGCGATGAGGTACGCCAGCGGGTAGCCGAGCAGCAGGCAGAGCACGGTCGCGGTGCCGGCGTACAGCAGCGAGCGGACGTACTGCGGGTAGTACTCGGCCAGCGCGTCCCAGTAGGTGGCGAAGTGCCAGGTGACCTGGAAGCCCTTTTCCAGCGAGCCGGTCTGCACCGAGGTGGAGGCCTGGTACACCAGCGGCAGCGCGAAGAAGACCAGCAGCCAGAGGATGCCGGGCAGCAGCAGCCAGTACGGGACCAGCCGGCGGCGGGTCGGCGGCTTGCGCACCTCGCCGGCGGCCGGGGCGGTGGTCAGCGGCGGCGGGGCCGCTTCGGTGGTGGTGCCGGTCATGCGGCGTCCTCCACCTTCTGGGTGCCCGCGTCGATGGCCTGGTCGGCGTCGAGGCCGAAGGTGTGCGCGGGGTTCCAGTGCAGGACGACCTCGGCGCCGGGGGCGAGCCGGGAGTCGCGCTCGATGTTCTGCTCGTACACCTGCAGGCCGCTGCCCGCCGGGCCGTCCACCACGTACTGGGTGGAGACCCCGATGAAGCTGGAGGCGGCGATGGTGCCGGTGAGCCGGTTGCGGCCGTCCGGGATCGTCCCGGCGTCGTCGGCGTGCACCAGGCTGATCTTCTCGGGCCGTACGCCGACCAGCAGCCGACCGCCGGCGGCGGTGGGCGCCTGACATCGCCCGGCCGGCAGCCGCAGCTTCCCGCCACCGGCGCTCACCACCAGGTCCTCCGAAGCGCCCTCCACGATCTCGGCGGGAATCAGGTTCGACGTGCCGAGGAAGTTGGCGACGAAGGTGGTCCGCGGGTTCTCGTAGAGGTCGGCGGGCGCGCCCAGCTGCTCGACCCGGCCGCCGTTCATCACCGCGACCTGGTCGGCCATGGTCATGGCCTCCTCCTGGTCGTGGGTGACATGCACGAAGGTGATCCCCACCTCGGTCTGGATGCGCTTGAGCTCCAACTGCATCTGGCGGCGCAGCTTGAGGTCCAGGGCGCCCAGCGGCTCGTCCAGCAGCAGCACCTGGGGGTGGTTGATCAGGGCGCGGGCGACCGCGACCCGCTGCTGCTGGCCGCCGGAGAGCTGGTGCGGGCGCTGCTGGGCCCGGTCGCCGAGCTGGACCAGTTCCAGCATGTCCCCGACCTGCGCCTTCACCGACTTGACGCCCCGGCGGCGCAGCCCGAAGGCGACGTTCTCGTAGATGCTCAGGTGCGGGAAGAGCGCGTACGACTGGAAGACGGTGTTCACCGGCCGCTTGTACGGCGGCAGGTCGGTGACGTCCCGCTCGCCGAGGTGCACGGTGCCGGTGGTGGGGTCCTCCAGCCCGGCGATCATCCGCAGGGTGGTGGTCTTGCCGCAGCCGGAGGCGCCGAGCAGGGCGAAGAACGAGCCCTGCGGAATGGTCAGCTCCAGCGGGTGCACGGCGGTGAACGAGCCGTAGGTCTTGCTGATCCCGGTCAGACGGACGTCGCCGCCGGTGCTCTTGGTGTCAGTCGTCATGGATAGCGGTCCCAGGGTGTCGAGGGGGATGCGGGGCGGGGCGGTACGCCGGGACGGGCCTGAGGAGAGGGGCCCGGCCCCGGGGCTCAGGCACCGATGAGCTTGCCGAACCTCTCCTCGTACGCCGTCTCCTCATCGGAGGTCAGCGAGCGGAAGGCGTGCGACTTCGCCGCCATCGCCTTGTCGGGAAGGATCAGGGTGTTGCCCGCCAGCTCGGGGTCGATCTTGGCGAGCTCGCCGCGGACGCCCTCGACCGGGCAGACGTAGTTGATGTACGCGGCGAGCCGGGCCGCGTTGGGCAGCTCGTAGTAGTAGTCGATCAGCTTCTCGGCGTTGGTCTTGTGCCGCGCCTCGGCCGGGACCAGCAGGTTGTCGCTGGAGGTGATGTAGCCGGCCGACGGGATGGCGAAGCGGATGTCGGGATTGTCCACCTGGAGCTGGATGACGTCCCCGGCCCAGGCCAGACAGGCCGCGATATCGCCCTTGGAGAGGTCGGCGGTGTAGTCGTTGCCGGTGAAGCGGCGGATCTGCGAGGTGTCCACCGCCTTCTGGAGCCGCCCGGCGGCCGCCTCGAAGTCGGCGTCGGAGAACTTCCCCGGGTCCTTGCCGAGGTCCAGCAGGGTCATCCCGATGGAGTCCCGCATCTCGGAGAGGAAGGAGACCTTCCCCTTCAGCTTGGGGTCGTCCAGCAGCTGGGTGACCGAGTCGACCTTCCGCCCGCCGGTGGCCTTCACGTTGTAGGCGATGACCGTGGAGATACCGGTCCAGGGGTACGAGTAGGCCCGCCCGGGGTCCCAGTCGGGGCGGCGGAACTGGGCGGAGAGGTTGGCGTAGGCGTTCGGCAGGTTGGCGGAGTCCAGCCGCTGCGCCCAGCCGAGCCGGATGATCCGGGCGGCCAGCCAGTCGGTGACGCAGACCAGGTCCCGCCCGGTGTCCTGGCCGGCGGCCAGCTGCGGCTGGATCTTGCCGAAGAACTCGACGTTGTCGTTGATGTCCTCGGTGTACTTGACCGAGATCCCGGTGCGCTGGGTGAACTCCTGGAGGCTGGGCCGGCTCTTCTCGTCGTCGCTGACGTCGATGTACTGGGTCCAGTTGGAGAAGGTGAGCCGCTTCTCCTTCGCCGAGTGGTCGGTGGACGCCGGCCCGCCGCCCTCCCGCTTGGCCGGCGGGATGCCGCAGCCGCTGAGGGCGGCCAGCGAGCCCGCGGCGAGCGCCCCGTAGCCGCCCGCCCGCAGCAGCGAGCGCCGGGTGAGGGCGCCCCGGCCGCTGGTCAGACTGCGCCGCATGGCGGCCACCTGGGCCGCGGACAGGCTCTCGGGCTGGTACTGCTCCATGCGCTGTGCCTTTCGGTGCGGTCGGGATACGGAGGCGGTCGGGAACCGGGGAGGGGTGGCGGGTGCCGCACCGGGACCCGGCACCTGGGGGCGGCGGCCGGGGGTGTCCGCTCCGCGGACCGCGCCGTCCGCCCTGCGGGCCACCAGTTGACACGGGCGGCGGCCGTCCGGTCCAGAGCCTTCCGGTATCCGATCCGCAAAGCCGCGCCGCCGGCGGTTCATCGCCCGTCGCGGATCACCGGTCGCCGAACACCGTGCGGTGCCAGTCCTTCCGGGCCACCGCGGTGTTGTCGAACATCACATGCTTGACCTGGGTGTACTCCTCGAAGGAGTAGCTGGACATGTCCTTGCCGAAGCCGGAGGCCTGGTACCCGCCGTGCGGCATCTCGCTGATGATCGGGATGTGGTCGTTGACCCAGACGCAGCCCGCCTTGATCTCCCGGGTGGCGCGGCCGGCCCGGTAGACGTCCCGGGTCCAGGCGGAGGCGGCCAGTCCGTACGGGGTGTCGTTGGCGAGCGCCAGGCCCTCGTCGTCGGAGTCGAAGGGCAGCACCACCAGGACCGGGCCGAAGATCTCCGCCTGGACGATCTCGCTGTCCTGGGCGGCCCCGGTGATCAGGGTGGGGCGGTAGTAGGCACCCGCGTTGTGCGGGGCGACCCCGCCGGTGACCACGGTGGCGTAGGAGCGGGCCCGGTCCACGAAGCCGGCCACCCGGTCCCGCTGGGCGTGGCTGATCAGCGGGCCGAGGTCGGTGCCCGCCTCGAAGGGGTCGCCGAGCCGGACGGCGGCCATCAGGTCGGCGACCCCGCTGACGAAGGCCTCGTACAGCGGGCGCTGGACATAGGCACGGGTGGCGGCGGTGCAGTCCTGGCCGGTGTTGATCAGGGCCCCGGCGACCGCGCCGTTGACGGCGGCGTCCAGGTCGGCGTCATCGAAGACCACGAACGGGGCCTTGCCGCCGAGCTCCAGATGGAGCCGCTTGACGGTGGCGGTGGCCAGTTCGGCGACCCGCTTGCCGACGGCGGTGGAGCCGGTGAAGGAGGTCATCGCCACGTCCGGGTGAGACACCAGGTGCTCGCCCGCCTCCCGGCCCGCGCCGGTGACGATGTTGACCACCCCGTCCGGGATGCCGGCCGCGGTGGCCGCCTCGGCAAAGAGCAGCGAGGTCAGCGGGGTCAGCTCGGCGGGCTTGAGCACGATGGTGTTGCCCGCGGCGATGGCCGGGAGCACCTTCCAGGCGGCCATCTGGAGCGGGTAGTTCCAGGGGGCGATGGAGCCGACCACCCCGATCGGCTCCCGCCGTACGTAGGAGGTGTGGTCGCCGCTGTACTCGCCGGCCGACTGGCCCTGGAGGTGGCGGGCAGCGCCGGCGAAGAAGGCGGTGTTGTCGATGGTGCCGGGCACGTCGAACTCGCGGGTCAGCTTCAGCGGCTTGCCGCACTGGAGGGACTCGGCGCGGGCCAGCTCCTCGGCGCGGGCGTCCAGCTCGGCGGCGAAGCGGTGCATGGCCTCGGAGCGCTCGGCGGGGGTGGCCCCGGCCCAGCCGGGCAGCGCGTCGCGGGCGGCGGCGACGGCGGCGTCCACATCGGCGGCGCCCGCCAGCTCGTAGGTCAGCACCTCCTGCCCGGTGGCCGGGTCGACCACCGTGTACTCCCGGCCCGAGCTGCCCGGCCGCAGCTTCCCGGCGATGTGGTTCGCCCCGGCGGCGAAGCGGTCGAGCCCCGGGAAGCGGTCGGCCGGCTTCTGGTCGTCCTGCCCCTGCCGGTGGTCCGGCTCCTGGCGGTTGCCCATGGCGTTCTCCGTTGTCCCAGCGGGTGTGTCCGGTGCGGTCTCTTGTGTAGGTCGGCCGCGCCCTCCGGCGGCTCTCTCCAGTGTGGCGCCGACCCGAATTGAGTGCCGATCCTGGCAGAGGGGTGCCGACCAGCCAAGGGATTCCGTTGTTGCCTTTTGGTTACGCGACGGATTCGGTCGACCATGTGTCGCGTGGGCGGGGAAATACCGTACGGACTGTCAGTGGTGGCTGGAAGACTCGCGTGCATGGGGAAGATCGAGGAGTTGCGGTCCCGGATCGACGGCGGGGAGCGGGTGCGCTACCTGCCCTTCTGGGGCCACCGGCCGCGGCCGGACGGCAGGCTGGGCCCGAGCTGCCTGAGCCAGTGGTGGCCCTCGCCGTTCACCGTCGACGGGGTGGAGTACGCGACCGCCGAGCACTGGATGATGGCCGGAAAGGCCCGCCTCTTCGGCGACGCGGAGGCCGAGCGGCGGGCCGTCGCGGCGTCGAGCCCGGCGCTGGCCAAGAAGGCGGGGCGGCTGGTGCGCGGCTTCGACGAGGAGACCTGGGCCCGGGAGCGGTTCGGCATCGTGGTCGAGGGCAGCACGCACAAGTTCGCCTCGGACCCGGGCCTCGCCTCCTACCTGCTGTCCACCGGTGACCGCGTCCTGGTGGAGGCGAGCCCCATGGACCGGATCTGGGGCATAGGCCTCCCCGCCGACGACGAACGCACCCTCGACCCGTCCCGCTGGCGCGGACTCAACCTGCTGGGCTTCGCCCTGATGGAGGCCCGGGCCCAGCTGCGGGCCGCAGCCGGGGCCGTCTGACGCCGGGGGCGGCGACTGGCGGACGTCGGGGCGGGGGCGAGGGGGGGCGGACCCGGGCGACCGCCTGATGTCGGGGCGCGTGGGGGGCGGCGCGGACCTGGGCGACAGCTTGACGTCCGGGCGCGTGGGGGGCGGCGCGGACCTGGGCGACTGCCTGACGTCCGGGCGCGTGCGGGGGCGGCGCGGACCCGGGCGACCGCCTGATGTTGGGGCGCGTGCGGGGTGCTCGGGCTTTCGGGCGGGCGCCGCCGCACTTACGCCCCGGGTGACCGTCACCCGTGCGGCCCCCCGGGCCGCCGGCGGCCCGGAGCCTTGGGCCGGGGCCGCTGACCCCCTGGGTGGCGTGGCTCTCCGGGCAGGCGCCGCCCGCGCGTGCGCGCTCCGGTCTGCTGACGCATGCGTGCGGGGCCTGGCGGCCGCCGCCGTACGGGCCCCGGGGACCGTCACACGTACGGGCCGAGACTCGGGCGCGCCGCCGCCGGGAGCGGGATGGGACGGGCTTCCGTACGGCCGCCACAGGTGCGGGCCGCGGCTCAGGGCGGCCGTCATATGCGGGCCCCGACTTGGGGCCGCGCCCCCGGCCGGAGGGATAGGGCGGGCCTCGGTTGCCGTCCCGCGTACGGGCCCCGGTTGCCGTCCCGCGTACGGGCCCCGACGGCCGTCACGCGTGCCGGCAGAGGCTCGTGGCCGCGCCTCCGACCGGGTGCGGCGGGCTCGGGGCCGCGCCCCAGCCGGGGGGGGCGGGCTCGGGGCGCGGGGCCTGCCGCCGGGCCGGGAGTAGTGCGCAGGACCCGGTGCCGCCGGGGCCCGGGGGGGACCCGCGCTCATGGGCTCGGTGCCGCCCGGCCCGCGGGCCGCGGAGGGCGGGGCCCGGTGCCACCGGGGCCCGGGGAGGGACCCGCGCTCACGGGCTCGGTGTCGCCCGGCCCGCGGGCCGCGGAGGGCGGGACGCGGGCTCAGTGGTGCCCGAGGGGGGATCCGGAGTCGGAGACGACCAGCGCGGAGTCGTAGCGGGGCGGGTCGGGGTCGGAGAACTCGGGGTCGTTGGCGACGGACCAGATGAGGAAGGCGAGGAAGCCCGCGCCGATGGCGATGGCGACCGAGCCGAGGATCACCCCGGCCAGGGCCATCCCGCCGTTGTCCGCCTCGCCGCGCCGGGCCTTCCGGCGGCCGATCAGGCCGAAGATCAGGGCCAGGATGCCGAGGATGACCCCCAGTCCCCAGGCGCAGAAGAGGACCACACCGATGATGCCGAGCACCAGCGCGGCGACACCCATGCCGTTGGACGGGGCGGGGGCGCCCCAGGTGCCGTAGCCGGGGTAGCCCGGGTAGCCGGAGGCGGCGGGGGGCGGCGGCACCGGGTAGCCGTAGCCGCCGGAGGTCACCGTCGGGTCGGGATAGCCGTAGCCGCCGCCCGGGGGCACGGTGGGGTCGGGGTAGCCGTAGGGAGAGGTGGGCGCCGGGCCGCCGGGGGCGGTCGGCGGCGGGGGCACCTCACCGCCGGCGCCGGGCATCGAGGTCATGGTCGGGAAGTCGTGCACTCCCGGTGAGCGATTTCCCGGTGCGTTTCCGGGTGGGGGCGTCACCGGCGGGTCGGCCGGGCGCTCCGGGGACGCCCCGTCCCCGGGCGGTGCCCACGGGTCGTACGGGTCGTGCTTCTCTGACATGAACTCCCCCATCCGTGTACCGGTCATGTTATCCGGCCGTCCTACGATGACCTCTGACCAGCCTCGCGGCCCGTACACCCACCCGTACACCCGCCTGCACCACCGGAGGAAAGCCGATGACCGCACTGCGCCCCTTCATCGCCGGCCTGCCCAAGGCCGAGCTGCATGTGCACCATGTGGGCTCCGCCTCGCCCCGGATCGTGGCGGAGCTGGCCGCCCGGCACCCGGACTCCAAGGTGCCCACCGATCCCGAGGCGCTGGTGGACTACTTCGTGTTCACCGACTTCGCCCACTTCGTCGATGTGTATCTGTCGGTGGTGGACCTGGTCAGGACCCCCGAGGACGTCCGGCTGCTCACCTTCGAGGTGGCCCGGGACATGGCCCGGCAGAACATCCGGTACGCCGAGCTGACCGTCACCCCGTTCAGCTCGACCCGGCGCGGGATCGACGAGAAGGCGTTCATGGACGCCATCGAGGACGCCCGGCGCGCGGCCGAGGCGGAACTCGGGGTGGTGCTGCGGTGGATCTTCGACATCCCCGGCGAGGCCGGTCTGCAGGCCGCCGAGGAGACCTGCCGGCTGGCGGTGGACCTGCGGCCGGACGGGCTGGTCGGCTTCGGGCTGGGCGGCCCGGAGATCGGGGTGCCGCGTCCGCAGTTCAAGCCGTACTTCGACCGCGCCATCGCGGCCGGGCTGCACTCGGTGCCGCACGCCGGGGAGACCACCGGGCCGGAGACCATCTGGGACGCGCTGAACGAGCTGCGCGCCGAGCGCATCGGCCATGGCACCAGCGCGGTGCAGGACGAGCGGCTACTCGCCCACCTCGCCGAGCACCGCATCCCGCTGGAGGTCTGCCCCACCTCCAACATCGCCACCCGGGCGGTGGCCGCCCTGGACGAGCACCCGCTGCGGACCATGGTGGAGGCCGGGGTACTGGTGAGCATCAACTCGGACGACCCGCCGATGTTCGGCACCGACCTCAACACCGAGTACGAGGTCGCCGCCCGGCTGCTGGAGCTGGACGAGCGCGGCCTGGCGGACCTGGCCAAGCAGGCGGTGGAGGCCTCCTTCCTGGACCCGGCGGGGAAGACCCGGCTCCGTGCCGAGATCGACGCGTACACGGCGGCATGGATCGCCCGCTGAGGCCGGTGCACGCCACCGGAGGGGTCTCGGTGGTCGGGCATCGGGGCGACCCGTACCGGGTGCGGGAGAACACCCTCGCCTCGCTGCGCTCGGCGTTCGCCCGGGGCGCGGACGCGGTGGAGATCGACGTCCGGCTGACCTGGGACGGGGTGGCCGTACTGCTGCACGACGACACCCTGGAGCGGCTGTGGCGGGTGGACCGCCCGCTCTCCGGACTCACCCTGGCCGAGCTGCGGGCGCTGACCGGCCCGGGCGCCGACGGGGTGCCCACGCTGGCGGAGGCGCTGGCCGCCACCGAGGGGCGCCGGGTGATGCTGGACCTGCCGGGCGCCACCGAGGCCTCGGTCCGCGCCGTGGTCGGGGCGGTGCACGAGCAGGGCGCCGCCGACCGGGTCTTCTACTGCTCCAGCGGCTCGGCGATGCTGCTGGTGCGCGCCGCCGACCCGGGCGCGGAGATCGCCCTCACCTGGACCAGCCTGGCCCCGCCCCGTCCCGTACTGCTGGCGGCGCTCGCCCCGCGCTGGCTCAACTACCGCTTCGGGCTGCTGAGTCGGGAGCTGGTGGACCGGGTGCACGGGGACGGGCTGCTGGTGTCGGCCTGGACCGCGGACACCCGCCGGACCATGCGTAGGCTGGTCGCCCACGGGGTGGACTCGATCACCACCAACCGGGTGGACGCGCTCAGCCGCGTACTGCGGGCGGCCGGTGCCCCGGGAGTCGCGAAGGGGAGCCGCACATGAACGACCGCATCCGCACCGACATCGCGCACAACGCCCGGGTCTGGAACTACTGGCTGGGCGGCAAGGACAACTACCCGGTGGACCGGGAGGTGGGCAAGCAGGTCACCTCCCTGTACCCGAGCATCGGCGAGGTGGCCCGGGCCGACCGGGCGTTCCTCGGCCGGGCGGTGGGCTATCTCGCGGGTGAGGCCGGGATACGGCAGTTCCTGGACATCGGCACCGGGCTGCCGACCGCCGACAACACCCATGAGGTGGCCCAGCGGATCGCCCCGGACGCCCGGGTGGTCTACGTGGACAACGACCCGATCGTCCTCACCCACGCCCGGGCGCTGCTCACCGGCGCGCCGGAGGGGGTGACCGAGTATGTGGACGCGGACGCCCACCGGCCGGAGGAGATCGTCGCCGCCGCGGGCCGGATACTCGACCTGGACCGCCCGGTGGCGGTGATGATGCTGGGCATCCTCAACTTCGTCCTGGACACCGAGGAGGCCCGGACCATCGTCCGGACCCTGATGGCGGCGGTGCCCTCCGGCAGCCATCTGGTGCTGACCCATCCGACGCTGGAGCTGGGCGGCGAGGGCAACGCGGAGGCGATGGACTTCTGGAACGCCCACGCCACCCCGCCGATCACCGCCCGCGGCCGCGCCGAGGTGGAGTCCTTCTTCGAGGGGCTTGAGCTGCTGGAGCCGGGGCTGGTCTCCTGCGCGAGCTGGCGGTTCGCCGCCTCCGGCGAGGTCGCCCAGTTCGGCGCGGTGGCCCGCAAGCCGTAACGGCCGCCGAGCGGGAGAACCCCTCAGGCCATGGTCAGCGGCCGAGGGCCGACCGGGGCGGTGAGGGCTTCCAGCCGCTTGATGAGGCGGTGGACCACGAGCAGCGGCAGGATGCCGAAGACCCCGAAGGACATGTCGATGACCGACCACCAGAAGGGGATGCCCCGGATCGGGCCGCAGATCAGGGCCAGCGGGATGATCCCGGCGCAGGCGATCATGCCGAACTCGATCACCCAGATGTTGCGCACCGGGTCGCGGTAGGGGCCGTAGAAGGCGACGGCGATGACCAGATGGGCGAAGGCCAGCCAGTCGGTGCCGTAGAGCAGGAACGGGTAGCGCCCGTCGGCGGTGTTGACGCCCTCCTGGACCCGGAGCATCCACCCCTCCAACCCCGGGAAGGCGTCGGCGAGGAAGGACGCCCAGCCGTTCAGGGCGTCGACCGCGAGCCGCATCTCGGTGACGAGCGGGAAGGCCGTCAGCCCGCTCAGCGCCAGGCAGACGATGAAGAGGACCAGCCACCGGCGTATGCGCCGCTGCAGGGCGCCGACTTCGCTCATGATCGGAAGCGTACGCCGGTGTTTACGCGGCCTTTACACAGGGCCCCGAAAAGCACGGGTCCCCGGAACGGCCACAGGCCCCGAAAAGGCCACAGGCCCCGGCCCGTGAGAGGGCGGGGCCTGCGGCCGTGAGCAGGGATCAGCCGAGGGATGTCATCACGTGCTTGACGCGGGTGTAGTCCTCGAAGCCGTACGCGGAGAGGTCCTTGCCGTAGCCGGACTTCTTGAAGCCGCCGTGCGGCATCTCGGCGACCAGCGGGATGTGGGTGTTGATCCAGACGCAGCCGAAGTCCAGCGCCTTGGACATCCGCATGGCGCGGGCGTGGTCCTTGGTCCAGACGGAGGAGGCCAGCGCGTACTCGACGCCGTTGGCGTACTCCAGGGCCTGGGCCTCGTCGGTGAAGGACTGGACGGTGATGACGGGGCCGAAGACCTCGTTCTGGATGATCTCGTCGTCCTGCTGGAGGCCGGAGACCACGGTGGGGGCGTAGAAGTAGCCCTTCTCGCCGACCCGGTGGCCGCCGGACTCGACCTTGGCGTGCGCCGGGAGGCGGTCGACGAAGCCGGTGACCTGCTTGAGCTGGTTCTCGTTGTTGAGCGGCCCGTAGAGCACGTCCTCGTCGTCGCTCGCGCCGGTCTTGGTCTCGGCGGCGGCCTTGGCCAGTTGGGAGACGAACTCGTCGTGGATGGACTCGTGGACCAGCACCCGGGTGGCGGCCGTACAGTCCTGGCCGGCGTTGAAGAAGCCGGCCACCGAGATGTCCTCGACGGCCTTGGCGATGTCGGTGTCCTCGAAGACCACGACCGGGGCCTTGCCGCCGAGCTCCAGGTGGACCCGCTTGACGTCCTTGGCGGCGGAGGCGGCGACCTGGATGCCGGCGCGTACCGAGCCGGTGATGGAGGCCATCGCGGGCACCGGGTGCTCGACCATGGCGCTGCCGGTGGTGCGGTCGCCGCAGAGCACGTTGAAGACGCCCTTGGGCACGATGGCGCCGATGATCTCGGCGATCAGCACGGTGGAGGCGGGGGTGGTGTCGGACGGCTTGAGCACCACGGTGTTGCCCGCGGCGAGCGCCGGGGCGAACTTCCACACCGCCATCATCAGCGGGTAGTTCCAGGGGGCGACCTGGGCGCAGACCCCGACCGGCTCACGGCGGACGATGGAGGTCAGGCCCTCCATGTACTCGCCGGCCGAGCGGCCCTCCAGCAGACGGGCGGCGCCGGCGAAGAAGCGGATCTGGTCGACCGCCGGGGGGATCTCCTCGGAGCGCATCAGAGCGGTGGGCTTGCCGGTGTTCTCGCACTCGGCGGCGATGAGCTCCTCGGCGCGCTCCTCGAAGGCGTCGGCGATCTTCAGCAGCACCTTCTGGCGCTCGGCCGGGGTGGTGTCGCGCCAGGCCGGGAAGGCGGCCGCGGCGGCCTCCATGGCGGCGTCGACGTCGGCCTGTCCGGACAGCGGGGACGTCGCGTACACCTCGCCGGTGGCCGGGTTGACCACGTCGATGGTCCGTCCGTCGGCGGCGTCCTTGAACTCCCCGTTGATGTAGTTGCGCAGACGACGCAGCTCGGTGGTCACGTGCCACCCCTCCTGTCGGTCTCGGTGCTTGTGTGGTGCTCTGGGGTCCGGCCGGTGGGTGTCCACAGGCTGGACAGTCCCACCCTAATCGCTGAGGCGACGCTTTCGACAGGGCCGACGGCCCCGAACTTCGGATTCGGTGGCGAATCGGCCTCTGATCAACGAATTACATCAGTTCCGGGTTGCGGGACCGACGGGTCTCGGTGCATGGTGAGGATGTGGCAAGTCGAAGCGCAGAGCCCAGGACCGGGAACGGATCGTCCCCGACGATCGACGCCGTGTCCCTGGCGATCATCGAACAGCTCCAGGAGGACGGACGCCGTCCGTACGCCGCCATAGGCAAGGCCGTGGGCCTCTCCGAGGCCGCGGTGCGCCAGCGCGTGCAGAAGCTCCTCGATCAGGGAGTCATGCAGATCGTCGCCGTGACGGACCCGCTCACCGTGGGCTTCCGCCGCCAGGCGATGGTCGGCATCAACGTCGAGGGCGACCTGGACCCGGTGGCCGAAGCGCTGACCGCGATGGCCGAATGCGAGTACGTGGTGATGACCGCGGGCTCCTTCGACCTGATGGTGGAGATCGTCTGCGAGGACGACGACCACCTTCTGGAGGTCATCAACAAGCGCATCCGCACCCTCCCCGGTGTGCGCTCCACCGAGAGCTTCGTCTACCTCAAGCTCAAGAAGCAGACCTATATGTGGGGAACCCGATAGCCGTGACCAAGGACCTCTCCAAGACCGCGTACGACCACCTGTGGATGCACTTCACCCGCATGTCGTCGTACGAGAACAGCCCCGTCCCGACCATCGTCCGCGGCGAGGGCACCTACATCTTCGACGACAAGGGCAAGCGCTACCTCGACGGCCTGGCCGGGCTGTTCGTGGTGCAGGCCGGCCACGGCCGCACCGAGCTGGCCGAGGCCGCCGCCAAGCAGGCCCAGGAGCTCGCCTTCTTCCCGGTGTGGTCGTACGCCCACCCCAAGGCCGTGGAGCTGGCCGAGCGCCTGGCCCACCACGCCCCCGGCGACCTGAACAAGGTCTTCTTCACCACCGGCGGCGGCGAGGCGGTGGAGACCGCCTGGAAGCTGGCCAAGCAGTACTTCAAGCTGGTCGGCAAGCCCACCAAGCACAAGGTCATCTCCCGTGCGGTCGCCTACCACGGCACCCCGCAGGGCGCCCTGTCCATCACCGGCCTGCCGGCGCTGAAGGCCCCGTTCGAGCCGCTGGTGCCGGGCGCGCACAAGGTGCCCAACACCAACATCTACCGCGCCCCGCTCTTCGGCGACGACCCGGAGGCCTTCGGCCGCTGGGCCGCCGACCAGATCGAGCAGCAGATCCTCTTCGAGGGCCCCGACACCGTCGCCGCGGTCTTCCTGGAGCCGGTGCAGAACGCCGGCGGCTGCTTCCCGCCGCCGCCCGGGTACTTCCAGCGGGTCCGCGAGATCTGCGACCAGTACGACGTGCTGCTCGTCTCCGACGAGGTCATCTGCGCCTTCGGCCGGCTGGGCACGATCTTCGCCTGCGACAAGTTCGACTACGTGCCGGACATGATCACCTGCGCCAAGGGCATGACCTCGGGCTACTCCCCGATCGGCGCCTGCATCATCTCCGACCGGCTCGCCGAGCCGTTCTACAAGGGCGACAACACGTTCCTGCACGGCTACACCTTCGGCGGCCACCCGGTCTCCGCGGCGGTGGGCCTCGCCAACCTCGACATCTTCGAGCGCGAGAACCTCACCCAGCACGTGCTGGACAACGAGGGCGCCTTCCGCGCCACGCTGGAGAAGCTCAACGACCTGCCGATCGTCGGCGACGTCCGAGGGAACGGCTACTTCTACGGCATCGAGCTGGTGAAGGACAAGGCCACCAAGGAGTCCTTCAACGACGAGGAGACCGAGCGCGTCCTGTACGGCTTCCTCTCCAAGGCCCTCTACGACAACGGTCTGTACTGCCGCGCCGACGACCGCGGCGACCCGGTCGTCCAGCTGGCGCCGCCGCTGGTGTCCGACCAGTCCACGTTCGACGAGATCGAGCGGATCCTCCGGGCCACCCTCACCGAGGCCTGGACGAAGCTGTGACCGTGATCGAGTTCGTACGATCGTAGGCTGAACGCGGCCCGGGACCTGCCCCATCCGAGTGAGATGGGCGGGCCCGGGCCGTGTGCTGTCCCGGCAGCCGCCCACCGGCTCCCTACGGTTCCCCTGACCGATCGGCCCCACCCCCACTCCCCCGTACGAGGGAAGGCCGGGCACGCGGGCGACGACGCACGGAACCGACAGCGAGGTGTACGCCATGGTGGCACCGCCGGACAACGACGTGCTCTGGGCACGCGCCCTGCACTACTCCCCCAACGGCTCCCCCGCGCTCCAGGGCGTCTCCCTCGGGGTGCGCGAGGGCGAGATCCTCGCGGTCAGCGGCCCCCGCGGCAGCGGCAAGACCAGTCTGCTGCGCTGCCTGTCCGGCCGGCTCGTCCCCACCGAAGGCGAGGTCTGGTTCCACAGCACCGCCCTGCACTCCATGGACCGGCTCCAGCGCGAGAAGCTGCGCCGCGAGTCCTTCGGCTGGATCGGCACCCAGCCCGCCCTGATCGCCGAACTCACCGGCTGGGAGAACGCCGCCCTGCCGCTGCTGCTGCGCGGCACCGCGCACCGCGCCGCCAAGAGCGCCGCCCTGGACTGGCTGGACCGCCTGGACGCCGGCGACTGCGCCCACCAGCGCCCGCACCGGCTCCGCCAGGACCAGTGCCAGCGGATCGCCGTCGCCCGCGCGCTGATCACCCTGCCGCCGCTGCTCTTCGCCGACGAGCCGACCGCCGCGCTGCACCGCGCCGCCGGCAACCAGGTGCTGCGCACCCTCACCGCCGCCGCCCGCTCGCACCGCATCACCGTGCTGCTGGCCACCGGCGACCCGGACGTGGCGGCCCTCGCCGACCGCGCGGTGCACCTGGTGGACGGCCGCCGCATCGGCGAGACGCCGTACACCGCCACCACCGGAGCGGAGGGGCGCGACACATGCTCGCTCTCCGTCTAGCCCGCGGCGCGCACCCGGTGGTGCTGGCTCGCCGGCTGCTGGTCACCGCGGCCTCCGCCACCACCGGCTTCCTGCTGCTGTGCGCCCTCGCCTACGCCCTGGCCCGCCCCGGCGGCGAGGCCCCGGCCGCCCGGCTCGCCTGGTGCCTGCTGCCCGTCGCCGCCACCGTGCACCTGGCGCTCGCCATCGCCCGCACCGACCCCGGCACCCGGCCCCGCCCCGGGCTCTCCGCCATCGGCCTCGGCCCGGCGAAACTCGCCCTGTTCGCGGCCGCCACCACCGCGCTGGCCGCCCTCACCGGCTCCCTCCTCGCCCTCGCCGTCTTCCTCCATCTGCGCGGCGACCTGAGCGGGATGCCGTTCGACGGGGCCGCCGCCGAGCTGACCGCCGCCGGCCGGCCGCTCCCGCTGCCTGCCGCGCTCACCCTGCTGGCCGTGGTCCCGATCGCCGCCACCGCCACCGTCGCGCTGGCGCTGCGCCCCCGCCGCGAGCCGCCCGCCACCGAGAGGGACCCGGACGCCGCCCGCCCCACCCCCGAGGAACCGCCCGCCGGACTGCCCTGGGGCGTCACCCTGGTCGCCCTGGGCCTGGCCGCCGAGACCTACGCGGCCGGCGGCGCCGCCCTGCCCGGCGGCCTCGGCAGCGGCCGTGGCGCCGTGCTGGCCGGCTGGGTGATCGCCTCCATCGGCCTCGCCGTGGCCGGCCCCGGCCTCACCCACCTGTCCGGCCGGCTGCTCCAGATCGGCCGCCCCGGCGCCGCCCGGCTGCTGGCCGGCCGCGCCCTGATGGCCGAGGCCCGCCGCATCGGCCGCCCGCTCGGCGTCTCCGCCGCGGTGGCCGCCGTGACCCTCGACGGAACGGTCCTCTTCCGCCAGGAGGCGTTCCGCCCGTTCGGCGACCTCACCGCCCTCGGCGCCACCCTGGTCGTCCTCTGCGCCGTCGCCACCCTGCTCACCGCCGCCGTCGAGTCCCGCCAGGAACGCGCCCCCACCACCGGCACCCTCACCGACCTCGGCGCCCCCGCCGCCCTGCTGCGCACCACCGCCGCCCTGCGCGCCGGTGTGCTGCTGGCCGTCTTCCTCCCCCTCACCTGGCTGGTCGCCCAACTGGCCGCGCTGCCGCTGGGCCGTTAGCCGCCAACTAGGGTGGCCCGTATGGCCCACTCCCCCGAGCACCGCACCGACCACGAGATAGAGACGCTCCCGGAGTTCGACGAGGTGGCCGCGGCCGGCAGCCTCGCCGGATTCCGGGTGCAGTCCGTGGACCTCACCGACCGCACCCCCGCGCTCCTCGAACTCCCCGTGGACGGCGCCGTGTTCCTCGGCTGTCCCATGGACCCGGACGCCGCCGCCCGGGTCCGCCTCGCCGGGGCGCTGGTCTTCCCGCCGATCCCGGGCCTGCCGTACGACCCCTACCGGGGCAGCCTCTACACCCCCGCCGAGCTGTACGCGGGCCTGGCCGAGCGCGGCTACGAGGCGACCCCTGACGCGCTGACCTACGCCTGGTTCCAGCGGACCAAGGCCGACGGGGACATCTTCGCCTCGATGCTGCGGGCCGTGCACGACGACTCGGTCTCCGACGCACTGGACGAGCATCTGCACGGCCGGCCGGTCGTCGGTGTCATGGGCGGCCACGCGATGGCCCGGGGCACGGTGGAGTACGAGGGGGCCGCCCGGCTCGGCCGCTCGCTGGCCCGCGCCGGGCTGACCGTGGCGACCGGCGGCGGCCCCGGCGCCATGGAGGCCGCCAACCTCGGCGCCTACGCCGCCCCGTACGCCGACCCCATGCTGGACGAGGCGCTGCTCCTGCTCGCCAAGGAGCCGTCCTTCGTCCCGTCCATCGGCGACTGGGCCGGGGCCGCCTTCGCGGTCCGCTCCCGCTGGCCCGAGGGCGGTGCCTCCGTGGGCATCCCCACCTGGTTCTACGGGCATGAGCCGCCGAACGCCTTCGCCTCGCACCTGGCCAAGTACTTCGCCAACGCCACCCGCGAGGACGGGCTGCTGGCCCGCTGCACCGCCGGGGTGGTCTTCCTGCCCGGCGCGGCCGGGACCGTCCAGGAGGTGTTCGACAACGCCACCCCCAACTACTACGAGTCCCGCGGCGAGCCGACCCCCATGGTGCTCGTGAACCGCGCCCACTGGACCGAGCGCCTGCCCGCCTGGCCGCTGCTCCAAGCCCTCGCCGGTGAGCGGTCGATGGCCCACCGGATCGCCCTGGTGGACACCGTGGAGGAGGCCCCCGAGGCGCTGCTCCGGCTCGGCGGCCGGGCCCGCTAGCGCCCGCCGACCGGGGCCCCTTCGCCGAGCAGCCCGGCCAGCACCTCCCAGGCGCCCTCCCAGCTCCAGTCGGCCGCCACCCGCTCCCGCCCCCGGGCGCCCATCGCGGCGGCCGCCGCTCGATCACCGAGCAGCCCGGTCAGCCGCCCGGCCACCGCCGCCACATCCCGGCCGTCCACCACGAACCCGGTCTCACCGTCCCGGACGGTGTCGGGCGCCCCGCCGGAGCGCCCGGCGAGCACCGGCAGTCCGGCCGCGGCGGCCTCCAGATAGACGATGCCCAGGCCCTCCAGCTCCAGCCCGGCCCGGCGGGTGCGGCAGGGCATGGCGAACACATCGGCGGCGGCGTAGTGGTCGGGCAGCTCCCGATGCGGGCGTCCACCCGCGAAGACCACCGCCCCGCTCACCCCGTACCGGTCGGCCAGCCGACGCAGCCGGGCCTCGTCCGGTCCGGCGCCCACCAGCAGCAGCCGGGTGCCCGGCACCCGGGCGCGTACCAGGGGCAGCGCCCGGATCAGGGTGTCCTGCCCCTTGCGCGGCACCAGCCGGGCCGCGCACAGCACCACGGGCGCCTCGGCGGGCAGCCCGAGCCGCCGCCGTATCCGCCCCGGAACGCCCCCGGCGAAGGCGGCCGCGTCCACCCCGGGCACCATCCGCACCAGCCGCGCCCCGGAGCCGAGGGCACGGGCCAGCGGGGCGCGGGTCGCCGCGCCGAGGTAGGTGACCGCGTCGGCGCCCCGCCCGATACGGCGCAGCAGCGCGGCGGCGCCCGGGGTGCGGGCCCACCACACCTCATGGCCATGGGTGGTGGCGACCACCCGGCGCACCCCGGCCTCCCGGCGCAGCCGGGGCGCCATCAGCCCGAGCGGGGCGGCGGCCCCGAACCAGACCGCCTCGCAACCGTGCTCCCGGGCCAGCGCCACCGCCCGGGCGGTGGTCCGCGGCGTGGGCAGCAGCATCCGGGCCCGGTCCCGGACCACCGGGTACGGCAGCGCGGCGTCATGGGCGGCCCCGCCCGGCTCGGCGGAGGTGTACACCACGACCCGGCCGAGCGGGAAGCGGTCGGTCAGCTGCTTGACGAAGGTCTCGATGCCGCCTTGGCGGGGCGGGAAGTCATTGGTGACGACCAGGGTGACGGGGATGCCGGGCACGGAGGCCTCCAGAGGGTGGCGAGCAGGACGAGCGGGTGGACCAGATAGCCGAAGCGGGACGCGGGCATCAGGGCGGTGGCCAGGGCCAGGCCGAGGGCGAGCCGGGCGGCGGCCGCGGCGGTGGTACGGGGCGGACGGACCACCAGTGACAGCGCCAGCAGCAGGGCGGCGGTGGTGAGCAGCGCGGCGGCCAGAAGGGTGCCGCCGGGGGCGTAGGCGGCCAGCAGCGGCCCGGGTAGCGGACTGGCCGCCGGTGAGGCGGTCGTGGTCAACCCCAGGGGGAAATCCACGACATGGGCGCGGAAGGCATCCGGGTCGGCGAGGAGGGCGGGCAGGGTCCCGGCCGCGGCGGTGGCGAGCGCCACGCCCGTACACCGCAGCGCGGACCGGCGGCCGGGCGCATACGGCCCGCTCCGACGGCCGGGAACGGAAGGCACCGGCGATCCCGGCCCCGCTCGGCGGCCCAGCGGCTCACGGGCGGCGAGCAGGGCGGCGGCCACCGGCAGCGCGGGCCAGGCGGTCCACTTCAGGGTGGCGGCCAGCCCGAGGACCAGCCCGGCCGGTACCGCCCGGCCACGTCCGGCCAGCGCCAGCCCCAGGCACATCAGCCCGGCGAGCGGCAGATCCACCCCGCCGGTGGCCAGCGGCAACGCGACCGGTGGGCAGATCACCAGCCACCGCATCGGCGGAGGCGCCCCCAACCGCCCCACCACCCACAGAGAGCCGACGAACACCCCGCCCAGCCACCAGCGCGGATCACCGGGCAGCGCCCCGAACACCGCCATACCGGGCAGATAGGGCGTGTAGTCGGCGAGTCGGCCCGGGTCCGGCGGGTACGGGGAGCCGGTGGCCAGCAGCAGCCGGCCGGACCGCTCGACCACGGCCACCTCCAACTGCCCCCGCCCCAGGACGGTCAGCCACCCCAGTGGGACGGCCACCGCCCCCAGCCCCGCCACCGGAAACGCCCACCGCCCACCGAGCAGCGCGGCCGTCGCGTAACCGATCGCCGCGCAGCCGCCCCACACCCGGTGCGGCCAGGGCCCGGCCACCCACGCGAACCCCGCGCTCGCCCCGGCGCACCCGGCCCACACCCACCGCTCCCACTGCTCCCACCGCCCTGACCAGGGCCTTCGTCTCCCTCGCATGCCTCCCGACGCTAGGAGCGGGCCACCCCGCCGGGCGTCAACCGCCGGGCCGCACCCCGCCCTCCACCCGGGGCATGAGCCGGGCCGGAGGATCAACCCCTGCTCCGACGCGCGCGACCGGCCCGGCCCGGGAGAATCGGCTGCCATGAACGTGCTCGCCCGCTCGCTGCGCCGGACCGTGGCGCACCCCGCCTATCCCTGGGCCTCCGGGGCCGCCCTGACCGCGGCCGCCGCCGCCGAACTGGTCCTCTTCCCCGGCACCCCGTGGGTGACGGTGTCGGTGCTGGTGTCGGCGGCCTCGCTGATGTGGCGCCGGGCCCGGCCGGAGACCGCGATCCTCACCGTGGCGGCCGGGCTGCTGGCGTTCGCCGCCGACACCAACCTCTATCTGGTGACCATGGTCAGCGGGGTGTGCGGGCTGTACACCCTGGGGCGCCGGCGGGTGCAGCACCCGGCGCTGCTGATCGGCGCGGGTGCGCTGGCCGCGCTGGGGGTGAATCTGGTGCACATCCAGAAGTGGGCCGGGCTGATGCGGAGCGCCGTCCCGGTGCCGGTGCGCGGCGACCGACTGGACCCGGGGCTGTACGCGGAGGCGTTTCTGTTGACGGTGGTGATGATCGGCGCGGTGAGCGCGGGGGACGCGGTACGGGCCCGGGCGGAGGCGCGCCGGGAGCGGGACTCGGCCCAGCAGCGGCTGCTCGCCATGGAGCGCCGGCAGGCCGCCGAGGAGGAACGGGCTTCCATAGCGAGGGAGTTGCATGATGTGGTGGCGCACTCGGTGTCAGTGATCGCGGTACGGGCGGAGAGCGCCACCTACACCACCCCCGACCTCGGTCCGGCGGCCCGGGACGCGCTCCAGGAGATCGCGGGCACCGCCAGGGCGTCCATGGCGGAGCTGCGGCGGCTGCTGGGCGTGCTGCGCACCCGGGCGGGCGAGGGGGCGCCCGCCACCTCCCCGCAGCCGACCCTGGACGGGCTTCCGGAGCTGGTGGAGCAGCACCGGGCGGCGGGCGCCCGGGCCGAGTTGGAAGTCAGCGGGGACCGGGTGGCACTGCCGGCGGGCTGGGAGCTGTCGGCGTACCGGATCGTGCAGGAGGCGCTGACCAACACCCGCCGGCACGCCCCGGGCGCCCGGGCGGTGGTGGCGCTGGACTACGGCCCGGGCCTGCTGACCGTACGGGTGGAGGACGACGGCCCGGGTCCGCTGGGCGGTGCGGCGGAGCCGGGGCGGGCCGGGGCCGGGCACGGGCTGACCGGGATGCGGGAGCGGGCCGCGCTGCTGGGCGGCCGGGTGAGCGCGGGTCCCGGTCCGCGCGGCGGGTTCCTGGTGGAGGCGGAGCTGCCGTGGTGATCAGGACGGTGGTCGCGGACGACCAGGCGGTGGTGCGGGCCGGGTTCGTCGGTCTGCTGGGGACGGCGGAGGACATCGAGGTGGTCGGGGAGGCGGAGGACGGGGCGGCGGCGGTGCGGGTGGTGGCCGAGCAGCGGCCGGATGTGGTGCTGCTGGACATCCGGATGCCGCGGCTGGACGGCATCGAGGCGGCCCGCCGTATCCTCGCCGCCTCCGACGGATCGATCAGGGTCCTGATGCTGACCACCTTCGACCTGGACGAGTATGTCTACGAGGCGCTGGCGGCCGGGGCGAGCGGCTTTCTGCTGAAGGACGCCACCTTCCCCGAACTGCTGCACGCGGTACGGGTGGTGGCGCGCGGCGACGCACTGCTGGCGCCCGGGGTCACCCGGCGGCTGGTGGCCGAGTTCGCCCGGCAGCGGCCCGGCCCGCGGGCATCCGCGCCGGTCACCGGGCTGACCGCGCGGGAGGAGGAGGTGCTGGTGCTGATCGCCCGGGGGCTGTCCAACGCGGACATCGCCGAGCGGCTGACCATCACCGACCACACGGTGAAGACCCATATCAACCGCCTCTTCGCCAAACAAGGCCTGCGGGACCGGGCGCAGGCGGTGATCCTCGCCTACGAACTGGGCCTGGTCCGCCCGGGCTCCGGCACCCGCTGAGCGCCGCCGGGGGGCCGGCCCCGGCATGCGGCCCGGCCACCGGGCTCAGCCCAGGACCACGATCTCCTCGGCCGTGAAGACCGCGCCCACCTCGGCGCCCTCCTCCGGGGTGTCGCGCAGGGCGCAGACCGCCTCCAGCGGGGGGCCGCTCTCCGGGCGGAGCCGCAGGGCGACATGGTGGCCGCGGAAGGTGCGGGCCTCGACGGTGCAGCGCAGCCCGTCGGCGGGGGCGGTCAGCCGCACCCCGGCGGGGCGGACCAGCAGCGGGCGCCGGCCCTGTGGGGAGCCGGCCGGCACCGGGACGGTGCCCCAGGCGGTGTCGGCCGCCTCGCCCCGTACCGTCGCCTCCGTCACGTTCTCGAAGCCGAGGAAGCGCGCGGTGAACTCGTCCACCGGGTGCTGCCACACCTCGCGCGGAGTGCCGCTCTGGGCGATCCGCCCGTCCCGCATCACCACCACCCGGTCGGCCAGCGCGAACGCCTCGCCCTGGTCGTGGGTGACGGCCAGCACGGTGGTGCCGAGCCGCCCGAACAGCTGCCGCAGCTCCACCACCAGCCGCTCGCGCAGGCCCCGGTCGAGCTGGCCCAGCGGTTCGTCCAGCATCAGCAGCCGGGGGCTGGGGGCCAGCGCCCGGGCCAGGGCGACCCGCTGCTGCTCGCCGCCGGACAGCCGGGCCACCGCCCGCCGCTCGGCGCCCGGCAGCCCGACCAGTTCCAGCAATTCCCCCACCCGCCGGGCCTGTTCGCCCTTGGCCGCGCCGCGCATCCGCAGCCCGAAGGCGACGTTCCCGCCGACGTCCCGCTGCGGGAAGAGCTGGTGGTCCTGGAACATCAGCCCCACCCCTCGGCGGTGCACCGGCACCCCGGACTGGTCGGCGCCGTCCAGCAGCACCCGTCCGCCGTCCACCGGTTGCAGCCCGGCGACCGCCCGTAGCAGGGTGGACTTGCCGCTGCCGCTGGGCCCCAGCACACACACGGTCTCGTGGTCGGCGACCGCCAGGTCCACCGCGTCCAGCGCCAGCCGGCCGCCGAAGCGGACGGTCACCTTCTCCAGGGTCAGCATGGTGCTCACAGCTCCCCGGCGCGGTCGGCCCGGACACGTTCCAGCAGCAGCAGGGACACCGCGCACACCACCATCAGGATCGTGGACAGGGCCATCGCCTGCCCGTAGTTGAGGTCGCCGGGCCGGCCGATCAGCCGGGCCACGGCCACCGGCAGGGTCGGGCTGTCAGGCCGGGCGATGAACACCGTCGCCCCGAACTCGCCGAGCGAGACGGCGAACGCGAACCCGGCGGCCACCAGCAGCGCCCGGCTCACCAGCGGCAGGTCCACCTCCCGCCAGGCCCGCCACGGGGAGGCACCGAGCACCGCGGCCGCCTCCCGCAGCGTTGCGTCCACGGCGCGCAGCACCGGCAGCATGGTGCGCACCACGAACGGCACCCCGACCAGCGCCTGGGCCAGCGGCACCAGCCACCAGGAGGCGCGCAGATCGAGCGGCGGCTCGTCCAGCGCGATGAGGAAGCCGAAGCCGACGGTGACCGCGGACACCCCGAGCGGCAGCATCAGCAGCGCGTCGAAGCCCCGGACCAGCCGACCGGCCCGCCTGGTCAGCGCCGCCGCGGCCAGCCCGCCGACCAGCACGGCGATGGCGGTGGCGGCGAGCGCGTACGTCAGCGAGGTGCCGATGGCGGTGAGCGGGGCGACCAGGAAGGTGCCGCCGGAGGCGCCCGCGTCGGCCAGCGCCCGATAGTACAGCAGCCCGTCCGGTCCGCCGAAGGAGCGGGCCACCAGCACCCCGAGCGGCAGCAGCAGCACGGCGACCGAGGCGAGGACGCCGACCAGCAGCGCCCACTGGGTGGTGGAGCGCGGGCGACGGGCGGTGGTGGCCGGGTCCACCAGCCGCAGCGCGGTCTCCCGCCTCCGTACCGTCCAGGCGTGTACGGCCAGCACCCCGCCGACCGCGGCGAACTGCACCAGGGTGAGCACCGCGGCCGTCGGCAGGTCGAGCAGCTGCGCGGTCTGCCGGTAGATCTCGGCCTCCAGCGTGGTGTACGCGGGCCCGCCGAGGATCTGCACGATGCCGAAGGAGGTGTACGTGAAGAGGAAGACCATCAGCGCGGCGGCGGCCACCGCCGGGGCGAGCGCCGGCAGCGTCACCCGGCGGAAGGCGCCGAGCCGGGAGGCGCCCAGCACCCGGGCGGCCTCCTCCTGGCGCGGGTCGAGCTGGGACCAGAGCCCGCCGACGGTGCGGACGACCACCGCGTAGTTGAAGAAGACATGGGCGAGCAGGATGGCCCAGACACTGGTGTCCAGGCGGATCCCCCACAGCTCGTCCAGCAGCCCGCGCCGGCCGACCACGGCGAGGAAGGCGGTGCCGACGACAACGGTGGGCAGCACGAACGGCACGGTGACCACCGCCCGCAGCAGCCGCTTGCCGGGGAAGGCGAACCGGGCCATCACATAGGCGCCGGGCAGCGCCAGCAGCAGAGTGAGCCCGGTGGAGGCCAGTGCCTGCCAGGTGGTGAACCAGAGCACGTCCAGGATGTCGGAGCGACCCAGCACCTCCCCGATCCGGCCCAGGTCGAGCCCGCCCCCGCCGGTGCCCACGGTGCCGGCCGGTCCGGCGGCGCCGAGGCCGCGGGCGGTGATGGCGGCCACCGGGTACGCGAAGAAGACCGCGAAGAACACCACCGGCAGTGCCATCAGCGCGCCCCGCAGCGCCCCCGCGCGCACCGCCCGCCGCCGCGCGAGACTCCGCGCGGGTCCTTCCGCGGCGGGGGCGGTCTGCTCCGCGCTCTCCGCCGTCTTCGCGACTACCTCAGGACGAGGGAGGACCACGTCTGGATCCACTGGTCGCGGTTGGCGGCGATCTTCTTCGGGTCGAGCGCGTGCGGGTCGTCGGCCTTGGCGCCGTGCTCGGTGAACAGCTTCGGCAGCTCGGCGTCCTCGGCGACCGGGTTGACGAACATCTGGAGCGGCACGTCCTCCTGGAAGTCCTGGGAGATCAGGAAGTCGATCAGCGCCTTTCCGCCCTGGGGGTTCTTCGCCCCGTCCAGCAGCCCGGCGAACTCGGTCTGCTGGAAGCAGGTGCCGGTGGACACCCCGGTGGGCGCCTCCTTGGGCTGCGGCTCGGCGTACAGCACCTCGACGGGCGGGCTGGAGGCGTAGGAGACGACCAGCGGGCGGTCGCCCTTGGCCTTCCGTCCGCCGGCCGAGCCGGAGAACTCCTGGTTGTAGGCGATCTCCCAGCTGTCGACCACCTTGACGCCGTTGGCCTTGAGCTTCTTCCAGTAGTCCGGCCAGCCGCCGTCGCCGTACCGGGCGGCGGTGCCGAGCAGGAAGCCGAGGCCGGGTGAGGACCGCTCGGGGTTCTCCACCACCAGCAGGTCCTTGTAGGCGGGCTTCGCCAGGTCGTCGAAGGTCTTCGGCGGTGCGAGCTTCCTGTCGGCGAAGAACTTCTTGTCGTAGTTGACGCAGATGTCGCCGGTGTCGACCGGGGTGACCCGGTGCTCGCCCTTGTCGAGCTGCAGCGCCTCCGGCACCCGGTCCAGGCCCTTGGCCTCGTACGGCTGGAACAGCCCGTTGTCGAGGGCCCGGGAGAGCAGGGTGTTGTCGACGCCGAAGAAGACATCCCCCTGCGGCGCGCCCTTCGTCAGCACCGCCTTGTTGACGGCCTCGCCGGCGTCGCCGCTCTTGAGGACCTTGACGGTGTACCCGGTCCGCTGGGTGAACTTCTTCAGCACCTCGGGGGAGGCGTTGAAGGAGTCATGGGTGACGAGGGTGACGGTCTTGGACGTCTTGCCGCCCTCGTCGCTCCCGCCGGCGGACCCGCCGTCGCCGCCGCACGCGGTGAGCGCCGTGACGCCCAGCGCGCCGGCCAGCGCACCGGCCGCGATCCTGGTGGTGGTGGACACTGATTCCTCCTGGGGGTGACCAGGAAGAGACGCGGCCCCGCCCGCCGGCGCCGGGAAGGGCACGGGCGGGCAGGGCGCAACAGCTTGAGTGGTGACCGAACTCCCTACCCAGAATGACCTGGGCGAGGTTCAGAGGGTCTGCGGCCTGACGGTGCCGCACTCTCAGCGCTGTGGCGCTCCCCTGTCGGATGGTGGTGTTGTTGTGGAGTTGTGGCGCGCGGTCGCTGCCGCGCGCCCCCAGGGTACTAGGTCACTTTCGCCGACGGTTTTCGGCCAGCACGTCTGTGGAAGCCTGAGTGTCAGCGCTCGGACGCGGCGAGCTGCCCGCAGGCGCCGTCGATCTCCTGCCCCCGGGTGTCCCGGACGGTGACCGGGACTCCGTGTGCGGCGATGGCCTCCACGAACGCCTTCTCGTCCTCCGGCCGGGAGGCCGTCCACTTCGACCCGGGCGTCGGGTTGAGCGGGATCAGGTTGACGTGGACCCGCTTGCCCTTGAGCAGCCGGCCCAGCAGGTCGCCGCGCCAGGCCTGGTCGTTGATGTCGCGGATCAGGGCGTACTCGATGGAGACCCGGCGGCCGGACTTCTCCGCGTACTCCCAGGCGGCGTCCAGCACCTCGCGGACCTTCCACCGGGTGTTGACCGGGACCAGGGTGTCGCGCAGCTCGTCGTCCGGGGCGTGCAGGGAGACCGCGAGCCGGCACTTGAAGCCCTCGTCGGCGAACCGCAGCATCGCCGGGACCAGGCCGACGGTGGAGACGGTGATCCCGCGCTGGGACAGCCCCAGGCCGTCCGGCTCGGGGTCGGTGAGCCGGCGGATCGCGCCGACCACCCGCTTGTAGTTGGCCAGCGGCTCGCCCATGCCCATGAAGACGATGTTGGACAGCCGGGCCGGGCCGCCGGGGACCTCGCCGTCCCGCAGCGCCCGCATGCCGTCCACGATCTGGTGGACGATCTCGGCGGTGGAGAGGTTGCGGTCCAGGCCGGCCTGGCCGGTGGCGCAGAACGGGCAGTTCATCCCGCAGCCGGCCTGGGAGGAGATGCACATGGTGACCCGGTCCGGGTAGCGCATCAGCACCGACTCGACCAGGGTGCCGTCGTGCAGCCGCCACAGGGTCTTGCGGGTGGTGTCGTCGTCGCAGGAGATGTGCCGGACCACGCTCATCAGCTCGGGCAGCAGCTCGGCGGCCAGCTTCTCGCGGGCGGCGGCCGGGATGTCGGTCCACTGCGCCGGGTCGTGGGCGTAGCGGGCGAAGTAGTGCTGGGAGAGCTGCTTGGCGCGGAACGGCTTCTCGCCGATCGCGGCCACGGCCTCCTTGCGCTCGGCGGGCGACAGGTCGGCGAGGTGCCGCGGCGGCTTCTTGGCGCCGCGGGGCGCGACGAACGTCAGTTCTCCCGGGGCGGGGGCCATGGCGTACTACTCCTAGGTGCGTCGGTGCGTCGCGTGCGCCGGTGCGGTCGGCGGTGGGGGCGGTTGGTCGGTGGTGACGGTCGGCCGAGGGGCGCCCCTGTCCGGGACGGTCCGTGCCCCGGCGCGGCGGCGTACGAGGCCGGAAGGGCCCGCCGCGCGAGGCGGCGAGCCCTTCCAGGGTAACGGTCCGGGGATCCCGTCCTCTTCCCGTAGTCCGTGCGGTCCGTGCCTACGGGAGGTGGCGGTGGTCACCCTCGCGGCCGGAGGGTCACCCCGACCCCACGAACAAGACGAACAGCAGCCACACCACCGGCGCCGTCGGCAGCAGGGAGTCCAGCCGGTCCATGATGCCGCCGTGGCCCGGCAGCAGGGTGCCCATGTCCTTGATGCCGAGGTCCCGCTTGATCATGGACTCGCCGAGGTCGCCCAGGGTGGCGCTGGCGGCGACCGCCAGGCCGAGCAGCAGCCCCTGCCACCAGGTGCCGCCGTCGATGGCGAACTCCATGCACAGCGCGCCCGCCGCCATCGCGAAGCCGACCGCGCCGAGCAGTCCCTCCCGGGTCTTGCCGGGGCTGATCCGCGGGGCCAGCTTGTGGGTGCCGAACCGCCAGCCCACCGCGTACGCCCCGGTGTCGCTGACCACGGTCAGGATCAGGAAGGTCAGCACCCGCCACGGCCCGTCGTCGGCGGTGAGCATCAGCGACACGAAGGTGGCGAGGAACGGCACGTAGAAAGCGGCGAAGACGCCCGCGGTGACGTCCCTGAGGTAGCCGTCGGGCGGTTCGGTCATCCGCCAGACGAGGATCGCCAGCGCGGTCAGCGCCATGGCGACCCAGGCCCCCTCGGCACCCCGCAGATACCCGGCGACCACCATGGCGGCGCCGCCGACGGCCAGCGGGACGAGCGGGGCCTTGATGGCCTTGCTCTCCTGGAGCCGGGAGGTCAGCTCCCACAGGCCCACCACGACGGCCAGCGCGACCACCCCGACGAAGGCGGCCTTCCAGACGAACAGCGACGCCAGGATCACGGCGCCGAGCCCGACACCGACGCCTATGGCCGCCCGCAGATCGCGGCCGGCCCGCTTCTTGGCGGGCGACGGGTTCCCGGTCTCGGGCTTGGCCGGCGGCCCGCCGGGCGGACCCGGCTGCCCGGCCGCCGGCTGCCCCTGTACGGGGCCGTGGCTCCGGCCGTGGCCTGGGCCGTACGGCGGCCCGTCGGGCGGCGTCGCACGGAACGGGGGACCGCCCGCGGCGGTCCCCCGGTCACGGCCGTGGTCGAGGTCGTCCTGGTCTCCGTGGTCGCCGCCGGGCGGTGGGCCGGCGGGAGAGTCGGGCACGATGGGCATGGGGCGAGTCTGCTGTGCCTCACGCCCGTCGTAGGCGGGACCCGCCGGGGCGGCCGGGGCGAGCCCGGCGTCGAACCCCTGGTCGGGCGGACCCCAGTAACCGCCTTTCGGCGGGGCCCCCCAGGATGCGTCGTTCATCAGACCTCGAGCAGCTCGGCTTCCTTGTGCTTGAGCAGCTCGTCCACCTGCGCCACGTACTTCGCGGTGGTGTCGTCGAGCTCCTTCTCGGCGCGGCGGCCCTCGTCCTCGCCGACCTCGCCGTCCTTGATCGCCTTGTCGATGGTCTCCTTGGCCTTGCGGCGCACGGAGCGGATCGAGATCTTGGCGTCCTCGCCCTTGCCCTTGGCGACCTTGATGTACTCCCGGCGCCGCTCCTCGGTGAGCTCGGGGAACACCACCCGGATGATGTTGCCGTCGTTGCTGGGGTTGACCCCGAGGTCCGAGTCGCGGATGGCCTGCTCGATGTTGCGCAGCGCGCTCTTGTCGAACGGGGTGACCACGGCCATGCGCGGCTCCGGCACGGAGAACGATGCCAGCTGGTTGATCGGGGTGAGCGCGCCGTAGTAGTCGGCGACGATCTTGTTGAACATGGCCGGGTGGGCGCGCCCGGTGCGGATCGCGGCGAAGTCCTCCTTCGCGACCACGACGGCCTTCTCCATCTTCTCCTCGGCTTCGAGGAGGGTCTCTTCGATCACCACTTGCTCCTGCGTGTCGTCTGTGGATCGTCTGGTGGAAAGGCGTCGGTCGGTGGCGCCTGTGCGTCCCGGTGGGGCCCGGCGTTACCCGCGTGTCCCTGTCTGTCCGTGCCGCGTACCAGGGGATCGACCGCGGTACCCGGCACCCCGCCGCGCGGAGTGGCTCACCGCGCGGCGTTGCGTTCCTGCACGGTGTCCGACCGGCAGGCCTTTGTCCATCCCCTCCCCGCTCCCCGAGGGGGGCGGGGTCAGCTCCGGGTGCCCTCGTCGCTCACGAGAGTGCCGATCTTCTCACCCTTCACGGCCCGCGCGATATTGCCCGCCGCGAGCAGCTCGAAGACGAGGATCGGCAGGTTGTTGTCCCGGCACAGGGTGATGGCGGTGGCGTCGGCGACCTTCAGGTCCCGGGCCAGCACCTCCCCGTACTCCAGGGCGTCGAACTTGACCGCGTCCGGGTTGGTCTTCGGGTCGGAGTCGTACACCCCGTCCACGCCGTTCTTGCCCATCAGCAGGGCCTCGGCGTCGATCTCCAGGGCCCGCTGGGCGGCGGTGGTGTCGGTGGAGAAGTACGGCATGCCCATACCGGCGCCGAAGATGACCACACGGCCCTTCTCCAGGTGGCGCGCGGCCCGCAGCGGAAGGTACGGCTCGGCGACCTGGCCCATGGTGATGGCGGTCTGGACCCGGGTCTCGATGCCCTCCTTCTCCAGGAAGTCCTGGAGGGCGAGGCAGTTCATCACCGTGCCCAGCATGCCCATGTAGTCGGAGCGGGCCCGGTCCATGCCGCGGACCTGGAGCTCGGCGCCCCGGAAGAAGTTGCCCCCGCCGATGACGACGGCGATCTGGGCGCCGTCGCGTACGACCGCGGCGATCTCACGCGCGATGGCGTGGACCACGTCGGGATCGACGCCGAGCCCTCCGCCGCCGGAGAACGCCTCCCCGGACAGCTTCAGCATGAAGCGGCCGGACTTGTTGCCGGATGTGTCGTCGCCCTGTGCGGCGCCCTGATTCATGGAGATCTCCTCGTGCACATACGAAGAAGGCCATTGCCGGTGGGTGCGGTGTCCCTCACGGCAATGGCCTCCTCGTCAGATCTGCGGCCGTCCGGCGCTCACGCGGCCGACGTCCACGTGGGAAACCCTAGCGGGCTCCCGGGTCGAGCGCGTACCGGCTCAGACGCCGACCTTGATGCGGGCGAAGCGCTTCAGGGTGACGCCGGCCTCGTCCAGGATCTGCTGGACGGACTTCTTGTTGTCCAGCGCGTACGGCTGGCCGAGCAGCGTGGCGTCCTTGAAGAAGCCGTTCAGACGACCGTCGACGATCTTGGCGATCGCGGCCTCGGGCTTGCCCTCGGCGCGGGTGGTCTCCTCGGCGACGCGGCGCTCGGTCTCCACGACCTCGGCCGGGACGTCCTCACGGGACAGGTACTTCGGCGCGAAGGCGGCGATGTGCTGCGCGACGCCCTTGGCGACCTCGGCGTTCGCCTTGTCCAGCTCGACCAGGACACCGATCTGCGGCGGCAGGTCGGGCATGGTGCGGTGCATGTACGCGGAGACGTAGCCGCCGGAGAACTGCGCGAAGCGGTCCAGGACGATCTTCTCGCCCAGGTTGGCGTTGGCCTCGTCCACATACGCCTGGACGGTCTTGCCGGGCTCGATCTCCGAGCCGAGCAGGGCCTCCAGGTCGGCCGGGGAGGTGGCGGCGGCGTGCGCGGCGAGCGCGTTGGCGACCGCGAGGAACTTCTCGCCCTTGGCGACGAAGTCCGTCTCGCACTTCAGCTCGACCACGACACCGGAGGTGTTGTCGTCGGCGATCAGGGAGACGACCGCGCCGTTCTCGGCCGAGCGGCCCTCGCGCTTGGCGACGCCCTTCTGGCCCTTGATGCGGAGCGCCTCGACGGCCTTGTCGACGTTGCCCTCGGCCTCGTCCAGCGCCTTCTTGCAGTCCATCATGCCGGCGCCGGTGAGCTCGCGGAGCTTCTTGACGTCAGCGGCGGTGTAGTTCGCCATGATCTGTGAATCTCTCTCGAAGTCTGGAAGATCTACGAAGATCGACGGATGGACGGCGGAGGCTTCGTGGGCCTCCGCCGTCCACTCCGAATCCGTGGGACCGCGTCCGGCGGCTGCCGCCGTCCGGTCCCCCGGGCACCCGGCCGGCTCACCGCCGGCCCGGCGCCCTCGGGTTCAGGGCCGGAGCCCCGGGCGTCAGGCCTGCTCGGCGGCCGGGGCCTCGGCGGCGGGCGCCTCGGTCTCGGCGGGCTTCTCAGCCTCGTCGGCCTTCTCGGCGTCGGCGGCCTGCTCGGCCTCAGCCGGCTTCTCGGCCTCGGCGGGCTTCTCGGCCTCGTCGGCCTTCTTGTCACCCTCCAGCAGGTCCCGCTCCCACTCGGCGAGCGGCTCGCCCTGGGCCTTCTCGCCCGGCTTCGAGTCACCGGTCGCGACGCCGGAACGGGCGATGAGGCCCTCGGCGACGGCGTCGGCGATCACGCGGGTGAGCAGGGTGACGGAGCGGATCGCGTCGTCGTTGCCCGGGATCTTGTAGTCGACCTCGTCGGGGTCGCAGTTGGTGTCCAGGATCGCGACGACCGGGATGTGGAGCTTGCGCGCCTCACCGACGGCGATGTGCTCCTTCTTGGTGTCGACGATCCAGACGGCGCTCGGCACCTTCTGCATCTCGCGGATACCACCGAGGGTCTTCTCCAGCTTGGCCTTCTCGCGGGAGAGGACCAGCAGCTCCTTCTTGGTGAGGCCGGAGGCGGCCACATCCTCGAAGTCGATCGCCTCAAGCTCCTTCAGACGCTGAAGGCGCTTGTAGACGGTGGAGAAGTTGGTGAGCATGCCGCCCAGCCAACGCTGGTTGACGTACGGCATCCCGACCCGGGTCGCCTGCTCGGCGATGGCCTCCTGGGCCTGCTTCTTGGTGCCGACGAACATGATGGAGCCGCCGTGCGCGACGGTCTCCTTGACGAACTCGTAGGCGCGGTCGATGTACGACAGCGACTGGAGCAGGTCGATGATGTAGATGCCGTTGCGCTCGGTGAAGATGAAGCGCTTCATCTTCGGGTTCCAGCGACGGGTCTGGTGACCGAAGTGGACGCCGCTCTCCAGCAGCTCCCGCATCGTGACGACGGCCATGGCCGTATCTCCTTGATTTCTCGGTTTGTCCTGACGCCCCGGCGCGCTGCGCCTCGAAGGACCGAAGAGCGCTACCACGACTGGTGACAGTGGTGGCGGGGCGTGCGAAGTCGACCCGGTGGCCCGGATCGCCAGAAGAAGTGTACGGGACCTCGACACCCCCGGGTGACGGCGCTGTCCACAACCGCCCGCCCGTCCACAGCCCCCCACCAAGATCAGCGCGGAGCGCGCTTCCTGCGTCACAGTGCGTACATGAACAGCACGGCAACGCACCTCATCGCCCTTCTGCTGGCCACCACGGCCAGCGCCTCGCCCGCCCCGGGCGGCGCCCTTCCCGGAGGCCCTGCCTTCACGGCCGCGCCCCTGGCACCGGTCCCGGACCGGCCGCCTGATTCGCCGGTGCCGATACCGCTGGTGCCGCACGATCCGCCGGATCCGCCGGTGCCGATACCGCTGGTGCCGCACGATCCGCCGGATCCACCGGTGCCGGTGCCCGGGGCGGTCTGGCCGCTGGGTCCACCGCGGCCCCCACTCCTGCGGGGCTGGGAACCGCCCGCGTCCCCCTACGGACCGGGCCACCGAGGAGTGGACCTCGCGGCACCGCCCGGCACCCCGGTGCGCGCCACAGCCGCCGGACACATCACCTTCGCCGGCCAGGTCGGCGGCCGCGGAGTCCTGACCATCACCCTGACCGCGAGCGCGGGCGCGGGCACTGTCGACGGCGCCGGTGTCGTTTCGGGGTCGCCCCCATCGCAGCTGCGCACCACCTACGAACCGGTTCGGCCCCTGGTGAAGAAGGGCGCCGTGGTGACAGCGGGCGAGACCGTCGCGGTGGTCGACACCAGTGCGCGCTCGCACTGCGCGGCCGGCTGCCTCCACTGGGGCCTGCGGCAGGGCCCGCACTACCTCAACCCGCTGGCCCTGCTACCCGCCGCCCTGCTGCGCAGGCCACCCTCCCGACTGCTGCCACAGGCGGGCCCGCTGTCCATGCCGGCAGGGGTGGGGCGGGGGGTGAGGTGGGGGGTGCTGCAGGGGGTGTGGCGGGGGTCGTTGTTCTCCTCGACCAGGTCGAGGTCCTCACGCCACTTGTCGTCCTCGGCGATCTTCGTCCGGAAGTCGACGGCGGCCCGGCGCAGGTCG
>NZ_JBEYXH010000023.1:0-107993 GCF_040644755.1 Streptomyces sp. NPDC046887
TAAATCAACCCCCCACCACCTACAACTACACCACAACCCAACCCTTCCCTCCCCCCCCCACGTTCTTCCGATCTGGTGGCGGGAAGGCCCGCCACCCCACCGCCCGCCGGAACGGATCGGTGCCCGGCCCCTGTGTACTCGGGGCCGGGCACCTGGCATAGCGGGGGCTCACTCCACCGAGACGACCACCGAGTGCCAGCCGCTGGCCCCGTCCGGGATGGTGCGGGTGCGCTTCTCGGTCTGCGTGGTGCCGGTCCCGTCGGTGGCGCGCACGGTCAGGGTGTGCGAACCGGGCGCGGCCCGCCAGGGGTAGGACCACTGGCGCCAGGTGTCGGTGGAGGGCACGGGGGCCAGGTCGGCGCGCTCCCAGGGCCCGTCGTCCACCCGTACCTCCACCTTCTCGATCCCCCGGTGCTGGGCCCAGGCCACACCGCCGACCATCACGGTGCCGGCGCCCGGGCGGGCGAACGGCTTGGGGGTGTCGATCCGGGCCTGGGTCTTGATGGGCGCCCGCACGGCCCAGTCCCGCTTGACCCAGTAGGCGTCATAGGCGTCGAAGGTGGTCAGCTCGATGTCCTGGATCCACTTGCAGGCCGAGACGTAGCCGTACAGCCCGGGCACCACCATACGGACCGGGAAGCCGTGGTCGAACGGGAGCGGTTCGCCGTTCATCCCGACGGCCAGCAGCGCGTCCCGCCCGTCCATGACGTCCTCCACGGGCGTGCCGATGGTCATCCCGTCCACCGAACGGGAGACCAGCTGGTCGGCCGGGCCGCCCCGGGACGGCGGGCGCACCCCGGCCTCCGCCAGCAGTTCCCTCAGCCGTACCCCGATCCAGCGGGCGTGGCCGGCGTACGGCCCGCCGACCTCGTTGGACACACAGGTCAGGGTGATGTCCCGTTCGATCAGCTCCCGTCCCAGCAGGTCCTGGAAGGAGAGGCTGAGCGGCCGGCGCACGCCCTGCCCATGGATGCGCAACCGCCACGCCCCGGCGTCCACCTTGGGCACCACCAGGGCCGTGTCCACCCGGTAGAAGTCGCGGTTGGGCGTGGTGAAGGCGGAGATGCCGGGGATACGGAGCTGGGCGCCCCGGGGCAGCGGGGCGGCGGGCTCCCGGGGCGCGGGCAGCACCACGGCCGCCCGGGAGGCGGCCGCGTTCTCGGCCCTCGCCCCGCCGAGCAGCCGCCCGGCCACCCCCGCGCCGGTGGACGCGGCGGCCGCGGCGCTCGCCGCGACCAGGAACCGGCGGCGGTCCCAGCCCGTCTCCGCCTCACCGTCGGAAGCGGCCTCCCGGGACGGGGCCGGAAGCCGGCCGCTCAGCAGATACAGCAGGGCCGCGCCCGCCACCGCCCCGGTGAGCGACGGCAGGGCGTCGGCGTACGAGTCGGAGTCCGGGCGGCCGATCGCCGCGAGCGCGCCGACCACCCCGAACAGCAGGATGCCGGCCGCTCCGGCCCGCCGATGCCGCCCGGCGAGCAGCCCCAGGCCGGCCGCGAGCAGCGCGATGACGGCGAGCATGCCCCAGAGCAGGACCGCCTTGTCGTTCTCGCCGAAGCTGCGGATCGCCCAGTCCTTGACGGGCGCCGGAGTACGGTCGATGGCGGCGCCGCCCACCGCGGTCACCGGGCCCGCGCCGGGCCGGACGAGCCCGGCCACCAGTTCGGCGACGGCCAGCGCGGCGTACCCGGCCAGCAGCCCGCTCACTCCGGCGAGCAGCGGGCGCACCACCCGGGCGCCCCCGAAGCGCGGCGGGCGGGGCGGTCGGGGCGGGTGGGACGGAGGTGCGGTCGAGGTGGTCACACCCTGCGTTCGGAGCGCGGGGGCTCCCGGATGGGCCCGAGAGCCCGCGGGACGCGCGAAGAGGGCCCCGAGGACACTCCGTTGAAGCCTGCCCCGGGCACCGGTAGGTTCCGGCGCATGGAGCGGACAGCGGGAGCGCGGACCGTGGGCCCGGCGGTTGCGGGCCCGGAGGAGCCGGCGGCGCCGGGCCGGCGGGCACGGGTACGGCCGCCGACCGGGACCTGTCTGGCCGCGGTGGACGTGGGCGGCACCGGTAGCCGGATCCGTCTGCTCTGGGAGCCGGGTGAGGGGGCGGGCCCCCGGACCGTGGAGCTCCGCGCACCGGGGCGGACCGTCGGGGCGGCGGGCATCGACACCGGTGCCCTGCTGGACGGTCTGGCCGGGGCCCTGGAGGAGGCGGGGGCCGCCCTGCCGCGCCCGCTGCCCCCGGTGGCGGCGGTCGGGGTGGGGCTGAGCGGGTTGCTCCATCTCACCGCCGAACCGGAGGAGGTCTGCCGGGGCCTGGCGGGGCTCTTCGGTGCCGAGCGGGTGGTGCTCGCCGCCGATGTGGTGACCTCCTACGTCGGTGCCCTCGGCTTCCGCCCCGGGGCCGTGGTGGCCGCCGGCACGGGTGCGGTGGCCCTCGGCACGGACCTCGCCGGACGGTGGATCCACCGGGACGGCTGGGGGCATCTGCTGGGTGACGAGGGCGCCGGCGCCTGGATCGGGCAGCGGGGGCTGCGGGCCGCGGCCCGCGCCCACGACGGACGGCCGGGCGGCTCGGCGGCCCTGCTGGCGGCGGCCGTCGAGCGCTTCGGCCCGCCGGAGGGCTGGCCGGCCCTGCTGTACCCGTACGGGGACGTCGCCGGGCGGATGGCCGCCTTCGCCCCCGACACGGCCGCCGCGGCCCGGGGCGGCGACCCGGTCGCCCTCGGCATCTGGCGGCGGGCCGCGGAGCAGCTGGCCGCCACCGTGGTGTCCGCCCTGCCCGAGGGGCCGAAGACCAGGGAGAGGTCGGGGAGCCGGGGGCCGGTGGTGTCCTGGTGCGGCAGCCTGTTCGCCGCCGGCGACCTGCTCGGGGCGCCGTTCCGGGAGGCGGTGGCCGCCGCCCGTCCGGACGTCCGGGTGGTGCCGCCCGCGGGCTCCTCGCTGGACGGCGCCCTCGCGCTGGCGAGGATCGGCGCGGCCGAGCCGGACCGGTTGCCGGACGCCGCCCCGTACCTCCGGGTCCGGACCTACGGCACCCGCCGGGGCGGCGGGCGGTCGTGAGTCCTGCCGGCCGACCCCTCCCCCACCTCGGCCGTTCGGCCTACACTTCGCGATCATGACTTCCGAAGCTTCCGCAGCGCACCCGGCACCGGCGGACACCGGCGGCCCGGCAGCGGCCCCCGAGCTCTTCGCCACCATGTCCACCATGCGGGCCATGCGGCGCCTCAAGGCCGACCCGGTCCCGGACGAGCTGCTCGACCGGCTCGTCCAGGCGGCCGTCTGGGGCCCCAGCGGCGGCAACATGCAGCGGTTCGAGTACGTGGTGGTGACCGACCGCGCGGTCATGGCGGAGCTGGCACCGCTGTGGCGGCGGTGTGTGGACGCCTATCTCGCGACCACCGGCAAGTACGCGCCCTCGGGCATGGACGAGGCCGCCTACCGGCGGATGGTCGCCGCCATCGAGTACCAGCGCGACCACTTCGCGGGCACCCCGGCGCTGATCGTGCCCTGCTACCAGTTCCCGCCGCCGCGTATCGAGGAGGAGGGGCTGCGGGCCTCCGCCGAGGCGCTGGGACCCCAGGCCGCGGAGCGGATGGTCACCGGCCAGACCCGCTTCCAGGCGCTGGCGGAGGGCTCCTGCGTCTACCCGGGCGTGCAGAACCTGCTGCTGGCGGCGCGCGCTCTGGGCCTGGCCGCCAACATCACCATCTGGCACCTGATGCTGGAGGACGAGTGGAAGAAGGTGCTCGGCATCCCCGCCGACATGAACACCTTCGCCGCCGTCCCGGTGGGCTGGCCGCTCGGCAACTTCGGCCCGGTGCGGCGCCGTCCGGTGGCCGAGGTCGTCCACCGCGACCGCTGGTGACGACCGTCCCCACGACGGGGAATCAGTCGCGTTCGGAGGCGTAGAGGGCGGCGGCGCACAGCACACCCCAGGCCGCCGCCACCCCCACGGCCTTGCGCCGCTTGTCCGGCTCTTCCAGGAGCGTGCCGAAGACCACCGCGTCGGAGGCGTCCGCGGCGATCCGGCAGGCGGTGGCCAGCCGGCGCGAGGCGCGGTCGCCGGCCAGGACCATGGCGGCGCCGATCGCCGCGTCCCGGGCGCCCAGCGAGCGGATCAGCAGGGCCGTCGGCCGCGGCACCCGGCCCTCCTCGTCCACCAGCCCGGTGGGCCGGGCGAGCACCTCGGGCCGGGCGACGAGGGCCAGGCCGTACGCGGCCGTGGCCGCTCCGAGCACCCGGGTCAGGGTCGCGGACATGGGACCGCCTCTCACTCAACGGTGGTGATGCCAGGGGCAACAGTCCGCCTCCGCGTACCCCCTGGGGCGTCCCGCACGCACGGCACCGGATCAACGGCCGGGACGGCGTACGGCGGTCGGGCCGTCCGTCCGGACGGCCCGACCGCCGTATCGGCAGGCGCCGGGGCCGAGGAGCCCCCGCGTCGCGTCAGATGATCGGATCGATGTCGCCGCTCGCCATGGCGGCTTCCTGATCGCTCTGGTCCCTCAGGCGGCGGGCCTTGTCCTGGAGCCGCTGCCGCTCCTGCTGGTCGTCGACGCCCTCGGCCGCCCGGTCCAGCTGCTGCGCCTTGTCGCGCATCTGGCGGACCCGGCCACGGGCCTCGTCTGCGGTACTCATCACGGCCTCCTCGAAGAACGGGCTCGGAATCGGATGAACCGGCACCCACCAGGGAAGCAGGGCCGCCGCCGGACCGCACCTCAGGCCCCGGGAGGGGCGGCGGCACGGTCCGGGACCCGGCCGGCTCAGGCCTTCAGCACCGCGTCGTCCTGGCGGTGTGCGGCGAGCTGCCGGCGGGCCACCGCGAGGGCGCTCTCGGCGTCCCGGGTGCCGGTGGAGACGCAGAGGGTGTAGGTCACGTCCTCCATGCGGCGGCGCACCTCCGTGCTGACGGCCTTCTGCGCGTCGAGGGTGCGCAGGGTCTCGTACTCCTTGACGAGGTCGCTCAGAATCGCGGGGTGTGCCATCAGCACGGCGGTCTCCTTCACGTCGATGCCCCCGAACGGGCTCCGCTCGGATACCCGGACGGCGGCATCCCATACCTCGTACAGCCCAATGGCCCCATGCACGTCCGGTATCCGCCCGCCCGTGGCCGGACAACGAGGCGGTGCCCGCCGGAGGGTTCTCCGACGGGCACCGGGAGGCTGCGGGGCCGGTGGGCGGGTGGCGGGTCAGGCGACGCCCGGCGCCATTCCGGAGGGGGCGCCGCCCGGGTCGTCCTGGAGGGCGATCAGGGCGCGGGTGCGCTTGCCGACCGGCTCCCGGCGCACCTCGTACCCCTGGCTCACGGCGAGCACGATCTCCAGGCCGTGCTGCCCCACCCGGCCGGCCTCCGGGGTGCGCGGCAGCGGGAGCACCGGGTCGGAGTCCCAGACGGCGACCTCGACCATCCGGTCCGCCAGCCGCAGGTCCAGCACACAGGGGCCGGGGGCGTACTTGCAGACGTTGGTGACCAGTTCGCTGACCACCAGCTGGGTCACCGCGAACGCCCGGCCGGAGACCTCCTGGCCGTGATCCGCGCTCAGCCGGTCCAGGAACCCGGCGGCGAAGTCGCGGGCCTCGGCGATACAGGCCGGGTCACCGTCGTAGGCGACGCTGGCCGAGACCACATCCAGCGGCGAAAGCCGCTCCGTGGTCCCATCCGTCGTCAGGGGCATGTGCATCGCCTTCCGCAGCCACAGGGTCCGGCACGGTGCCGCGGTTGCGGTCACGACGGCGCGGTTACCCCGCTTCCGCACCCTCACGCCTCGGCGAAACGCGATTTCACGCCGGGAGGGTGGTGACGCCGATCACACAGCCTGGGGGCCTCCCGGCGGGACGGTCAGCGGCCGGTCGAGCCGTCGATCAGCTCACGGATGATGTCCGCGTGGCCGGCATGGCGGCCGGTCTCCTCGATCAGGTGGGTGAGGGCCCAGCGGACGCTGGGTGCGGGGCTGTTGGGCCGGGGGCGCGGCAGCGGTGCGCCGAGGTCGCCGCCTCCGTCGAGTACGTCGTCGAGTACCGCGTCGGCCTCGGCGACCGCCTTCCGGTAGCGGGCCACGACCTCGGCCACGCTGTCCTCGGGCGCGGCGTGGAAGGTCGCCTGCCAGTCGCCGACCCGCTCCCCGAGGAACGTCGCCCGCTCGACCCGGGTGAGGTGGCCCAGCAGGCCGAGCAGATGGGTGCCGGACGCCACCGGCGAGGTGCGGACCGCCGGTTCGGGGGCACCCTCGACCTTCGCGGCGACGGAGGTCCGCAGATAGCCGAGGAAGCCGCGCAGTACCTCGGCCTCGCTGTTCCCGGTACGGGGCGGCGGGGTGTCGCGGCGGGCGCGGTGCGGGGCGGCGGACATGGTGCCTCCTTGCGGTCGCCGGTCGCCGATCGCCGATCGCCGGTCATCGGTCATCGGTCGCCGGTCCGGCGGTGGCGGGTTCATGGGACGCGTCGGTCAGCGGGTGCGGCGGATGAGCAGGACATGGTCGGTGACCTCGGCGGTGCGCCCGTCCGGCCCGGTCGCGGTCCGGCGGAGCGCCTCGGCCCGCTCGACCGTCCACACCGCCGGGTCCAGGTCGAGGTCCGCGGCGACCTCCCGCGGGCTCGGGTACCGGACCTCGGGGTCCTGGTTCCAGGACCACGGGGCGGTCGAGCCGTGGTCCACGACGAGCAGCCGCCCGCCCGGGCGCAGGGCGTACGCGGCGGTCCGCAGCACGGTCGTCCGGTCCAGGTCGAGCGGGGTGTGCAGATAGTGGGCGCAGACCAGGTCGAACGCGCCGTACGGGAAGGACTCGCCCAGGTCGTGGCGTTCGGCGGCGACGGCGTCGCCCAGGCCGTGTGAGCGGGCGAGTCCGGTGAGCCGCTCGACCGCCACTGCCGAGACGTCCACGGCGGTGACCTGCCACCCCCTGCGGGCGAGCCACAGCGCGTCACCGCCCTCGCCGCAGCCGAGGTCCAGGGCGTCCCCGGGCGGCAGAGTGCTCACCGCCTCGGTGAGCCGTGCGTTCGGCCGTGGATCGGCGGCCGGCCGCCGGGCCGCGTGGACGCCGTCCCAGTAGCGGACCGGTGGGGTGGTGCTCATCGGGTCTCCGTAAGGGGTGAGGGGCCGGGAACGGCCTGCCGCCGGGGTACGCGTCCGAGTCTTCCGGGCCCCCGGCCCCCCGGCACGGGACCTTGCCGTTCCGGCAAAAGGGCGCCGCAGCCGGTCGGTGGCCCCGGCGGCTCCGGCGACCGCCTGGGCCACCGAAGCCGCCGACCGGGCGGAGGGAGGGGCTATCCGAGACGGAACTGCTGGTGCGGGGCGTCCCCGCCGGGCCACTGCACCAGCGCGGTGCCATTGTCCGGGCTCTCACCGTGGACGGAGAGGTACTGGCCGCTGTGGCGGTTCTGGAGGGCGAAGTAGCCGTTGTCCTTCTGCACCAGGCGCCACTCCTGGTGCGGCCCGGTCACCTCGCCCCACTGGACGGTCTTCGCTCCGTCCGCGGTGCTCTCCCCGTCCACCGAGAGCGCCTTGCCGCTGTGCACGGCGCGCACCACGTAGTAGCCGCCGCTGGTGGCCTCCAGGTTCCATTTCTGGTGGTCGCCGCCCTGGTACGGCCACTGGACCACGGCCGTGCCGTCGTCCCTTTTCTCCCCGTGGACGGATACGGCCTTGTCGCTGTGCCGGGCGATCAGCGCGGCGGTGAACACGGCGGTCATGGGACTCGCTTCCTTAACGCGGGACACCGCCGTCCCCGGCGGCGGACCCGAACGGACCGGGCCACCGGACACCCTGGCCGCCGAGCCCTCCCCGCAACCGGGAAACCGCTTCAAACCACCGGATAGGGCAATTCTCCTCCTCGTGGCGGCCGTTCAGCGGCGGCGCGGGCGCGGGCCGGCGATCGACTCGGCGAGCAGGCGGCGGCCGGCCGGGGTGGTGAGCACCCCGCGCAGGGCGGTGTCCCGTGCCGCGCGGGCGGGGGCCGCGCGCAGGGTCCAGGCGCGGGTGGCGAGGTCGGTGCGGGCGAGCACCGCGAGGGCGTCGGCGCGGCGGGCGCGGCGCCAGGCGGTGAGCCCGTCGGCCGCCGGACCGCCGCGCGCGGTGGCGGCGGGCAGCACGGCGGCGAGGGAGACGGCGTCCCGCAGGCCGAGGTTGAGGCCTTGGCCGCCGATGGGGCTGCACACATGGGCGGCGTCGCCGATCAGCAGCACCCGGGAGCCGGGGTGCCGTGCGGCGAGGCGCCGCTGGGTGCGGAAGGTGCTGGTCCAGCGGCATTCGCGTACCGTCGCCGTCCATCCCCGGGCCGACGCCTCGGCGGCCAGCGCCTCGGGGCCGTCTTCGAACGGCGCGGGGGTGTGGGGTCGTTGGAGCACCACCCGGGCCCAGCCGTCGAGATGCATCGGCAGCACCACGAGGAGCCCGCGCTCCCCGCCGACCATATGGATTCGCGCCGGGTCCAGCGAGGGGTCCTCGACCCGCAGGTCGGCCAGTTGCCAGGTGCCGGGGTAGGTCCGGCCGCGGAACGCCGTACCGGCCAGGGTGCGCAGGGTGCTGGACGCCCCGTCGGCCGCCACCGCCCAGCGGGCGCGCAGCGGTTCGAGGGCGTCGGACCGTACGGTGACGGCGTCGGCGTCCTCTTCCACCGAGCGCACCGGAACCGAGCGGTGCACCCGTACACCGTTCCGTATCGCCTCCTCGGCGAGCAGTCCCTCGGTGGCGCACTGGGGGACGGTCAGGATGTACGGGTACGGGGAGCGCAGCCGCCCCAGAGTGAAGCCGCCGAGCCTGCGCGTCCCGCTCCGGAAGTCCACCGCGTCCACCGCCCTCCCCAACGGGCGCAGCGCGTCGGCCAGTCCGCTGGGCGCCAGGGCCTCCAGGGTGCGGGCGTGCAGATCGGTGGCCCGGGACTCGGTGACCGGTCCGGGCCGCCGTTCCAGCACCACCACGCCGAGCCCCGCCCGGGCGAGGAGAAGGGCGGCGCTCAGTCCTACCGGCCCGGCCCCCACCACCACGACGTCCGTGTCGATCGCCATGGCGGGAACTCTAGTGCGAGCCTCAGACCACCGCGCTGAGGGTGTCGGCGAGGCGGTGGCGGGTGGCGCGGGCGGCGGGGAGGACGGCGAGGGCGACCGCCCCGGCGACGGCGGCGGCGGTGAGCGCCAGGAGGTGCGGCAGGGGCGGGGCGTGGGCGATGCCCGCGCCGATGCCGGTGGCCCGGGCCTCGTGGTCGATCAGCCAGTGGGCCAGCGGGACGCCCAGGGCGGTGCCGAGGAGGGCGGCGGCCAGGGCGGTGCAGCCGGTCGCGGTGATGGTGACGGCGGTGATCTGGCGCGGGGTCAGGCCGATGGCCTTGAGGGCGAGCAGGTCCCGTCCGCCGTCCCGGATGGTGCCGCCGATGGCGGTGGACAGTTCGGTGAGGCCGATCAGGGCGAGGACGGCGATCAGTCCGGCGACGACTCCGCGCAGGGCGGTGAGGCGGTCGGCGGGGCCGGTGGCCGACTGGATGTCCAACCGGGAGGAGGAGGCCTCGGCGAGGTCGGCGGCCACCGCGCGCGGGTCGGCGCCCGGGCGCAGTCGGAGCTGGTAGAGGGTGGGGCGCAGACCGGGGTGGTTCTCGCGCAGGGTGTCGAGGGAGGTGGACACCACCCGGCCGCCGTTCTCCGGTTCGATACTGCGGCCGACCAGGTGCAGCACCTGGGGGTGGCCGCCGACGGTCAGCCGTATCCAGTCGCCGACCCGGGCGTCGAGCAGGTCGAGCAGCCCCTGTCCGGCGACGGCCTCGTCGGGGCCGTGCGCGGCCCGGCCTTCGGCGATGGCGTACGGGTAGGGGTGGGCGCGGGTGCCGAGGCCGCGCAGGGCGACGGTACCGGTCTGGCCGGGGACGAGGGCGGCGACCTCCAGGCCGGGGTGGGCCGCGGTGACGTCCGGGTGGGCCCGCAGCAGCGCGGCCGCCTCCCGGTCGGTGAGGGTGGCGTCGGGGCGGGCGGTGAGCGCGGCGGCCAGGCCGACCTGCTCGGGGCGGCTGTCGAAGCGTTCGATGGTCGTCCAGCCGCCGAGCGCCACCGTGATCAGCAGCAGGGGAAGGGCGAGGCGCGCGATGGTGGACGGTGCGCGGCGGCCGCGCCCGAAGGCCCGGTGCCAGCCGAGGACCAGGGCGGGCGGCACCCGCAGCCCGAGGGCCGTGCGGGCCGCACCGGAGAGCCCTCCCCCGCCGGGGGCGGCGGTCGCGGGCAGTACGGGTACGGGCGGGACGCGGCCCGCCCGCCAGGCGGCCAGGCTGGTGGCCGCCCCGATGAACAGCACGGCGGCGGCCGGGACGAGGAGGAGGGCGGCCAGGTGTCCGGGCAGGCCCTGCCACATCTGGACCGCGTCGCCGAGCCGGCCGGGCAGCCGGCCGCCCGCGGCCCGGACGAGCAGGACGGCGAGGGCCGCGCCGAGCACGGCGAACGCCAGATGCTGGACCAGGAAGATCCGGACCACCTGGCCAGGGGTGAAGCCGACGGCCTTGAGGACGGAGATGTCGCGGAGGTGGCCGCGCACCCGGGTGCTGATGGCGCCGAACACGGCGAGCGCGGCGGCGAGCAGGGCGCCGAGGCCGAAGAGCCCGAGGACCTGGCCGAGCAGCCGGGTGTCGCCCTGGGCGTCGGAGCGGGCCTGCTGCCAGGTGGAGACATCGCCGACGGCCCCGGCGCCGAGCGCGGTGACGGCGCGCTGGACGGTGTAGTCGGTGTCCTCGGGGTCGGCGAGCCGCAGTCCGACCACCTGGCCCGCGCCGCTGCCCGAGGGCACGGCGGACGGCAGGGCCCAGATCGTGCCGGGCCGTTCGCCGGGGCGGTAGCGGCGCTCGGCGGTCTCGGCGGTGCCGAGGACGGTGAGCGTGCGGCCGGCGACGGTGAGCCGGTCGCCGGGTTCGGCCCACAGGGCGCGGGCCAGGCCCGCTTCGAGGACGACGCCATCCGGGGCGGCCGGGTCGAGCCAGCGGCCGGAGACCATCAGCGGGCGAGCCGTGGCGGGCGGGGCGGGGCCGGTGGCGCGCAGTTCGACGTTCGCCCGGGCGCCCCGGGAGGCGGCGGTGGTGGTGGCGGTGCGGTAGGGGCCGGAGACGGCGGTGACGCCGTCGAGCTTGGCGAGCCGGCCGGTGTCGGCGGCGGGGCCGGTGCGGAGCCAGACATGGGCGCCCGAGGACTGGGTGAAGACCCGCTGCCAGGGGTTGGTGGCGTAGCCGAACAGGGCGGTGGCCAGGAGTAGTGAGGCGACGATCCCGGCGGTGGCGGCGACCAGGAACAGCGCCTCGCCCCGGTGGGTGCGCAGATCGGCGTGCGCCCAGCGCAGCATGGCCCGCACGCCGGTCAGTCCTTCGGGTCGTTCAGGTCGATGACGGCGGCCGGACCGGTGCGGCGGGTGGGCACGGCGCCGAGTGCGGCGTCGTCGGCTATCCGGCCGTCGTAGAAGCTGATGACCCGGTCGGCGGCGCTGGCGAGCCGGGCGTCATGGGTGACCAGGACGATGGTCTGGCCGCGCTGGTGGAAGCGGGTCAGCAGCCGCATGACCTCGCGGGTGCCCTTGCTGTCGAGGCTGCCGGCCGGTTCGTCGGCGAGCAGCAGCCGGGGCTGGTTGACCAGGGCGCGGGCGAGGGCGACGCGCTGCTGTTCACCGCCGGACAGTTCGCCGGGCATACCGCGCTCCTTGCCCTCCAGGCCCAGTTCGGCGAGGAGCTTGACGCGTTCGGCGCGGGCCTGGCGGGCGGGGGTGCCGGCGAGCAGGGCGGGGAGTTCGACGTTGTCGGCGACGGTGAGGTTGGAGACCAGGTTGAAGAACTGGAAGACGATGCCGATGCGGCGGCGCCGTTCGACCGCCCAGCGCGCCTCGCTGTAGCCGTCGGTGCGCTCGCCGTCGAGCCAGAGCGAGCCGCCGTCGGGGCGCTGGAGCCCGCCGAGCAGATGCAGCAGGGTGGACTTGCCGGCGCCGGAGGGGCCGGTGATCGCGACGAACTCCCCGTGGCGGACGTCGAGGTCCACACCGCGCACCGCGTGGGCGGGCGCCCCCTCGCCGTGGTGGGTCTTGACCAGCCCTTCGGCCCGCAGCAGGGGCGGGGTGGAGGCGTCCGTGGTCACCGCAGCTCCTCCAGTTCCTCCTGGCAGCGCTCCAGCCAGTCGAGATCGGCCTGGAGGTGGAGCATGGCGCCCTCGATGAGCAGATGCGCGATGCGGTTGTCCCGGTCTTCGGCCGCGGCCAGCTTGGAGAGGTTGCGCATGGTGGTGAGGTACTCGCGTCGCTGCTTGTTGATGAGGGCGATCTGGTCGGCGAGCCCGGTGCGCGGGGCGAGGGCGAGTTTCATGAAGAACTCGTCCCGGACCCGGGGTTCGTCGGCCGTCTCCTCGAACCAGGCGCGGAGTGCCTCCTGCCCGGCCTCGGTGAGGCGGTAGATCTTCTTGTTGGGCCGGCTCTCCTGGGCGATCTCCTCGCCCTCGATGAGCCCGGACTTCTCCAGCCGGCCGAGGGTGACATAGATCTGGCCGACGTTGGTGGGAGGGTACGCGGCGCCCAGCAGTTGCTCAAGGTCCTGCTTGAGCTCGTAGCCGTGGGCGGGGCCCCTTGCCAGCAGGGCGAGGAGGGGAAGGCGCACCCGTGCTGTCCTCCTTGGCCTGCTCCCGAGGTGATGTGGGCTCTAGTATCGCCCATACCTAACGGGTATACATGCCCGGGACGGGGGACGACGAGGTCCTGCGCCGGATGCTCGGGGAGGAACCTATGCGGTGGATCCATGCCGCGGGTAGGGGTCTCCTGGTCGCCATGGTCATCCTGACCGGGTACGCGGCCTCCGGTACGGCGGCCGGAGGCCGGGCGCCGGACGGCGGGCGCGGCCCGATGACGCTGGCCACGGCCGGCGATCTCACCGGATATCTGGGCCGGGTGCTGGACGGCTGGAACCGCGCGCACCCGAGCGAGAAGGTCACCCTGGTCGAGCTGCCGGACTCGGCGGACGAGACCCGGTCCCAGATGGTCACCGATCTGCGCGCGGGCGCGGGCCGGTTCGACGTGCTCAACATCGATGTCGCCTGGACCTCGGAGTTCGCCGCCGCGGGCTGGATCGCCCCGCTGAACCGCGCCCGCTTCCCGTTGAAGAGCTTCCTGCCGCCGGTGGTGGGCACCGCCACCTACGACGACCGGCTCTACGCGGTCCCGTATGTCACCAACGCCGGAATGCTCTACTACCGCAAGGACGTCCTGGCGCGGGCGGGCGAACGGCCGCCGCGCACCTGGGCGGAGCTGGAGCGCCAGGCACGGACCCTCGCGCCGGAGTACGGACTCGACGGGTACGCGGGCCAGTTCCTGCCGTACGAGGGGCTGACGGTGAACGCCGCGGAGGCGGTGTACTCGGCGGGCGGCTCCATCCTCGGCGACGAGGGCGAGCGGGTGACCGTGGACTCGGCGGCGGCCCGCACCGGGATCGGCTTCCTGGCCCGGGGCGTACGGGACGGCTGGATCCCCCGGGAAGCGCTGGCGTACACCGAGGAGGAGTCGCGCCGGGCGTTCCAGGAGGGCAGGCTGCTGTTCCTGCGCAACTGGCCCTACGCCTACGCCGGGGCGTCCGGCGAGGACTCGGCGGTGGCCGGGAAGTTCGGCGCGGTGCCGCTGCCCGGGACCACGGGCCCGGGCACCAGCGTGCTGGGCGGCTCCAACCTGGCGGTGAGCAGCCACGCGCGCCATCCCGAGTCGGCGCGCGACCTCCTGGCGTACCTCACCAGCGAGCCGGTGCAGCGCCGGGTGCTGAGCGAGGGCGCCCTGCCGCCGGTGCGGGCGGCGCTCTACGAGGACCCGGCGCTGGTGCGGCGGTTCCCCTATCTGCCGGCGCTGCGGGAGAGCCTGCTGACGGCGGCCCCGCGCCCCAAGAGCCCGCACTACGAACAGGTCAGCCTGGCCGTGCAGGCCGTGGCGCAGGACGCGATGGCGCAGCACCAGACGCCCGCGGCCGCCGTGCGGCGACTGGCCGGCGAGCTCGCGGCCATCGCCCGCCGCCGCTGAACGCGTTCCCCTTTCTCTCCGGTCCTAGTTACCTGTTAGGTAGCCGCAGGCGACCATCCCGTCCGCCATAGTCGGACATAAGCCGCAGTCTTCGGCGGATTTCCGCACCATCGTTGACACCCTCTCGACATACCTACCTAACATGCATGCATAACCGCTACCCGCTCCGGATGGCGCGCACCCCTTCGAGAAATCAGGTCAACGGGTGATGCTCACCGCTCCGGCCCACGACGGCCTCTCGCAGCACCTCACACCCCGGTCCGCCCCGCCCTGGTGGCGGGACGCGGTGATCTACCAGGTGTACGTCCGCAGCTTCCTGGACAGCACCGGTGACGGCATCGGCGACCTGGCCGGCGTCCGCGCCGGTCTGCCGTATCTGAAGAAGCTCGGCGTGGACGGCGTCTGGCTGAGCCCGTTCTACCCCTCCCCGCAGGCCGACCACGGCTATGACGTCGCCGACTACCGCGCAGTGGACCCCGTCTTCGGCGACCTGGACGAGTTCGGCCGGCTGGTGGCCGACGCCCACCGGCTCGGCATCCGGGTGCTGCTGGACATCGTCCCCAACCACTGCTCGGCCGAGCACGCCTGGTTCCGCGAGGCGCTCGCCTCCGGCCCGGACAGCGAGGCCCGCGCCCGCTTCCACTTCGCCGAGGGCCGCGGCCCGGGCGGGGACGTCCCGCCCAACAACTGGCACGCCATGTTCGGCGGTCCGGCCTGGAGCCGGGTGACCGAGCCGGACGGCAGCCCCGGCCAGTGGTACCTGCATATGTTCACGCCCGAGCAGCCGGACCTGAACTGGCGCAACCCCGAGGTGCCCGCCCACTTCGACGAGGTGCTGCGGTTCTGGCTGGACCGGGGGGTGGACGGCTTCCGGATCGATGTGGCCGCCGGGCTCTTCAAGCACCCCGGGCTGCCGGACTCCCCCGATCCCGAGGCCGACGCCCGTACCCGCGACTCGGTCAACCCGCTCGCCTGGAACCAGCCCGAGGTGCACGAGGTGTGGCGCCAGTGGCGGGCCGTGTGCGAGGAGTACACGGCCCGGGACGGCCGCGAACGGCTGCTGGTCGGCGAGGTCTCCGTACCCAGTGCCCGCGAGCACGCCAGGTATGTGCGCCCCGACGAGCTGCACCAGGCGTTCTTCTTCGACCTGCTGAGCGCCCCCTGGGACGCCGGGGCCTTCCGCACGGTGATCGACGAGGCGGTCCGGGACATCGCCGGGACCGGCTCCACCATCACCTGGGTGCTCAACAACCACGACCAGGTGCGCACGGTCACCCGGTACGGCGAGTGCGGCACCGAGGGCAGCGGACTGGGCGCCGCGCGGGCGCGGGCGGCGGCGCTGCTGATGCTGGCGCTGCCGGGCGCGGCGTATATCTACCAGGGCGAGGAGCTGGGCCTGCCGGAGGTGGTGGACCTGCCGGACGAGGTGCTCACCGACCCGATCTTCCGGCGCACCGGCAGCCGGGCCCGGATCCGCGACGGCTGCCGGGTGCCGCTCCCCTGGTCGGGCCACGCCTCCCCGTTCGGCTTCAGCGCCGGCGCGGAGAGCGCCAAGCCGTGGCTGCCGCAGCCCGGCTGGTTCGCCGAGCACGCCACCGACCGGGCGCTCGCCGACACCCACTCGTTCTGGCACCTGTACCGGGACGGTCTGCAACTGCGGCGCGGGCTGCCGCAGTTGGGCGAGGGCACGCTGCGCTGGCTGCCCTCCCCGCCCGGTGTCCTGGTCTTCGAGCGCGGCGAGGGCCTGGTCTGCGCCGTCAACTTCACCGCCGACCCGGTGCCCGCACCGGCCCCCGGCGCCCCCCTGCTGTCCAGCGGCCCCTGCCCGGCCGGCGTCCTGCCCGGATCCACCGCCGCCTGGTGGACCGGGGACCACACCACCTCGGAGGTATCACGATGACCATGCGGCGACGGATGGCGACGGCGTGCTGCTCGGCCCTCACCCTGGCGCTGGGGGCGACCGCCTGCGGCGGCGGCCCGGTGAGCGCGGGCGGCGGGAGCAAGGAGCTCAGCGGCCAGACCCTCAGCGTGGCCGGGGTGTGGTCCGGCGCCGAGCAGAAGAACTTCCAGAAGGTGCTGGACGCCTTCACCGAGAAGACCGGCGCGAAGACGCAGTTCACCTCCACCGGGGACAATGTCTCCACGGTCGTCGGCAGCAAGATCGAGGGCGGCAACGCCCCCGATGTGGTGATGGTCCCGCAGGTCGGCGTGTTGCAGCAGTTCGCCAAGAAGGGCTGGCTCAAGCCGCTGACCCCGGCCACCGGCAAGGCCGTCGACGCCGGCTACGCCCCGGTCTGGAAGGAGTACGGCTCGGTCGACGGCACGCTCTACGGGCTGTACTTCAAGGCCGCCCACAAGTCGACCGTCTGGTACAGCCCCGAGGCCTTCGAGCAGGCCGGAGTGAAGCCGCCGACCAGCTACGAGGAGATGCTGAAGAGCGGTCAGGCCGTCTCCGACTCCGGTCTGCCGGCCTTCGCGGTGGCCGGCGAGGACGGCTGGACGCTCACCGACTGGTTCGAGAACATCTACCTCTCCCAGGCCGGGCCCGAGAAGTACGACCGGCTCGCCCGGCACGAGATCCCCTGGACCGACCCCAGCGTGGTGAAGGCCCTGACCACCCTCGGCGAGCTGTTCTCCGACAAGAAGCTGATCGCGGGCGGGCAGAAGGGCGCGCTCGGCACCGACTTCCCCGGCTCGGTGGAGAAGGTCTTCGGCCCCGACCCGGAGGCCGGCATGGTCTACGAGGGCGACTTCGTCGCGGGCATCGCCAAGGACCAGTTCGGCAAGAAGATCGGCCAGGACGCCGCCTTCTTCCCGTTCCCCGCGGTCGCCGGCGGCAAGGCCCCCGTCGTCAGCGGCGGTGACGCGGCGGTCATGCTGAAGGACGGCAAGAACCGGAAGGCCGCCGAGGCCTTCACGGAGTACCTGGCCACCCCGGAGGCGGCCGCCGTGTGGGCGGAGGCGGGCGGGTTCCTCTCCCCCAACAAGAAGCTGGATGTGGCCTCGTACGGTGACGACACCCTGCGGGCCACCGCCGAGTCGCTGATAGCCGCCGGTGACGCGGTGCGCTTCGACATGTCGGACCAGGCACCGGCCGCCTTCGGCGGCACCAAGGGCGTCGGCGAGTGGAAGCTGCTCCAGGACTTCCTGCGCGACCCCTCGGACCCGGCGGCGACCGCGGCCGCGCTGGAGGCCGCCGCGGCCAAGGCGTACCAGGGCTGACGGCGATGACCACGACCCTCACCGCGGGGGCCGCGGGTCCCCGGCGGCGCGCCCAGCGCCGACGGCGGACCGTCGCCGTCGCCTTCGTCCTCCCCGCGCTGCTGCTGCTCGGCGCCCTGGTCGTCTACCCCGTGCTGTTCTCCGTCGGCCGCAGCTTCTTCGACGCGGCCGGGACCGCCTTCGTCGGCGGGGACAACTACACGGAGATGTTCCGCGACCCGGCCACCCTGACCGCCCTCCGCAACAGCGCGATCTGGGTGGTCGTCGCCCCGACCCTGCTCACCGGGCTCGGGCTGATCCTCGCCGTGCTGGTGGAGAAGGTCCGCTGGGCGACCGCCTTCAAGCTGCTGCTGTTCATGCCGATGGCGGTGTCCTTCCTGGCGGCGGGGATCATCTTCCGGCTCGCCTACGAGGAGGACCCCGACAAGGGCGTGCTCAACGCGGCGGTGGTCGGGGTGCACGACGCCTTCGCCGGGACGTCCTCCTACCCGACCGCCCGGCCCCGGGAGGACCAGGGGATCACCGAGGCCCCGGACGGCTCCTACGGTACGGCCGAGGCCGTGGCGCCGGGCCACACGGTGAACCTCGGGCTGGTCGGCGTACCGCCCAAGGAGATGCCGGCCGAGGCGGAGCCCGCGCCGGCCGCGGTGAAGGCGGGCCCCGGCGAGCTGCGCGGGGCCGTCTATCTGGACTTCACCCCCGGCGGCGGGGGCCGCCCCGGGGCGGTGGACCCGGCCGAACGCGGGTTGCCCGGGCTGACGGTGGAGGCCGTACGGGACGGCGGGGTGTCCGCCGCCACGACGACCACCGCGCCGGACGGCTCGTACCGCTTCCAGGGCCTGGCGGACGGCTCGTACACGGTACGGCTGCCCGCGGCGAACTTCGCCCCGCCCTTCGAGGGCGTCTCCTGGCTGGGCCCGGCCCTGGTCACCCCGGCGATCATCGGCGCCTATCTCTGGATCTGGACCGGGTTCGCCATGGTGCTGATCGGCGCCGGGCTCTCCTCGCTGCCGCGTGACGCGCTGGAGGCGGCCCGGATGGACGGGGCGAACGAATGGCAGGTGTTCCGGCGGATCACCGTGCCGCTGCTGGCGCCGGTGCTGACGGTCGTCTTCGTCACCCTGGTGATCAATGTGATGAAGGTCTTCGACCTGATCTACATCATCGCCCCCGGCCCGGTGCAGGAGGACGCCACGGTGCTGGCCACCCAGATGTGGCTGGTCTCCTTCGGCGGCGGCAACGACCAGGGGCTCGGCAGTGCGCTCGGGGTGCTGCTCCTGCTGCTGGTGATCCCCGCCATGGTCTTCAACGTCCGCCGCTTCCGCAGGAGTCAGTCATGAGCGCGACCTCCACCGCCCCTCCCCCGGCTCCGTCGTCGCCGTCCGCCCCGCCGCCGGGGCCCCGGCCCGCGCCTCCCCGGCCACCGGGTGGCGGTCGGCTGCGCCGCCTGCTGGGCAGCGGTCTGGTGCAGGCGTTCCTGGCGGTGGTCGGCCTGGTGTGGATCACCCCGGTCGCCGGGCTGCTGCTCTCCTCGCTGCGCTCGACGGACGACAACGCGGCGAGCGGCTGGTGGACGGCGCTCACCAGCCCCGGTCAGCTCTCGCTCGACAACTACACGACCCTGTTGGGCAATGCGGGGATCACCCGGGCGTTCTGGAACACCGTGCTGATCTCGGTGCCCACCACCGTGCTGGTGGTGGTGCTCGCGGCGCTGGCCGGATACGCCTTCGCCTGGCTGGAGTTCCCGGGCCGGGACTGGATCTTCCTGCTGGTGGTGGCGCTGCTGGTGGTCCCGGTCCAGGTGGGACTGTTGCCGGTGGCGAAGCTGTTCGGGCAGCTGGGGCTGTTCGGCACCATCCCGGGTGTGGTGCTGTTCCATGTCGCCTACGGGCTGCCGTTCGCCGTCTTCCTGCTGCGCAACTACTTCGCCGACATCCCGCGCGAGATGCTGGAGGCGGCGCGGATGGACGGCGGCGGTGAGTGGATGATCTTCACCCGGCTGGTGCTGCCGGTGGGCCGTCCGGCCCTCGCCAGCCTGGCGATCTTCCAGTTCCTCTGGGTGTGGAACGACATGCTGGTGGCGCTGCTCTTCGCCGACAGCTCCGCGCAGCCGCTGACGGTGGAACTCCAGTCGCAGGTGCGGCAGTTCGGCAGCAATATCGATGTCCTGGCGCCGGGCGCGTTCCTCTCCCTGATCGTGCCGGTGGTCGTGTTCTTCGCCTTCCAGCGGCACTTCGTCCAGGGCGTGATGGCCGGCTCGGTGAAGTGAGCCGCCCTTGACCACCTGCCCCCTGAACGCGGGCGGGGCGCCTCTCACGGGGGTGGCACCCCGCCCGTGCCCGTACGACCGGCGGGGGTCAGCCCCGTACCCGCCCCTGGATCGCGGTCTGCCAGGCCGGGAGGACCACCTCCCGCTCCGGCTGTCTCTCCTCCCGGCGCCCGCCCGCGTCCAGGAAGACCGCGAGCGGCAGGGTGGCCGCCCCCACGGTGACGGCGTCCGGGCCGAGCGCGCCGAGGGCGATGGTGGCCCGGCCCGCCGGGTAGGCCAGCGCGTAGGCGGCCGCATGGGTGCGCACCGCGTCCAGGAAGCGCGGACCGAGCAGCAGCCCGGCCCAGCCGCCGACCAGCACGCGCTCCGGCTGGAACAGGTTGATCAGCCCGGAGAGCCCGGCCCCCAGATACTCGGCGGTCTCCGCCAGCACCGCCGAGGCCACCGGGTCGGCCGTGCCGCCCTCCGCCGGGTGGGCGGCGGCCACCAGTGCGGCGAGCGCGGCCTCCTCGTCGGCGCCGCCGGGGGGCCGCCCGCCCGCCTCGCGCCACCGCTCCAGCAGGGCCGCGGCGCCCGCGTAGGCCTCCAGGCAGCCGGGGGCGCCGCAGCGGCAGCGCCGGCCGCCGACCCGTACGGTGACATGCCCCCACTCCAGCGCGCGCCCCTGCTCGGCCCGGTCGGTGACCAGGCAGGCGCCCACCCCGGAGCCGAACAGGACCACCGCGGCGCTCTGGGCGCCCCGCCCGGCGCCGAACCACATCTCGGCCTGGCCGAGGGTGCGGGCGCCGTTCTCGATCAGCACCGGCAGCCCGGCGGGCAGCCGGCAGGCGGTACGCAGCAGCCGCTCCAGCGGGACGGCGTCCCAGCCGTTGGTCTGGCCGTGCACCACGGCGCCCTGCTCCCCGGTGGCGGCCACGATCCCGGGCACCCCGACGCCGATCCCCACCAGCCGGCCGTCACCGCCGGGCTCCCCCGCCCGCAGCACCTCGGCGACGCCGTCGCGAATGTGGGCCACCACCGCGTCCACGTCATAGGCGGCGGCGCCGCTCATCGGCCGCTCCACGCGGGCGAGTTCGGTGAGGGCGAGGTCGAACAGCTCGACCCGCACCCGGGTCTCACCGACGTCCACGCCGATAAGCCGTCCGGCGGTGGGGGCGATCCGCAGCAGGGTGCGGGGGCGGCCGCCGTCGGAGTCCACCGTCCCGGCCTCTTCGAGCAGCCCGTCGCCAACCAGGTCGCCGACCACATTGCTGATGGTCCCGGAGCTCAGTCCGGTGGCGGGGCCGAGCTCTTGGCGGCTCAGCGGGCCGCCGAAATACAACCTCCGCAGTACGGCGGCGCGGTTGCTGCGCCGCAGGTCGTTGACCGTCCGCCCGGTTCTCGCTGCCATCCGGCCCCCTTCGGCCCTGTCCGTGCCCACCGGCCTTGTATACCGCCCATCGGCCGTGTGGGGCGCGGAACTTCCTTCCGCCGGGCCCCTTGACGGTACCGCTGACGAGAGCTTAACTCACGTCCTAAATTAAGCCGTGAGGGCGTTCGGAGGGTGCAGCCTGGCCCTCTCCCCCGATGCCGTCGGTCCGCCGTCCTTCGGCCCCGCTCGCTCCACCGGAAGGGACCCCCGGAGCCATGAGCAGAATCCGTGCACGAGCCGTCCGAGCCGCGGCCGGCAGTGCCGCCGTCCTCTCCCTGCTCGCCGCCGCCACGGCGTGCGGGGGCGGCACCTCCTCGGGCGGCTCCAACGAGTCGCCGAAGACCCTCACCTACTGGGCGTCCAACCAGGGCCCGAACATCGAGGCCGACAAGAAGATCCTGGAACCGGAGCTGAGGAAGTTCGAGAAGCGGACCGGTATCAAGGTGAAGCTGGAGGTGGTGCCCTGGTCCGACCTGCTCAACCGGATCATGACCGCCGCCACCTCCGGTCAGGGCCCGGACGTGCTGAACATCGGCAACACCTGGTCGGCCTCGCTCCAGGCCACCGGGGCGCTGCGGCCCTGGGACGAGACCAGTCTGAAGAAGATCGGCGGGCGGGACCGGTTCGTGGAGTCGGCGCTCGGCTCCACCGGTGCCCAGGGCCAGGACCCGGCCGCGGTGCCGCTGTACTCCATGTCCTACGCGCTCTACTACAACAAGAAGATGTTCGCCGAGGCGGGGATAGCGGGTCCCCCGGCGACCTGGGACGAGCTGGTCGCCACCGGGAAGAAGCTGTCCAGGGACGGCACATGGGCGCTGGGCGCGGAGGGCGCCAACCTCTCCAACAACATCCACCAGGTGTTCGTGCTCGGCAAGCAGCACGGGGCGGACTTCTTCGACGCCCAGGGCAAGCCCGACTTCACCTCCGACGGGGCGGTGAAGGCCGTGAAGCAGTATGTCGACTTCATGGCCAAGGACAAGATCATCGCGCCCGGCAACGCCGAGTACGCGCAGAACCAGTCGCTGAGCGACTTCGCCAAGGGCCGGACGGCCATGGTGCTCTGGCAGGCGGCCGCCTCCACCTTCGCCTCCCAGGGCATGGCGGACGACGCGTGGGGGGTCGCCCCGGTGCCGGTCGCCTCCGGCGCGCCCGGCCAGGGCACCAGCACCAACTCCATGGTGGCCGGGATCAATCTGGCGGTCTTCAAGAACACCAGGAACGTCGACGGGGCGCTGAAGTTCGTGAAGTTCATGACCAGCGACGAGGAGCAGCGCCTGCTGTGCTCCACCTACGGCTCGATCCCTCCGGTGAAGGCCGCGCAGACCGATCCGGCGTTCGACCGGCCGGAGTTGAAGGTGCTGCGCAGCACCCTGGCCACCAGCGCGCAGGCGCTGCCGCAGGTGCCCAACGAGTCGCAGTTCGAGACGGTGGTGGGCACCGCGGTGAAGAACCTCTTCGCCGCTGCCGCCGGTGGGCGCCCGGTGACCGAGGAGTCGGTGCGGGCCGAACTCACCAAGGCGCAGGCGCAGATGGCGCAGGGCTGAGCCGACCGCGATGACCGCCACCACCACCGCGAGCGCCGGCCCCCGCAGCGACCGGGAGCCGGCCCCCGCCAAGCCACCTTCCCCGCGGAAGGGGCGCCGTCCGGGACGGGCCCTGCCCTACCTGCTGCTCCTGCCGGCCCTGCTGCTGGAAATCCTGGTCCATCTGCTGCCGATCGTCATCGGTGTGGCGATGAGCTTCCGCGAGCTGACCCAGTTCTCTCTGCGGGACTGGGGCGCGGCCCCCTGGCGCGGGTTGGACAACTTCCGGCTGGTGGTGGACCTGGACGCCCCCGCCGGGCAGGCGCTCCTCCAATCGTTCCTCACCACCTGCCTGTTCACGGTGGCCTCGGTAGGGCTCTGCTGGCTGCTGGGCACGGCCGCCGCCGTCTACCTCCAGGACACCTTCCGCGGCCGGGGCCTGCTGCGGGCGCTGTTCCTCGTCCCGTACGCGCTGCCGGTGTACACGGCGGTGATCACCTGGTCGTTCATGTTCCAGCGGGACAACGGGCTGGTGAACTATGTGCTCCACGACCAGCTGGGGCTGCTGGACTCCCCGTCGTTCTGGCTGATCGGCGACAACAGCTTCATCGCCCTGCTGACCGTCTCGGTGTGGAAGGGCTGGCCGTTCGCCTTCCTGGTGATCATGGCCGGGCTGCAGAACGTGCCTCGGGAGATGTACGAGGCGGCCGCCCTGGACGGGGCGGGGCGGTGGCAGCAGCTGCGCCGGATCACCCTGCCCTCGCTGCGGCCGGTCAACCAGGTGCTGGTCCTGGTGCTGTTCCTGTGGACGTTCAACGACTTCAACACGCCGTTCGTGCTGTTCGGCAAGGCGGCGCCGGAGGCGGCGAACCTGGTCTCCATCCATATCTACCAGTCGTCCTTCGCCACCTGGAACTTCGGCGCCGGCTCCGCGATGTCGGTCCTGCTGCTGCTGTTCCTGCTGCTGGTGACGGGCGTGTACCTGTTCCTCACCTCGCGCGAGCGGAGAGTCTCCCGTGGCTGACCCCTCCCGGTATCCGCCCCCGTCCCGAGCGGTCCGCTCGGTCCGCTCGCCGATGGCGCCGCCGCGCTCCTTCCTCTGGTCGCAGCGGATCTTCCTCACCCTGCTCTCCGCCTTCGTCCTGCTGCCGGTGTATGTGATGGTCTCCAGCTCACTGAAGCCGCTTCAGGACGTCTCGGGGAAGTTCCGCTGGCTGCCGAGCGGGCTCACCGTCCGCCCGTATCTCGACATCTGGGAGACCGTGCCGCTGGCGCGCTACTTCGTCAACTCGCTGATCGTGGCGGGCGCGGCCACCGTCTGCTCGGTGGTGATCGCCGTCTTCGCCGCGTACGCGGTGAGCCGCTACCGGTTCCGCGGCAAGCGGCTGTTCACGGTGACGGTGCTGTCCACCCAGATGTTCCCCGGGATCCTCTTCCTGCTGCCGCTGTTCCTGCTCTTCGTCAACATCGGCAACGCGACCGGGGTGGCGCTGTTCGGCTCGCGCGGCGGGCTGATCCTCACCTATCTCACCTTCTCGCTGCCGTTCTCGGTCTGGATGCTGATCGGCTACTTCGAGTCGGTGCCCCGGGAACTGGACGAGGCCGCGCTGGTGGACGGCTGCGGACCACTGAAGGCGCTGCTGCGGGTGGTGGTGCCGGCGGCGGTGCCGGGGATCGTGGCGGTGGCGGTGTACGCCTTCATGACCGCCTGGGGCGAGGTGCTGTTCGCCTCGGTGATGACCAACGAGACCACCCGGACGCTGGCCGTCGGGCTCCAGGGCTACTCCACCCAGAACGACGTCTACTGGAACCAGATCATGGCCGCCTCGCTGGTGGTCAGCGTGCCGGTGGTGGCCGGCTTCCTGCTGCTCCAGCGCTATCTGGTGGCCGGGCTGACCGCCGGCGCCGTCAAGTGACGCCCCCTTCGCAAGGATCGTGAAAGGACATCCGTGACCGAGTTCACCGACTACGCCGCCCTGCCGCCCGACTTCGCCTGGGGCACGGCCACGTCGGCCTACCAGATCGAGGGGGCCGTCGCCGAGGACGGGCGGGCGCCCTCCATCTGGGACACCTTCTCCCACACCCCGGGCACGATCGACGGCGGCGACCACGGCGACACCGCCTGCGACCACTACCACCGCTGGCCCGAGGACATCGCGCTGATGCGGCGGCTGGGGACCGGCGCCTACCGCTTCTCGATCGCCTGGCCGCGGATCGTGCCCGGCGGCGACGGCCCGGTCAACGGGCGAGGGCTCGACTTCTACGACCGGCTGGTGGACGGCCTGCTGGAGGCCGGCATCACCCCCTCCGCCACGCTCTACCACTGGGACCTGCCGCAGGCGCTCCAGGACCGCGGCGGCTGGACGGTCCGGGACACCGCCACCCACCTGGCCGGCTACGCCTCCGCCGTCGCCGAACGGCTGGGCGACCGGGTGCACCACTGGGCCACCCTCAACGAGCCGCTCTGCTCGGCGTGGATCGGGCATCTGGAGGGCCGGATGGCGCCCGGTACTCGGGACCTCACCGCCGCCGTACGCGCCTCCTACCATCTGCTGCTGGGCCATGGCCTGGCCGCGCAGGCGGTACGCGCCGCCGCGCCGGACGCCCGGGTGGGCATCGTCAACAACCTCTCCACCGTGGCCCCGGCCAGCGACCGCCCCGAGGACCTGGCCGCCGCCCGGCGGATGGACGGCCACACCAACCGCTGGTGGCTGGACCCGGTGCACGGCCGCGGCTTCCCGGCGGACATGGTGGAGGTGTACGGGGTCCAGTTGCCCGAACGCCCCGGCGACGCGGCCGTGATCGCGGCCCCGCTGGACTGGCTGGGCCTGAACTACTACTTCCCGGCCGTGGTCGCCGACGACCCGGACGGCCCCGCGCCCTTCGCCCGCCAGGTCGAACGGCCCGGGGTGCCGGTGACCCAGATGGGCTGGGAGGTCGACGCGGGCGGCATCGAGACGCTGCTGCTGCGGCTCACCGAGGAGTACGGGGCCCGACGGCTGTACATCACGGAGAACGGCTCCGCGTACCCCGACACCGTACGGGCGGACGGGAGCATCGACGACCCGGAGCGCACCGCGTATCTGGAGCGGCATCTGGCGGCCTGCGCGCGGGCGGTGCGCAAGGGCGTGCCGCTGGCCGGCTACTTCGCCTGGTCGCTGCTGGACAACTTCGAGTGGGCCTACGGCTACGACAAGCGGTTCGGCCTGGTGCATGTGGACTACGCCACCCAGCGGCGCACCGTCAAGGGCAGCGGCCACCGGTACGCGGGCATCATCCGCGCCCATCGCGCCGCCCACTCCGACAGCGACGCCTGACCCGTCCGGCCGCCCCACCGGAACGGGCGCGGGCCCGGGTGCCGAAGCCCCGGGCCCGCGCCACTCACTCCGTCAGGCGGTGACCGGCAGCAGCCCCATCACCGGTGCCACCGGCTCGATCAGCTGGCGGGCCTGCCCGATCTGCTGGAGCCCGCCGAGGCCGCCGAGCTGCTGGGTCACCCGGGGCACCTGCGCGGCCCGCTCGGCGGGCAGCCCCAGCGAGGAGAGCTCGTCCACCCGGCTGACGACGGACGGGGCGCCCGGGCCCACCGGGAGGGGCACCCCGGCGACGGCCGAGGCGGAGGGGGCGGAGAGCGCGGAGGCGCCGGCGGCGACCGCGAGGGCGGCGAGTACACGATGGGTCTTGGTCATACCCCGGTCAACGCCCCCGCCCCCTTCCGGACACGCCCCGTCCCCCTGACGGGGCCCCGCCCCTTCGGGAATCCTCAGCCGCAGGCGGTGGCGTCCTCCTTCACCTCCCGCCGTCCGCCCTCCTCCTCCCCGCGCTCCCAGCCCTCCGCGCGGGTCAGGCCGCCGGTCGAGCGCAGCGCCCGGGCGAGCCAGTGCGAGCGGCCGGCCGCGATGGGGCCGAGCACGGCGAGCACCAGCACATAGCCGGCGATGAACGGGGCGAGCCGCTCGTCCAGTCCGGCGGAGGCCGCCATCGCGGCCAGGATCAGCGCGAACTCGCCGCGGGCCAGCAGGGTGGTGGCGATCCCGGCGGCCGGTTCGGGTCCGAACCCGTGCAGCCGGGCGGCGAACAGGCCGGCCGCCACGTTCATGGCCACGGTCAGCGCGGCGGCGATCAGCACCGGACCGGCGACGGAGAGCACATCCCCGGGGTCGATGGCGAGGCCGAAGCCGAAGAAGAAGATCGCGCCGAAGGCGTCCCGCAGCGGATGGACCAGCTCCCGGATACGGGGCCCCGAGGAGGTGGCGCCGAAGATCAGGCCGACCATGAAGGCGCCGATCGCGTCGGCGACACCGAGGAGTTCGGAGACCCCGGCGACCAGCACGGCGGCGCCCAGGAAGCTGATGACCAGCAGCTCGTTGTCGCGGACCGCGATCAGCCTGCCGACCAGCCGGATGCCGTAGCGGGCGACGGCGGCCAGCAGCAGCAGGAAGCCGAAGGCCTTGGCGGTCTGGAGGATCATCTCGGCCGGGCCCTGGGCGCCGCCGATCACCGGCTGGAGCGCGGCCAGATAGAGGGCGAGGAAGATGTCCTCGACCACGATGACGCCGAGGATCAGCCGGGTCTCGGGGCGTTTGAGCCGCCCGAGGTCGATGAGGATCTTGGTCACGATCGCGGACGAGGAGATGCCGATGACCCCGGCCAGCACCAGGGCCTCCCGCGCGCCCCAGCCGAGGGCGAAGCCGAAGCCGAGTCCGGCGCCCACGTTGAGCACCAGATAGACCGAGCCGGCGGCGAGCAGCCGCCGCCCGCCGCTCTTGAGGTCGTCGAGATGGAACTCCAGGCCCAGATAGAACAGCAGCAGGACCAGCCCGAGCGCGGAGAGCATGTCCAGGTCGTGCGGGTCCTGAACGAGGACCAGGCCGGGGGTGTGCGGGCCGAGCAGGATGCCGGCCAGCATGAAGAGCGGAATGGTGGGCAGCCCGATGCGGCTGCCGAGCCGGGCGAGGAAGGCGGCCGCCAGGAAGGCGCCGCCCATGGCGAGCAGGGTCTCAGCGTGTCCCACGGGTCACCGCCTTCGTCGCGGCCGACGGGGCCTCGGCCGGGGTTCTCCGCGCCGCCGGGGCGTCTGCGGATGAGCGGGGGTCGGGCTGTGCGGTCGAGCGGGGGCGGATGCGTCCTCCCGGGCGGGTCGGCGCGTCCCGCGGCGGCCGGGTGGGCCGGCCCGCGGGACACGGACGGTCAGGGCGTACGGTGTGCGGCTCCCGCGCCCGAGGCTCCCGGGCCCAGGGGGGAACCGTGCGCCGGTCCGGCTCAGCCGCCACCGCGGTGAGCGGGCCGCCCGTGGGCGACACCGCGTCTTCGGGCGACACCCCGGCTTCGCGGGTGCCGGGACCGGCGTGCCTCCATGATCGCCCGCCCCTCGTCTCCCGGCCATCGGTGCTGACACCCATATCGGGTGGGGGCCACCCTGTAGGCGCCACCGGAGGCAGGCCCCTCAGCGGCCGGGGGTGACCAGGCCGGACTCGTAGGCGATGACGACGGCCTGGGCGCGGCTGTCCAGGCTGAGTTTGCCCATGGCCCGGTTGAGGTGGGTCTTCACGGTGGCCTCGCTGATGAACAGCTCGCCGGCGATCTCCAGGTTGCTCAGGCCTCGGGCGGTCAGCCTCAGCACCTCGGTCTCGCGATCGGTCAGGGCGTCCAGGTCCGGCGGGCGGCGGGTCGCCTCGTCGGCGCTCTGGCGGGCGTAGGCCTCCACCAGGCGCCGGGTGACGCTGGGGGCGAAGAGCGCGTCGCCGCCGCCGACCGCGGCCACCGCGGCGAGCAGCCGCTCGGGGCCGGAGTCCTTCAGCAGGAAGCCGGAGGCCCCCGCGCGCAGGGCCCCGTACACATACTCGTCCAGGTCGAAGGTGGTGAGGACGAGGATCCGGGGCGGCGGGGCGGAAGCCGCGGCGAGGATGCGCTCGGTGGCCTCGATCCCGCCCATGCCGGGCATCCGGATGTCCATCAGGACCACGTCGGGGCGGGTACGGGAGGCGAGGGCGACGGCCTCCTCGCCGTCGGCGGCCTCCCCCACCACCTCGATGCCCGGGGCGGCGGTGAGCAGGCCCACCAGGCCCGCGCGGATGAGGAACTGGTCGTCCACCACGAGCACCCTGGTCATTCGGTGGTCATTCCGTTGTGCCGTCCCCCGTCGGTGCGGTCCTCGCGGAGGTCGGCAGGGTGAGCCTGACGGCCCAACCCCCTTCGCCGCGCGGGCCGGTGCTGATGGTCCCGCCGTACAGCTTGGCGCGCTCGCGCATGCCTATCAAGCCGTGTCCGCCGCTGTCGGCCGGCTTGTCCGAAAGCACCTTCCGCCCGTCGTCCACGACCGACACGGCGATATAGTCCCGCCCGTAGTGGACGTGGACGCGGGTGGCCGCGCCGGGGGCGTGCTTGACGGCGTTGGTGAGGGCCTCCTGCACCACGCGGTAGGCGCACAGGTCCACGCCCGGCGGCAGCGGGCGCTCCTCACCGGCGACTTCCAGGGTGACGGGCTGCCCGCCGGCCCGTACCCGGTCGACCATGTCGCCGAGGCGGTGCAGTCCGGGCATGGGGCCGGCCGGGGCGCTCTCCTCGTCGGCGCGCAGCACCTTCAGCACCCGCCGCATCTCCTCCAGGGCCTCCTGGCTGGTGCCGGCGACATGGGCGAGCGCGCCCCGGGCGGTGCCCGGGTCGGAGTCGAAGACGAAGCGGGCCAGCCCGGCCTGGACGGAGATCACCGACATATGGTGGGCGACCACGTCGTGGAGTTCCCGGGCGATCCGGCCGCGTTCCTCGGCGACCGCGCGCAGGGCCCGTTCGCGCTGCTCCTCGGCCAGCTTGCGGGCCAGTTCGGCGGAGCGCCGGGTGAGATGGCCGAAATGGACCAGGACCAGCGGGAATCCGGCTGCCTGGGCGAGGACGGCGGCCATCCCGGACCGGCCGTCGATGGCCCCGGCGTAGATCCACACCGCGCTCATCAGGCCGGCGCAGAGCGCGGCGGTGCGCAGCGGCCGCAGGGCTGCCACCGTGTAGACGATGAGCATCGAGGCGGAGGCGTTGACGACCGGCCAGTAGCCGAGGGTGACATAGCAGGCCCAGACGGCGTGGACGAGGACGCAGACGGCGACCGGGGCCCGGTTGCGGGCCACCGCCGGGAGATTGGCGAGGGCGAGCAGCAGATAGCCGGTGGCGTCGAGCGGCGGCCAGCGCTGGGCGGTGGACTCCTGGGCGAGGAGTACGGCGACGCCCGTCAGCGCCGTGGCGACCAGCGCGTCGGCGGCGAGGGGGCGGAGCGGGCCTTTCCGCATCAGCGCAGCGTAGCCCCGGGCGCGCGGGCGCACGTCCACCTTCCGCGGTACCGCGGAAGGCGCAGGAACCGCCGTACTGCCGCGCGGGGGGTGGCCGGAAGTCCACCCCTGGCCGGACGCCGCTCCGGCGCCCCCGCCCGTAGCGTCGTCACCGCGACCGCACCTTCAGGGGGCGGGTGTGGCGCCCCGCCGCGGACACGGGGGCGGGGCGGGGCGCCACCAGCCGGGCGGCGGGGGCGGCCGAAGGACGCGGTGGTGGAGCGCGGCGCGGACGGCGCACCGCGCTCCGCCACTGCCGTCCCACCGCGTCGCCGGGGGCCGGCCGGGGCTACCGTGGTGGTCCCGGCCACGAGGGAGGTCTCCGGCGATGCGACGGATGCGCGTACTGCTCGCCCTGCTGTTCGGCGCACTGGCGGTGGGCAGTCTGGGCCGGGCGCTGGAGGGCTCGGGCCCGGTCACGGTCGGCTCCCTGGTCACCGCCGCCTTCCTGGCGGTGCTGGCCTGGGCCTGTCTGCGGGGCGGTCGGGCCCCGCGCGGGTGACGTCGGCGGGAGGTAGTCAGCCGCCGCTGTCGCGGGCGGCGGTGCGGCGGGCGTAGTGGCGGCCGAGGGGCTCGGCGCTCAGCCCGTGCAGAATGATGCTGAGCATCACCGTCATCACCATCACCTGGGCGATGAACCCGCCACGCTCGTCGGGCAGTTCGACCACCGCGAGCAGTCCGAAGACGATCGAGGTGACGCCGCGGGGGCCCATCCAGCCGAGGAAGAGCCGGTCGCCGAGGGAGAGCGGGGTGCCGATCAGCGCGAGCAGCACGGGCAGCATCCGCACCAGGCTGACGGCGAGCAGCGCGAAGAGCACGACCGGCGCCTCGAAGCCGTCCCAGAACTCGTTGTTGACGATCTGGCCGAAGACGAACCAGAGCGCGAGCGTCAGCAGGGTGACCACGTCGTCGGTCATCTCCACGGCGGAGTGCCCCACCCGGGCGAGGGTGGGGGCGAAGCAGACCCCGGCGACGAAGGAGGCGACGAAGCCGTTGCCGCCGAGCGCCACCGACAGGGTGTACGCGGCGATGGGGACGGCGAGTACGGCGAGTCTGGTCGCCGAGGCCTGGGTCCAGCCCCGCTCCCAGGACCGGCGCAGGGTCCAGCCGGCCGTGAGCCCGGTGGCGGCGCCGGCGGCGAGCGCCCAGCCGGCCGCGGTGACCGCCTCCAGCAGGGCTTCCGCGTAGTCGGTGGAGCCGCCGGAGTGCGACTCCACCCCGATGGCGATGCAGAGCAGGAACACCGGTGAGATGACACCGTCGTTGAGGCCGCCCTCGACGTTGAGCACCTCGCGGAGCCGGGCCGGGATGCGCCGGTCGCGGACCACGGCGGTGGTCGGGGCGAGGTCCAGCGGGACGACCACGGTGGCCAGCGCCGCCAGCAGCCAGGCCGGCTGGTCGGGGAAGCAGGCGAAGCCGGCGAGGAACGCGGCGCACAGGGTGAGCGGCAGCGCCACCGCGAGCAGCCGGGCGGTGAGGTTTCGTTCGCGGCGGATGACCGCTCCGGGCACCTCGGTGGCGTCCACGAACAGCAGCAGGGCGAGGACGACCTCCACCGCGTGCTCGAAGGCGGAGTTGTCGAACTCGAAGGTCAGCGGCGGGTGGTCGCCGTAGGTGAGGGCGATCCCGGCGGCCATCAGGGCGATCGGGGCGGTGATGCTCCAGCGCGCGAGGCGGTGGGACAGCAGGGCCCAGGTGAACAGGATCCCGGCGATGACGGTGTAGGCGAGCATGGGCCCCCTGGCCTGGCGTCGGGTCGCGGCGACCGGGGGCCGCCCTTTCCGCGTGCGGGGCCCGGCGGCCTCCGCGAAGGGGACGATATGCGCCGCCGCGCCGGGGGCCGCGGCTCGCCATACAGCCGTTGGGGTGGTGTGTACGGGGCCGGGGGCGGCCGCCGCCGGGAGAGCGCGGCGGCCGCCCGGGCCGGGCGGGGGGTCAGCCGCCCAGGACCCACTTCTGGTTGGCGGCTCCGGTGCAGGTCCACAGCTGGGTGGGGGTGCCGTCGGCCGGGTTGTTGTCCCGGACGTCCAGGCACCGGTCGGCCGGGATGTTCACCAGGTCGCGGGTGGCGGCGTTGTACGACCAGCGCTGCGCGCCGGTGCCGTTGCAGTCCCACAGCTGGACCCGGGTGCCGTCGGCGGTGCCGGCCGCCGCCGCGTCCAGGCACTTGCCCAGCGCCCGTACGGTGCCGTCGCCGCCCACGGTCCACCGCTGGGCGGCCGAGCCGTTGCAGCCGTGGAGCTGGACCGGGGTGCCGTTGGCGGTGTTCGCCCCGGCGACGTCCAGGCACTTGCCGGCCAGCCCGCGCAGGGCGCCGCCGGGCGCCGGGCCGTCGGAGGTGGTGACCCGGACATGGTCGACCAGGAGCTGCTGGGGGAAGACCGTGGAGCCGTCGGGGTCGCCGGGCCAGTAGCCGCCCACGGCGAGGTTGAGGATGAGGAAGAAGGGCTTGTCGAACACCCACTGCCGTCCGCCCAGGTCGGCGGGGGTGCGGCGCTGGTAGACGGTGCCGTCCACGGACCAGGTGATCGCCCCGGGCGACCAGTCCACCGCGAAGGTGTGGAAGGCGTCGGCGAAGGCCTGGCCGTTCGGGAGGGTGTAGCCGGCGCCGATGCCGCCGCTGCCGGAGTAGCCGGGGCCGTGCAGGGTGCCGTGCACGGTGCGCGGTTCGAAGCCGACGTTCTCCATGATGTCGATCTCGCCACTGCTGGGCCAGCCGACCTGGCCGAGGTCGTTGCCCAGCATCCAGAAGGCGGGCCACATGCCCTGGCCGCGCGGCACCTTCATCCGGGCCTCGACCCGGCCGTAGGTGGTGGTGAAGCGGCCCGCGGTGTTCAGGCGGGCGGAGGTGTACTCGCACCGGCCGTACCAGCACTGGTGGTTGCCCGGGTTCTCCCGGCGGGCGGTGATCACCAGCTGGCCCTGGCCGTTGAGGGCGGCGTTGGCGTTGCCGGCGGTGTAGTACTGCCGCTCATGGTTGGCAACGTTGTCGCCGGTCTCGATCTGCCACTTGGAGCCGTTCACGGCCGAGCCGGCCGGCCCGTCGAAGGTGTCCTCGAAGGTCACCGCCTGGACGGCGGCCGGGGCCGCGGGGCGGTCGGGAGCGGGCGCGGCGGCGGGGGCGGCGGAGGGTGTGGCGAGCGCGGTGGCCAGCAGCGCGGCCACCACAAGAGTCGAACGGAGGGTCAGACGGCGTAGACCTGTGGACATGGGCGTCCCTCGGGGGTGGGGGCGGGGGGATGGGGGGTCGTCCTGGCTGCGTGGGGCGGCGGCGCGCGGCGGGCGGCTCGTCCGCGGCGGCCGTTGGTCCGTACCTGTGAGCCTTCGGGAAGTGAAGCGCTGCTGGCGTGACCCTGTCAAGGGAGTGGGAGAGCGCTCTCTGGCGCGGGCCGTACGGGGCCCACCGTGCTCACCGCTCGCCGGCCGTACGGCGGACGGGTGCCTGGCGGCGCGGGGGCGTGCCGCTCACCGGCCAGTCGGTACGCGGGTGGTAGCAGGTGGAGGCATGCCCACCCCCGTACAGCCCCCCGAGGACCCCCGCGGCCCCTCCCGGCGGCGCCCGTCCCGTGGCCCCGCCCGTCCCGCCGTCCGCCCCTACGCCCGGGCGGCGGCCCACCCGATGACCCGGGGCCGCGTACCGGAGCCGACCGGGGTGCCCGGGGCCGAGGGGCCGGAGGCCGGGACGCGGGTCTATCCGCCGCTGCGCACCGCCGCCGCGCACGCCTGGCGGCTGCTGGTGGTGGCCGCCGCGGTGTACGGGGTGTTCGCGGTGCTGGGCCGGTTCCATGAGCTGGGCGTCGCGGTGTTCCTCGGCCTGGTGGTGACGGCGCTGCTGCGCCCACTGGTCGACCTGCTCGCCCGTCCGCTCCCGCGCGCTCTGGCCGTCGCCGTCTCGCTGCTCGCCGGGATCGTGCTGGTGCTGGGGGTGCTGGCCCTGGTCGGTGACGCGGTGGCGGGTGAACGGCGGGTGCTGGTGCAGGAGTTCGTCACGGGGGTGGACCGGATCGAACGCTGGCTGGAGGGGCCGCCGTTCCGGCTGGACCCGCATGCGCTCACCGATCTCCAGGCTCGGATCGGGCAGTTCCTCGCCAGCCACCGCTCCACCCTGATCTCCACGGCGATCAGCGGGGCGGGCCGCCTGGTGGAGGTGGTGACGGTCTTCGCGCTCGCGCTGTTCAGCTCGGTGTTCTTCCTCTACTCGGGTGACCGCCAGTGGGCCTGGTTCTGCGGCCAGTTGCCGGAGTCGGTACGGCCCCGCACGGCGCTGGCGGGCCGCACCGCCTGGCGCACCTTCACCGGGTACACCCATGGCATCGTGCTGGTCGCCGCGACCAACGCGATCCTGGTCGGCCTGGCGCTCTTCCTGCTCGGGGTGCCGCTCGCGCTGCCCCTCGCCCTGCTGGAGTTCTTCGCCGCGTTCGTCCCGCTGATCGGCTCGCCCATCGCCCTCGCGGTGGCGGCGGTGGTGGCGCTGGCCGCCAAGGGGGTGGTGGCGGCGCTGATCGTGGTGGCCCTGATCGTGCTGATCGGCCAGCTCGAAGGGCATGTGCTGCACCCGCTGGTGATGAGCTGGGCGGTCCGGCTGCACCCCGTGGTGGTGGCGTTCTCCGTCATCGGCGGCGCCATCGCGGCGGGCGTGCTGGGCGCGGTCGTGGCGGTGCCGCTGGTGTCGGTGGTCTGGGCGGTGCTCCAGGCGCTGCGCGGACGCGCCGGGGGCGGGGCGGCCGGGCGGGCGCCCGGCGGGCGCTGACCCGGTCGCCGCGGATCCGGTCACCGGGGGAACCACGGGAGGCCGCAGCGGGTACCGTTCCCCCCGGAAAGAGACCGGCGGCCACCGTGCCGCCCGGCGGCACGAGGTCGGGGACACGGGGGCGCTGCGCAGTGGGAAATCGGACCGCGGCCAGGTTATGGCTCGCGGCGGCGGGAGCGGGGACGGGCGCGGCCCTGGCCCTGTCCCCGGGGATCCTTGAGGTGCTGTCGAACGAGGCGACCACCTCCTGGCTGACCGCGGCCGCCGGGGCCGCCGGCGGTGTGGCGAGCGTGGTGATGCGCCGCCTGGGCTCCTCCGCGGGCGGCTTACGGCAGCAGTATCTGGCGCATGTCGAAGTCGTCAGCCGGCGGCTTCTGAAGCTGGTTCCCGAGGCGTCCGGGAAGCACGCCGTGCCAGGTGACGGGCTGCCGGTCGCTCCTGATGTCGTCGTGGACGACAGCACCATCCGTACGCCGATCACCAAGGCCCTGGGCCGAGACGACAAGCCGAAGGCGTTTCTGCTGGTCGGAGGCCCCGGAGCGGGCAAGACCTCACTGGCCGTCAGACTGGCGCTCAAGGCGGCGCGGGGCGAACTCGGATCACGGCGGTCGATACCGGTGCTCCTGGGTCTGCGCGACCACGCCGAGGACTTCCTGCACGGCCCGCATGTGACGCTTCCGGGCCTGGTCGCCGCGCAGCTCGCGCATCTGCCGGGCGGTATGCCGGGACGGGCCGAGGGCTGGTTGGAGCGCATGCTCGGCCAAGGCCGCTGCCTGGTCATCCTGGACGGCCTGGACGAGATCACCGACCCGGTCCGGCAGCAGTACGTGTCCCGGTGGATCGATGGGCAGCTGCGCCGCTACCCCCGCAACGACTTCGTCATCACCTCGCGGCCCCCGGCGCACCGGCTGATCGGCACCGGCATCACCGGTGTGCTCACCGTGCAGAGCCTCTCGGACCAGCAGATCACGGAGTTCCTGGAGCAGTGGTCGCGCTCGGCCGAGGGCCTGCTCTGGTATCCGGTGACCCGGCACCGCGTCATCGCCGACGGACTGCTGGAGGAACTGCGCGGCCGGCCGGACGTGCTGGAGCTGGTGCGCAACCCGGCGGCGCTCGCCCTGGTCGCCAGGGGCCTGGGACGCGATCGTCGGCTCCCCGACAACCCCCTCACCCTCTCCGGCGCCCTGGTCGACGCCCTGCTGTCGCGCCGCTGGGTGCACGAGGGTCCCGGGCCGCTGAAGCTGACGCCGGAGCAGAAGAAGCGCATCATCCAGGTGCTGGCGCTGGAGATGACGGAGGCGGAGCGGGACGAGGCGACCTCCGCCGAGGCCGGCCGGGCGATCGGTCAAGTGCTGAGCCGATCCGACCCCTCCGGCTCCGCGCAGTCGGAGCAGTTCCTGCACCTGATGGTCCAGGACGGCCTGCTCGTCCAGCGCTCCGAGCATGTCTACGCCTTCGCCCACCGCTCGTTCCAGCATGTCCTGACCGCGACGCAGATCCGCGCCCAGGGCACCGTGCGGTTGCTGGTGGAGCATCTGGAGGACGCCCGCTGGCGCGGCATCATCCTCGCCTGGGCCTCCGAGGCGGACGCCAGCCCGGTCATCGAGGCGTGCCTGGCGCTGGGCACGAGTACGGCCCTGGCCCTGGCCGGGGCCTGTGCGCAGACCAGCCCGCGGGTCGACCCGGAGCTGCGTTCGGCGCTGGCCCGCACGGACCGCGGCGGTCCGGCCGGTACCCGGAGGAACGCCCTCACCGCCCTGGTGGAGAAGGAGCATTCGGACACCGCGGCGGAACTGCTGCGCAGGGCCCGGGACGAGCAGCGGCCGGTCAGCCGGGACGATGTCGCCGCCGTGCTGGCGGGGGCGGACGACCGGCCGGCCGGCGAGTGGTCCATGGCCGAGGCGTCCGCGTTCCTGTCCGCCGCGGTTCTCGCCGCCGAGGCGGGCGGCCGGCCCGAGGCGACCCGGCACCGGTTCAGCGGGCTGCTCGCCCTGGCGTACGCCGTACGGGCCCAGAGTGTGGAGTCCTCCCGGAGCCTGTGCCTGGCCGCACTCCGCCAACTGGATCCGGCGCCGACCGATGCGGAGATACGCTCGGCCGCTCTGGTCTACCTCGGCGGGCCGGCGGTGCCGTCGGACGCGGCCGCGTTCGCGGGCGCGCTGCGGGCGCACTTCCGGACGGAGGGGCCGGGCGCCTGCGACCTGCTGGTGCCGCTGGTGGCCACCGGGCGGAAGGCCGCCCGGCTGATCGGCGAGGCGCTGCGCCGGGACGCCGACGCGCTGCGCCAGGTCCGCGACCGGCTCGGCACCGACACGGTGGCGCTGCGCAGCGGCGCGGCCTGGGACCCGGCGGTCGACGCCTGGCATCGCGCGCGCCGCCGGCTGGCCCACCAACTGGGAGCCCTGACCGATCTGCGGCTGGAGAAGGACTCCCTGGTCGACTGCACCGAGCGGGTCGCGAGCCGGCTGGCGGAAGGGGCGCCGAGGACCCTGGAGCTGGAGGGCATCGCCCGCGCGCTCGGTCAGCTGACCGACTTCCTGGAGCGGCGGCGGTTCGACGAGCGGGACGCCGCGTTGCGCGCGGCCGGGCGGCACGCGGCCCTGGTCCGGGCCTCGGTGCGGGACGCGCCCACCGAGCTCTCCGCCGAGCTCTCCGAGCCCGCCGCGGCCCGGATCGAGTTCCTGGCGGCCGCGGAGCGCGAGAAGCTGGCGGCCCGGCACCCGCCCCGGCCCCGCCTCGACGCCGCGCTGCCGAAGGCACGGCTGCTGGGCCGGACGGCCACCGTGGACGTGGAGGTGGGCAACCCGGACGAGCGCAGCGCTCCCCTGGAGTCGGCGTGGATCGAGGCGGCGGCGGTGACGGGGGTCTACACCCCGCGGGAGGAGCGGATCGCCCTGCCCCGGGCGGTGGAGGGCGGTACGGCTGTCACCGTGCAGGTCCTGCTGGATCTCACCGAGGCCGCCGCTCAGGAGGCCGTCGTCCTCCATGTGCATCTGCGCCTGGGCCATCGGCCCCGCCGCACGGATAAGGACGCGCTGGTGCGGCGGCGGTTGACCGTCGAGCTGGACCGGAGCCATGAGCCGGTCGACCCCAACCCGTTCGCCGCCGGGGCCCTCGGACGCCCGGTGGGCGACTCCGAGATGCTGTTCGGACGCGACGAGCTGATCCGCCGGGTCCGCACGCGGCTGACGACGGCCTCCACCCCGGGCGCGGGCATCGTGCTGTTCGGGCAGAAGCGCACCGGGAAGTCCTCCGTGCGGCTGGAGCTGGCACGCCGGCTGTACGAGCAGGACGGGCACCCGGTGGTGGACGTCGGCAACCTCGGCGAGCTGACGCCGATGGGGCGCGAGGACGGCCGGCGGCTGCTGGGCACCCTGCTGTGGCGCATCCTGGACGGCGCGGACAAGGCACCGGGGAGCGGAGCCCGCCTGGTCCCGGAGGGCTTCGACCGGCAGCGGCTGATCGACAGCCCGGACCCGGTGGCGGACTGCACCGAGCTGTTCGTCCGGCAGGGTGCCGCACGACCGGGCCGCCCGCCGCTGGTGGTGTTCATCGACGAGTTCCAGTACATGGAGCAGTGGATGCGCGACGGCCTCGTACCGCCCTCGTTCATGCGGATGTTCAAGGCCATCATCGAGCGCCGGCTGTTCCATCTGGTGCTGGTGGGCCAGTCGCAGGTGGAGCGGCTGGTGGAGGACGATCCGAACGCGTTCGGTGTGTTCGGCCTGGAGCGGGTCACCTGCCTCGCCGAGCCCGACGCCCGCGCGCTGATGCAGCGCCCGGTGCTGCTGGCCACGGCCGAGGGGCAGGTCAGCCGCTACCACCCCCGCGCGCTGGCCGAGATCGTCCGGCTCACCGGGGGCAACCCCTACTACGTGCAGCGGTTCTGCTGCGCCCTGATCGACCATATGAACAAGGAGCACGCCGCCCAGGTGACCGACGCCGATGTGCGCCGGGTCACCGGTCAGCTGCTGGACGACCTGCGGGCGGCGGACTTCGACGGCCTGGAGTCGCCCGAGGGCGGCGACCCTCGGTGGACCGGGCCGGCCCTGCGGGCCTGCCTGGTCGCGGCGGCCGGTGCCTGCCGGGGCGGCCACGCCACCTGGGAGGCGATCCAGCAGCGCCACGAGGGCCCGCTGTCCCGGGAGTTGCTCGACCATCTCGTCTCCCGCGAGGTCGTGCGCCGGGCCGGTGACACGTACCAGTTCGTGGTGGGCCTGTACGAGGCGTGGCTGCGGCTGTACCACGTCCACCCGGAAGGAAGCCTGTGAGCGCCGAGAACCCCTACCGCCACGCCGGACTCCCGGTGCGCGGCGAGGACTTCACCGACCGTCCCGCACTGGTGGAGCAGGTCCGGGACGTCTGGCGGAAGCCGGGCCGCCCGGCGAACCTGAGCGTGCTGGGCCAGCTGCGGTACGGGAAGACCAGCCTGGTGGACCACGCCCTGCTCGGGATGGACCGGAGCGACCTGGCGGTGGTCCGGCTGGACATCGGTGCGCAGGAGTCGGTGTTCGGCCTGTTCCGCTCGTTCACCCGCGAGGTCAGGGACCGCTTCCCCGAGGTCGGGGAGCTGGGCCCGCTGGACCGGGTGGTCCAGGAGGCCCGGGGGTGGTACGACGTGGAGAGCGCCGTCAAGGCGTTCTTCCAGGCGGCCAAGCAGCACCGGGTCCATGTCCTGCTGGTGCTGGACGACTTCGACCGCGCCCCCTGGGTGCTGGTCGACCTGTCGGGCTATCTGCTGCTGCGCGCGCTGGTCAGCGAGCCGTACTACCCGGTGGGGCTGGTGACCGTCTCCCGCCGCTCGGTCTTCGCCATCGAGGCCGACGCGATGGGCGGATCACGGCTGGACGGTGTCATCACCCAGCGCTGCGAGGTCGGTCTGCTCACCCCGTCGGAGACCGCCGCGCTGCTTGACCGGGGCCGGGCGGCCGGTGCCGACCTGCGGGCGCTGGAGTCGGAGATCCTCGCCTGGTCGGGCCGCCATCCGCATCTGCTGGCCCTGCTGTGCCGTCGGCTGCTGCAAGGCGTTCTGCAAACAAGTCAGTTGGATCTGGCGGCAGCCCTGGAACAGGAGGAATCGGCGTTCCGGTCGTACTTCGGCCGGCTGACGGAGGAGGTCGACCTGGCTCTCTCCGGTCGCGGCACCGACCTGCTCCGGAAGATCGCCGACGGGGCACCCGTCTCCTCGCTCCCCCGGGAGGATCTGCGGGACCTCCGGGCGGCCGGGGTGGCGGTGCGGGACGGTACGGCGGTACGGCTGTTCTCCCCGGTGTACGCGGACTACCTCCGTACCCCGGCGGACGAGGCACCGGCGACCGGCGCACCGTCCACCGCCGCCGCGCCGATACCGCCCGCGGCGGTCCTGGAGCGGTGCACCGCCCTGGTGGTGGCCACCGAGTGGGGCTCCGCGCACGGCGGGCTGTCCACCTTCAGCCGGCAGCTCTGCCTGGCCCTCGCCCGGCAGCAGGTACGGGTGGTGTGCCTGGTACTCGACGCCACCGAGGCCGAGGTGGCCGGGGCCGAGGCGCAGGGGGTGACCCTGCGCCGCTGCGAGCCGCTGGCCGGGGAGGCGAATCTGGCCCGGCGGCTGGACCTGCCGAGGGACCTGGCCCCCGACCTGGTCATCGGGCACGGCCGGGTCACCGGACGCGCCGCACTGATCCAGGCCGAGCACTTCCCCGGCGCCAGAAAGCTGCACTTCGTGCACATGGCCCCGGACGAGATCGAGTGGCACAAGGCCGACGGGGGCGACGACCAGGCGGAGAGCGCCGACAACCGGACCCGGATGGAGGTCGCCCTGGGGCGCACGGCGGACCATCTGGTCGCGGTCGGGCCCGTGCTCCACGGCCGGTTCCTCGGCCACTTCGCCCGGCGGGACGACACCCCTCCGCTGCGGTTCGATCCGGGGTTCGACCTGACCGACGTCCGGCCGCGCCGGGTGCCGGACGGAACGCCGCTGACCGTGCTGCTCATGGGCCGTACCGAGGACGCCCATCTCAAGGGGCTGGACCTGGCCGCCGCGGCCTGCGGTCTGGTCGCCGGCTGGCGGGACGACGCCAAGCTGCGCCGCATCGAGCTGGTGGTGCGGGGGGTGCCGAGCGGTGCGGCGAGGCGGCAGCTGGCCGAGCTGAACACCTGGGCGGCCGAGCCGCGGCTCAGCGTCGTGCCCCGCCCGTACACGGTGGATCCGGAGCATCTGGACGACGACCTCCAGCGGGCCGGCCTGCTCATCATGCCGTCCCGCGCCGAGGGCTTCGGCCTGGTCGGGGTGGAGGCCGTGATGGACGGCACCCCGATCCTGGTCAGCGAGCGCAGCGGGCTGGGCGTGCTGCTGCGCGAGGTCCTGGGCGACGAGCGGGCCGCGTCCTGGGTGGTGCCCATGTCAGGGGACACCGACCGGGACATCCAGACCTGGGCCCGGGCGATCGACGGCATGCTGCGGGAACGGGAGGACCGGTTCGCCGCCGCCGAGGCGCTCCGCGTGGAGCTGGCCCGGCGCCGGCCCTGGTCGGCCGCGGTGGACGGCCTGCTGACCGCCCTGGGCCTCTGAGCGCGGCACCGGGTCCCGTACGTGGCGGTCAGGTGACCGGCAGCACCGCCTCCCAGGTGTCCACCGAGAAGTCCGGTGCCATGCCGTGGGCCTCGTACAGCCGCAGCGCGCCGGTCGCGTTGAGGGTGTCCACGCCGAGGCCGAGGGTGTCGCGGCCCCGGGCGGCGTACACCGCGAAGGCGTGGCGCAGCAGATGCCCGGCGATCCCCCGCCCGCGCGCGTCCCGGCGCACCCCGAGGTTGCTGATCCAGCCCATGGCGGCGCGGTCGTCGCGGGTGAGCATCACCGCGGCGTCGGCGCCGTCCAGGGCGGCTATCCACACCAGGGACCAGTCGATGTGCCGGGCCCCGATATCGTCCAGCCACTGCTCGTAGCTACGCGGCTGGTGGTCGAAGTGCTCGCGGAAGGTCTCCTGGAGCAGGGCGTGGGCGAGCCGGCGGTCGGCCTCCTCGGCGCAGTCGCGCAGGACGAGCCCGGCGGGCGGCTCGGGGACGCGGTGGTCCATGCCGCCGAGGGCGCGGGTCAGCGCCTGGTAGCGGCGCACCGGGCTCCAGCCGCGCCGCTTGAGGACGGCGAGGTCGGTGGCGGGGCGGGAGTTGAGCTGGAGGTGGAGCACCGCCCTGGCCGCCCCGTTGCCCCCGGCGCGCTGGACGGCCCGCTCCTCGGCCAGCGCCAGCAGCCGCTCACCCGCCTCCTGGTGGTCGGGCAGCACATAGTGGTCGAGGTCGATGCGCTCGGCTCCGGAGTCGTCCCAGACGATGGCGTACGCCACCAGCCGGCCGTCTTCGAAGGCGAGCCAGGAGTCCCGGGCCAGGTCGACCTCCGGGTGCCCGAGGTCGGTCTCGACCGCGTGCAGATCGGTGTCCGGGCGGCCGATCTCGATGGTGTCGACGGCGTTGAGCAGGTCGCAGACCAGGGAGGCGTCCGCCAGGGTCGCGGGACGGATGTCGATGAGGGGTGCCGTGTGCATCGGGCCACTGTCCGGTGATCACCGGACCAGCCGCAACCGAATTCCCGCCGCCTGCCGTCCTGAGCTGCGGGACGCCCGCCGGGCGCGCACCATCGGAGGGTATGAAGCACCCACGGGGCAGGACCGCGGCCGTTCCACCGGATTCACGGGGATCCGCTTCTCCGACGGGCGGCGGGGCGCGGGCCGGGCGGCAGCCGCTGGCACTGGCGGCGATGCTGTTCGCGGTGTCGATGACCTTCATCGACCAGACGATCGTCAGTATCGCGGCGCCGGAGATCGTGGACGAGCTGGGGCTGTCCTCCTCCGGCATGCAGTGGGTGGTGAACGCCTATCTGCTGTCGCTGGCCGCGTTCTTCGCGCTCGGCGGGCGGCTCGCGGACATCCTGGGGCCGCGCCGGATGGCGGTGGCCGGGACGCTGCTGTTCGTCCTCTCCTCGGTGCTGTGCGGCTGTGTGCCGTCCGGTTCGTTCGCCCAGCCGTGGCTGGTGGTCTTCCGGGTGACCCAGGGCATGGGCGCGGCGCTGATGTTCCCGGCCGCGCTCGCCGTGGTGGTGGCGGTGTTCCCGGTGGAGCGGCGGGGCCGGGCGCTGGCGCTGTTCTTCGGGCTGTCCGGCGCACTGACCGCGATCGGCCCGCTGCTGGGCGGCTGGCTCACCGACTGGACCTGGCGGGCGATCTTCTGGGTCAATGTGCCGGTGGCGGTGGTCGCGCTGGTGCTCACCGCGCTGGCCCGGATCAGGGACGTACGCCGCCCCGAGCGGCTGGACGCGGTGGGTGCCGGGCTGGTGGTGGCCGGCATGGGGCTGAGCGTGCTCGGGCTCCAGCAGGCCTCGGCCTGGGGCTGGGCCTCCCCGCTGACCTGGCTGTGCGTCGCGGGCGGCCTTGCGGTGCTGGCCCTCTTCTGCCGGTACGAGTTGACGGTGGCCGATCCGCTGATCCGGCTCGGGGTGTTCCGGGACCGGGCGTTCCGCGCGGACTGTCTGGTGCTGTTCTTCGCGATGCTGGCGTTCGTCCCGGTGTTCTTCTTCGCCTCGGTGTACGCGCAGGTGTCGCTGAGCGCCTCGCCCAACCAGGCGGCGCTGTTCCTGCTGTACTTCTTCGCGGGCTTCGGCATCGCCTCCCAGTGGGGCGGCCGGATCGTGGACCGGAGCGGGGCGCGGCCGGCGCTGAAGCTGGGCTGTGCGCTCGGCGCGGTCGGGTTCGCCCTGTGGGCGGGGAAGCTGACCGATCTGTCGATGCACGACCAGTGGCCGTACGCGGCGATGGCCGGCGCGGGGATCGGCTTCGTGCTGTCACCGGCCTCGACGGACGCGGTGAACCGGGCGATCGGCGCCTCCTACGGCGAGGTCACCGGGATCACCCAGACCATCCGCAACTTCGCGGCGGCGGTGGGGATGGCCGTCTTCGGCACCTTGCTCAACCATGTGATGACCGAGCGGGTGGTGGCCTCGCTGGAGTCCCGGGGGCTGTCCGCGGGCGCCTCGCGGTCGGTGGCCCAGGATGTCGCCGAGGCGGTCAGCGGCCATCCCGACGGCCATGTCCCGGCCGGCGACGGGCCGGTGGCGACGGCCATGCGGGATGCGATGGACGCGATCCGGCTGGACTTCGCCGAGGCCAACCAGTGGGTGTTCTACGGGATGGCCATCGCGCTGGGCATCGGCTACCTCTGGGCGCTGACCCACCCCGGCGGCAGGGCGGCGGCCTCCGCCGAGGACGAGAAGCGCACCACGGACGCGGTGTCGTCCGCGGCCACCGAGCCCCCGGCGGGCGCGGGCCGCTGACCTCCCGGTCTCAGCTGGGCGGGCGGGCCGGGAGCGGGGTGCCGCAGCGGCTGCAGTAGCGGGCGTCCACCTCGATGGCGTGCCGGTGGCACTCCCGGCAGACCCGGTGCACCGTGCAGTGCGCCGCCTCGCCGGTGCCGGCCGGCCGGGTGCGGCCGATGCGCAGTCCGGCGCGGCGCCGGTGGGCGGTGATGAAGACGATGCCCTCGGGGCCGGGCTCCATGGCCCGCCGGGCGCCGCGCGGCAGATAGACCACGGCCCCCCGGCTCGCCTCCCGGCGCACCCCGTCGACCACCAGGGCGCCCGTCCCGGAGACCACCACCAGCAGCACGTCCACCTGGGACTCGACATGCTCGCCGACCGGGGCGCCGGGCGGCACGCGCACCACGTTGGCGTCGAGCTGGCGGTTGCGGCGGCCCAGTCGCCACAGCGCGCCGCTGCGTCCGCCGCGTCCGGCACGGACGAGCGCCTCGACGTCGGTCTGCTCAAGGCCGGTGGTGCTCACAGCCAGGGTGTCCCTCTCGGTGCGGCGGGCCCGGCTCCATCGCCCAGGCGGCGCCATCCTCCCAGCTCGCGCCGGGCACCGGACACACTCCGGCCCCGATCCGGTCGCCACCGGGGCCGGTGAGGCGCATGATCCGGCCACCACGGCGCCGGGCGCCGCGGCGGCTTCGCGCGGGCGGCGGGGCGGGAGGGCGCCCGGGGGTGCCGGGGGTTGGACCGGTTGGCGCAGCACGCCAGGACGGCCGAGGGGCGGCCCGGTCAGTCTGATGCGCACAGCGTCCCACCCGGGCGATGCACACCCTCCCCCACCACTCCCCACCGTAAGGAACCAGCCATGCTGCCACCTGCCCGCTTCCGTCCCTCCTCCGGGTCCCTCCCCTCGCCGTCCGATGCCGTGCCGGCGGGCCGCTCCCGCCGGCGCGGTGCCGTACGGGGCCGGTCCGCCCGGCCGCTGGCGCTGCTGACCGCCGCCGCGGCGGTCGCCACCGCGCTGGCCGCCGCCCCCGGCACCGCGGCCGCGGACCGGGCCGGTGACCCCGGTCGGGACGCGGGCCTGCGCGGGAAGCTGGAGCAGCTGGTGCGGACGCCCGGCGGGCCGCCCGGAGTGATCGCGGTGCTCCAGCGGGACGGCGAGCGCCAGGTCCTCACCGCGGGCACCGCCGAGCTGGGCACCGGGCGGCCGCCCCGGCCCGGCGACCACACCCGGCTGGCGAGCGCCTCGAAGATGTACACCGGCGCGGTGTCGCTCCAGCTGGTCGAGGAGGGCCGGCTGCGCCTGGACGACACCCTGGGCAGGCTGCTCCCCCGGCTGCCGAAGGCTTGGTCCGCGGTGACCCTGCGCCAACTGCTCAACCACACCAGCGGACTTCCGGACTACACTTCCGACGCCGAGTTCGTGCGGCTGGTGGTGGAGGACCCGCGCCGCCGGTTCGACCCGCGCCGGCTGCTGGACTTCGTCGCCGACGAGCCGCTGGGCTTCCGGCCCGGCACCCGCTACCGCTACTCCAACTCGGACAACATCGCGGTGGCGCTGATCGCCGAGGCGGTGACCGGCCGCCCGTACGAGAAGCTGCTGGCCGAGCTGGTGTACCGGCCGCTCGACCTGCGGGAGACCAGTCTGCCCGGCGGCTACCGGCTGCCGGAGCCCTATCTCCACGGCTACGACGTCGATCCGCCGGCCGCGCCGGAGGACGCCAGCGAGGCGCTGAGCGCGTCCGGGGTGTGGGCATCCGGCGGCATCGTCGCCACCCCCCGGGACTTCAACCGGTTCGTCCGGGGCTACGCGGGCGGGCGGCTGGTCTCCGGCACGGTCCGCGAGGCCCAGTACACCTTCCGGGCCGGCGGCGCCTCGGAGCCGGCCGGGCCGGGCACCAACGCGGCCGGGCTGGCCCTGTTCCGCTACACCACCCGGTGCGGGACGGTGTACGGCCACACCGGCAACTTCCCCGGCTACACCCAGTTCGCGGCGGCGACCAAGGACGGCCGGCGCTCGCTCACCTTCACCATCAGCACGCAGACCAACAAGACCCTCAAGCCGGAGCTGCTGGGGAAGGTGCGGGCAGTGCAGGAGGAGTACGTCTGCGCCCTGCTGCGCTGACCGCCGCGACCAGGGCTTTCGCCCGTTCGAGTGGTGGGCCCGGGCGGTCGGCCTTACCGTCGGATCCTGGAAGAGCTCGGGGACGAGCCGCTGGGAGCCGACATGCGACGACACACCCTCCGGACGACGCTCACCCTCTGCGCCGCCGCGGGACTGGCGGCCGCGGTGATGCCCGCCTCCGCGGCCGCACCGCAGGCCCCGCCCGCCTCCGAGGTGGTGGCCGTGGACTGCGCCGCGCGCGGGCAGGACCGGCCGGGTGACTACATCATCGCCTGCGGAGACGGCAACAACCGCCTGACGCAGCTGCGTTGGACCTCCTGGGGCCCGGACGGCGCGGTGGGCACCGGCGTCAACGTGGTCAACGACTGCCGCCCCTACTGCGCGGTCGGCACCTTCCGCTCGTACCCGGTGACCGTCCGCCTGGACCGCGCCGAGGTCTGGAAGGCCCAACCCGACCTGCGGCGCTTCACCGAGCTGACCCTCAGCTACCCCGAGACCCGCCCCGCCCAGGCCACCCGGGTGACCTACCCCCTCCCGGGCTGAGTGGGCGGCTCCAGAGCCGCGGTACGCACACGGGCCAGCCGTCCTGGTACGCCCGCCTAGTGCCCGGCCGGGCCCCCGTCCCCGGGCGCCAGGCGCGCGGTGCGCGGTGTGCCGAGCGGGCGGGTGAGCCCGGCCCGGCCTCGCGTAGCGGGCCCCCGTCGGGCCCGGTCGCCCGTTTCGGGCCGCCGCAGGGCCCGTGCCCCAGGACCCTGGAGGTCCACCCCCCTTGCGAGGGGGCGATGGGCCCGTGCCCGTGCCGCACCAGGACCCGGGTGACCCGCACCCCGCCAGAGGCGGCACGGGCCATACCCGCAGGGCCCGCCCGCACCCGTGCCGTCGGCGCGGGTGCGGGCTGCCCGGGCCCGCACTCCGGCCGCCCCGCGGCCGCACCGCGCCGTACTCCCGGCGACCGGGCCCGCGCCCGTAGGGTGCGGGGATGATCGCTCGCAAGGACGCGGCGGGGGCTCGCCGCACGGGGGCGCACCCCGGGTATCTGGCCGCCGCGCTGGTGTTCGCCGTCGGGATGGCGGGGACGACCCTGCCCACCCCGCTGTACGGGCTGTACCAGGAGCAGATCGGCTTCTCCGAGCTGATGGTGACCGTCGTCTTCGCGGTGTACGCGGTCGCGGTCATCGCTGTCCTGGTCCTGGCCGGCAACTACTCCGACGCGGTGGGGCGGCGGCCGGTGCTGCTGGTCGCGATGGGGCTGTCGGCGGCGAGTGCCGGGTGCTTCCTGCTGGAGGCCGGGCTGCCGCTGCTCTTCGCGGGGCGGGTGCTCTCGGGCGGGGCGGCCGGGCTGCTGAGCGGCGCGGCCACCGCGGCCGTGCTGGAGCTGGCCGGGCCGGAGCAGAAGGGGCGCGCGGGGTTCGCGGCCACCGCGGCCAACATGGGCGGCCTCGGCTGCGGTCCGCTGCTCTCCGGGGTGCTCGCCCAGTACACCTCCCACCCGCTGGCCTGGCCGTTCTGGATCCACCTCGGGCTGGTCGCGGTGGCCGCCGCGGTGACCTGGTCGCTGCCGGAGACGGTGGAACACCCGCGCCGTTGGCCCCCGTTGAGGCCCCAGGGGCTGAGGGTGCCGCCGGAAGTGAAGGGCGTCTTCGGCACCGCCGCGCTGGCCGCGTTCGCCGGCTTCTCCCTGCTCGGGCTGTTCACCGCGGTCGCGCCGAGCTTCGCGGCCCAGACGCTGGGCGTCACCGACCACGCCGTCGCCGGGGCGGTGGTCTTCTCCGTCTTCGCCGCCTCGACGGCCGGGCAGTCGCTGACCCAGCGGCTCGGGGCGAGCCGGGCGCTGCCCGCCGGGTGCGGGGTGCTGGTGGTGGGCCTCGCCCTGGTGGGCTCCTCGCTGCTCGCCGAGTCGCTGGCGCTGCTGGTGCTCGGCGCGGTCTTCGGCGGGGTGGGCCAGGGGCTCGCCTTCCGGGCGGCGCTCACCCTGGTCAGCGGCGCGGCCCCGGCGGAGCACCGCGGCGGCACCATCTCGGCGTTCTTCACCGTGGCCTATCTGGGCATCTCGCTGCCGGTGGTGGGGGTGGGGGCGCTGGCCGTACGGCTGGGGCTGCGCACCGCGGGGCTGGTGTTCGCGGGCTGCGTCATCCTGCTGGCGGCCGGGGCCGGGCTGTACACCGCGCTGCGTCCGGCGGGGGAGCAGCGGCAGGCCGCCGGGCGGTGATCCCGGCAACCCCCGCGGCACGGGCAGCCGCCCGAAATCCGCCATTCCCCTTTCGCGCCCTGTCCTCGCTGTGAGCGTGGATTGACACAGGGTCACGCCCTGGCCCGGGCCCGTTCCGCGCGGCGCGCGGGAAGGCGGCCGGCCGGTGCGGTTCGAGCCGGGTGTGCGCCGGGCGCCGGGGACGGGGGCAGACGGGGCGGCGCGGGGTGTCCTAGCGTGCCGCGCCATGCGGATCACACACCTCACCAGAGCGTCCCTCACCGCGCTGCTCGCCCTCGCCGCCCTGCTGCTCGGGACGGCCCTGCCGGCCGCGGCCGCGCCCCGGGCCGCGGCGGCCGGACCGGACCTGGTCTTCACCACCAGCCAGGCCACCGCGACCCCCGGTTCCACCGTGAACGTCACCATGACGTTCACCAACAACCAGGACTCCGACGTCTGGTTCGTCTACCAGTCCATCCAGCCGACCTGGCCGACCACCCAGCGCCCGGACCTGAAGTACAGCTTCGCCTCCTGCACCGCCCAGGGCGTGACCTGTTCGGGGACCGGCGGCACCAGCCTGGGCGTCAACTACGCGGTCCCGGTGCCGCCCGGCGCGCAGCGGAGCGTGGACATCGCCCTGACGATCGCCCCGGACTCCGGCTGCAACGGATACATCGGCTTCTACTCGTACCTCTACTACGAGTACAACGGCGGCCAGTCCTCGAAGGACGGTGTGGTCTCCACGCCGGAGACCCGGATCGTCTGCGCACCGGCCTCCTCCGGCTCCGCCGCTTCCTGACCGCACCACCCGCACCACCTGCCCCATCCGCTTCCACCGGTGGTCCGGGCACGTCGGGACAGGCTCCCCCGAACTGTCCGCGCGTGGCTGAAAACCATCGGTGGGGCGGATGGTTCGGCGGTGGCGGCGCCGAAGCCCGGCGCACATGCCCCGGGCCCATGCCCCGCCACCGCGCCGGACACCGCTCGGCCCGTGTCCCGAACGCCCAGGACACGGGTCGGGCGGTGATCCGGGGAGGAGCACGGAAGGGTGGCGGAGGGGCGTTTCTTCTGCCCGGCGATGGCCGGGTTACGGCTGCGTTTTTCCGCCATGTTCCACGTCATGCACACGAAGCATCCACACAGGCCGCACTATGTGACGCGTCGGAGCGGCGCGACGGCCCCGGAAGCGGGCGCCCGTCACGCCGGGGGGATGGGGGCGTGCCCGGAGGGGGAAACCGGGACCGCTCCATGGGGAGGGATGTCACCGCATGAAGCGGAGTCTGCGCACGGCCGTGCTGACCGCCGGTGTGCTGCTGCTCGGATCGGGGGTGCCGGCGGCGCCGCTCGCCTCGGCGGCCGCCGCCGAGGGCGCCCGGGTCGACCTGCGCGTCCTGGTCGTCTCGGACGGCGGACCGGCCACGGCGGCGATCGCCGCCGAACTGGCCGGTGCCGGTACGCCGTACACGCTCGTCGACCTGACCCGGCCGAACCGGCCGGTGATCGACGCGGCGTTCCTGGCGGACACGGTGGACGGACGGCCACGGGCCAGGTACCAGGCCGTGGTGCTGCCCAACGACGAGCCGTTCCCGGCCGGTTCGGCCGAGATGGCGGCGCTGGTCGCCTACGAGAAGACGTACGGCGTGCCGCAGGTGGACGCCTACACCTACGCCCGGCCGCAGAACGGGCTGAACTACCCGGTGTACGGGGGCTATCTGGGCTCGGTGGACGGGGTGCGCGCCGAGGTCACCGCGGCCGGCCGCTCCGGTCCGTTCGGCTATCTGGACGGCGCCGTACCCTTCGAGGACAATTCACCGACCGTCAACGAGAGTTACGCCTTCCTCTCCAAGCCGGCCGCCGGGGCGGACTTCACCCCCTATGTGGAGGCGCCGATCCCGGGCCGCACCGACCGGGGGGTGCTGGTCGGCGAGTACCGCCACGACGGGCGGCGCGAGCTGGTGGTGACCTTCGCCTACAACCAGCACCAGCAGCAGTTCCGGCTGCTGGCCCGGGGCATCGTGGACTGGATGACCCAGTCGGTGCGCCTGGGTACCTCCCGGCACCACTTCGCGGTCCATGTGGACGATGTGTTCGCCGCCGACGACCGCTGGGACAGCACGCTCAACTGCACCCCCGGGGATGTGGACTGCGCCCCGGGCACCGGCACGCCGAACCCGATCCGGATGACCCCGGCCGACGTGGCGCACGCCACCGACTGGTCGCGGCGGCGCGGCTTCACCCTGGACCTGGCGTTCAACGGCGGCGGCAGCGTCGAGCACCGCGAGGAGAACGGCGGCGCCGACCCCACCGCCGACCGGCTGATCGCCGACCGCGAGGCGTACCGCTGGATCAACCACACCTACGACCACCCGTATCTGGGCTGCGAGCAGGATGTGTCCACCGTGCCGTGGAAGTGCGCGGTGGGCCCGGACGGCACGACCAAGTGGGTGAGCCGGGCCGAGCTGGACCACCAGATCGCCGACAACCAGCGCTGGGCCGAGCAGGCCGGACTGACCGTCCGGGCGGGTGAGTTGGTGACCGGCGAGCACTCCGGGCTGAGGCTGCTGCCGCAGCAGCCGGAGGACAACCCGCAGCTGGCGCCCTCGCTCACCGCCCACGGGATCTCCTGGCTGGGCGCGGACAACTCCCGCGACCCGGGCCAGCGTCCGGTCGGCTCGGCGCTCACCGTGGCCCGCCACCCGATCAACATCTTCTACAACGCGGGCCGGGTGTCCGAGCAGGTCGACGAGTACAACTGGATCTACACCAGCCGCGCCCAGGGCGGCAGCGGACTGTGCGAGAACCTGCCCGGCACCACCTGTCTGGACGCCCCGCTGGACCCCGCCACCGGCTACACCGGCCATATCGTGCCGCTGGAGACCCGGACCGCGCTGGGCCATGTGCTCTCCGGCGACCCCAAGCCGCACTTCATCCACCAGTCGAACCTGGCCGAGGACCGCATCGGCTACCCGGTCCTGGACGGCGTACTGGACGCCCACCAGGGGCTGTTCGCCGACAACACCCCGCTGGTCAACCTGCCGATGAGCGCCATCGGCGCCGAGCTGCGCGACCGCGCGGCCTGGGACGCGGCGCTGGCCGCGGACCGGGTCACCGCGTACCGGATCGGCGACACGGTGACGGTGAGCGCGCCCCAGGGCGTCCCGGTGGCCGCCACCCTGCCGGCGGGCACCCGGATCGGTACGGACGGCGAGGGCGGCGCCTTCGGCGAGCCGTACGCCGGGACGGTCTCCGGCCGGGTCGCGGCCGGGGCGGACGGCACCCTGGTCCTGGACCTGCCGGCCCCGCCCGCCGCGCCCGCCGCCCATGCCCCGGGGGTGGCCGAGCGCCACGGTCCGCCGCCGCGGACCCCGGTGCCGGCCGGGGTCGCCCGCCCCGTCCCGTACGGCGCCGAGCGCTGACCCCACCTCCCCTACCCGGCCCCGTCCCACCCCCGCCGGCCGCACACCGGTGGGGGAACCACAGGCCGGCCCCTGCTGCCGCGGAGCACCACCATGCACGTTCAGTCCGGCGCGCCCCACCCTGGCGCGGCGCACGTCACCCTGCTCACCGAAGGTACCTACCCGCACAGCCACGGCGGGGTCAGCGTCTGGTGCGACCAGCTCGTCCAGGGCATGCCCGATCTGGCCTTCCATGTCATGGCGGTCACCGGCAACGGCCGCGAACCGCTCGCCTGGGAGCTGCCCCCGCAGGTCGCCGAGGTGGTCTCGGTGCCCATGTGGGGCCCGGCGCCGCCCGGTTCGCCGCCGCGCGGCCGCCGCGAGCGCACCCTGATGAGCGCCTACGAGCACTTCCTCGCCGCGCTGCTCGACCCGGCCGAGGAGGAGGGCTTCGGGCCCGCGCTCTACGTCCTGGCGGCGGCCGCCCGGGACGGGCTGCTCAGCCCGGCGCTCCGCTCGGACAAGGCGGTGCGGGTGCTGGCCGGGGTGTGGAACCGCCCGGGCCTGGAGGTACGCGAGGCCCGGCCGACCCTGCACGACGCGGTGACCGCGACCAGTCTGCTGGAGCACGCGCTGCGCCCGCTGGCCGCCGAGCCGCCGCGCACCGGGGTCTCCCACGCGGTCAGCGGCGGGATAGCCGTGCTGCCCGGTCTGGTAGGGCTGCACGAGCACGGGGTGCCGCTGCTGCTGACCGAGCACGGGGTCTATCTGCGGGAGCGGTACCTGAGTTACCGCAGCTCGCCCTACCGCTGGCCGGTGAAGGCGGTGCTGCTGGGCTTCTACCGGATGCTGGCCGGGGAGACCTACCGGCGGGCCGCGCTGATCACCCCCGGCAACCGCTACAACCGGCTGTGGGAGGAGCAGGGCGGCGCCGACCCGGCGCTGATCCGCACCGTCTACAACGGGGTGGACCCGGCCGCCTTCCCCGCCGCCGGGCCGGAGCCGGCCGGGCCGGTGCTCAGCTGGGCGGGCCGGGTGGACCCGATCAAGGACCTTCAGACCCTGATCCGGGCGTTCGCCGTGGTCCGCGAGCGGGTACCGGCGGCCCGGCTGCGGATGTTCGGCGGCACCCCTCGGGGCGGCGAGGCCTACCGGGAGAGCTGCGAGGAGCTGGCCCGCTCGCTGGGGCTCGGCGAGGCGGTGGCGTTCGAGGGCCGGGTGGACGACATCCGGGACGCCTACGCGGCGGGCAGTGTGGTGATGCTCTCCAGCATCAGCGAGGGCTTCCCGTTCACCCTGATCGAGGCGATGTCCTGCGGCCGGGCCACCGTCTCCACCGATGTGGGCGGGGTGCGGGAGGCGGTCGGGGACACCGGTCTGGTGGTCCCGCCGCGCGACCCGCGGGCGATGGCGGAGGCCGCCCTCACCCTGCTGGCGGACCCGCCGCGCCGGGCGGCGATGGGCGAGGCGGCCCGGCTGCGGGTGATCGAGCAGTTCACCCTGCGGCAGACCGTGGACACCTTCCGCGCGATCTACCGGGAGCTGGCCGCCGGGACGCCGCCCGGGCTCGTCACCGCCGCGCGGACCGCCGCCGCCGGGACCGGGTACGGGGCCGCGGCGCCGCCCGGGAATCCGTACGGCCCGGCCGCCCGGCCGCACGCCCCGGCGGGGGCCGGTGCCGGGAGCGCCGCCGGGCCGAGGAGCGTGGCCGGATGAGCCGCCGGGCCGCCGGGCACACCCTGGACAGCGACACGGTGACGCTGCGGGTCGCCGGACCGGTGGACGAGCTGGCAGCGGAGATGGCCGACCGGGCGGGCAGCGCGGTGCACCCCTACGAGGTGGCGGCGCTGCTGGAGTCCGAGGGGCTGACGGGCGAGCAGATACGGGAGCGCTACGGCCACCCCGACCTGTTCTCGCTGGCCGAGGACCTCTACCGGCGGGTGCCGCGCTCCTTCCCGGACCCGCCGGTGGGGGCCGACGCCTGGGCGCCGGACCATGTGCGCTGCATGCTGCGCGGGGTGCTGTTCGCCCTGCCCGGGCTGGCGTATCTGCTGGTGGCGCCGCTGCTGCGGGGCACCGGGGCGGTGCCCGGCCTGGTGGTCGCCGGGCTGGTGTCCTGGGCCTGGGGGCAGGGGCTGGGCCACCGCACCTACGTCCGGCTGAACGCGGGGCGCCGGGAGGCCGGGCTGGTGCTGCTCACCGGGGCGCCGCTCGGCGCGGCGCTGGCCACCGGGTCGGCGCTGGCGGTGGCCGGTGCGCACCCGGTGGTGCTCTGGGCGGCGCTGGCCCAGTCGGTGTACCTGGCGGCCGCCGGGGTGCTGCTGGTGCTGGGCCGCGAGCGCTCGCTGCTGGCGGTGCTGGCCCCGCTGGCCGGCGGGGCGGCGGCGCTGCCCTGGTGGGAGCCGGGCCCGCTGTTGCGGATCGCGCTGGTGCTGGCCACCGTGGCGGCGGCCGCGGCGGTGGCGGCCTTCGTGGTGGCCGGCGCCCTGCGGGCCGACCCGGCCGGGGACGGCCCCCGCGTCCCGTATCTGCCCTCCCTCCCGTACGGGCTGTTCGGGCTGGCGGCCGGGGTGCTGGTGCTCACCGCGGGCGCCGGGCACCCGCTGGCCGTGGTGGCGCTGACGGTCAGCATGGGCCCGGCCGAGTGGCTGCTCTACCGCTTCCGGGGCCTGTCGGTGGCGGCGCTGCGGGCCTCCACCACCGTGCGCGGCTTCGTGCTCCGTACCGTGCGGACGCTCGCCCTCTGCCTGGGCCTCTACCTGGTGCCGCTGATCCCGGCCGCGCTGCTCACCGGGGCGGATCCGGTAGGGCTGGTCGCGCTGGCCGCGGTGCTGTGGATCGCGCTGCTGCTCCAGGCGTTCGGCACCGCCTGGCCGACCGCGGCGATCTGCCTGCCGGCCGCGGCGGCGATCGCCGCGGCCACCGCGGGCCCGGCCTGGTCCAGCGGCGAGGGCATCACCCTGGGCGGCTCCCCCTGGCCCTGGGCCTGGCTGGTGTGTACCGGCGCGGCGGCGCTACTGGCCGCCGTCGCCGTACGCCTGCTGGGCCGCCCCTCCGCGCACGTCTGAGCCGCACCGACCGCCCGCTCTCGCGATGACGTCTCCTACCGAATCGAGGATCCCGCTCATGACCTCCAGCCCGCTCGCCGCGGTCACCGGCGCCGACGGCTTCATCGGCTCCCACCTCGTCCAGGCCCTGGTCGCCTCCGGCCACCGGGTGCGCGCCATGGCGCAGTACAACTCCTTCTCCTCCTACGGCTGGCTGGAGGTGCTGCCCAAGGAGGTGCTGGACCAGGTGGAGATCGTGCTCGGCGACGTCCGCGACCCCGGCTCGGTGCGGGCGCTCGCCGAGGGCGCGGACGCCGTCTACCATCTGGCCGCGCTGATCGCGATCCCGTACTCCTACCAGGCGCCGCACAGTTATGTGGACACCAATGTCACCGGCACCCTCAACGTGCTGGAGGCGGTCCGGGCGCTGGGCACCCCGCGGCTGGTGCACACCTCCACCAGCGAGACCTACGGGACCGCGCAGACCGTGCCGATCACCGAGGACCACCCGATCAACACCCAGTCCCCGTACGCCGCTTCCAAGGCCGGCGGGGACCGGCTGGCGGACAGCTACCACGCCAGCTTCGACACCCCCGTGGTGACCCTGCGCCCCTTCAACACCTACGGCCCCCGCCAGTCCATGCGGGCGGTGATCCCCACCGTGATCGGGCAGGTGGCGGCCGGCTCGCGCACCATCACCCTGGGCGACCTGCGGCCGACCCGGGACTTCTGCTTCGTCGCCGACACCGCCGCCGCCTTCCTCGCGGTGGGCACCGCGCCCGCCGAGCAGGTGGTGGGCCGGACCTTCAACGCCGGTACCGGGGGCGAGATATCGGTCGGCGACCTGGTCCGGCTGATCGGCAAGGTGATGTCCGCCGACCTCGACGTCCGGGAGGACGAGCAGCGGCTGCGTCCGGCGGCCTCCGAGGTGATGCGGCTGGTCGCCGACGCCACCCGGCTGCGCGAGGCCACCGGCTGGGCCCCGGCGCACGACCTGGAGGACGGACTGGCCCGGACCGTGGAGTTCTTCCGCGATCCGGCCAACCTGGCCCGCTACAAGACCGACATCTACAACATCTGACGCATCGTCAGTTAATCCTCACCACCCTCGTACCACCCACCCCGCACGACCCGTTCGCGACCAAGGAGGCTTCCCATGCACGCAGTGATACTCGCCGGGGGCAAGGGCGTCCGGCTGCGTCCGTACACCACCGCGCTGCCCAAGCCCCTCGTGCCCATCGGGGACCAGCACGCGATCCTGGAGATCGTGCTGCGCCAGCTGGCGGCGGCCGGGTTCACCAGCTGCACCCTGGCCATCGGCCACCTCGGCCAGATCATCCGGGCCTATGTCGGCAGCGGCGCCCGCTGGGGGCTGGACATCGACTACTCCACCGAGGAGAGCCCGCTCGGCACCATCGGCCCGCTGCTCACCATCAGGGAGCGGCTGCCGGAGAACTTCCTGGTGATGAACGGCGACATCCTCACCGACCTGGACTACGCCGACCTGGTGCGCCGGCACGCCGCCGGGACCGCGCCGCTGACCATCGCCACCTACCAGCGCAAGGTGCACATCGACTTCGGGGTGCTCACCACCGAGGCCGGGAAGGTCGTCGGCTTCCGGGAGAAGCCGAGCATGGACTGCCGGGTGTCCATGGGGGTGTACGCGGTGTCGCGGGACACCCTGAACCGCTACACACCGGGCCTGCCGCTCGGTTTCGACGAACTGATCCTCGATCTGCTGGGCGTCGGAAACCCGCCCGCGGCCTACGAGTTCGACGGCTACTGGCTCGACATCGGGCGGCCCGACGACTACGACCGCGCCAACGCGGAGTTCACCACCCACCAGTCGCTGCTGTTGAGGGGAGCCTGAGCACGTCATGCGCATCCTGGTCCTGGGCGCCACCGGCTATCTGGGCGGTCATATCGCCGAGCGGCTGAGCGCCCTGCCGGGCGCCCGGCCGCTGTACGGCGGCCGCTCACCCGGCGCCGACCTGCCGGTGGACCTCGCCACGGCCCGCCCCGGCCCGCTCGCCGAGGCGCTCGCCGCGCTCGCCCCGGACGCGGTGGTCAACTGCGCCGGCGCGGTCGGCGGGGACCCGGTGGTGCTGGCCGAGGTCAACGCCCGCGGCCCGGCGGTGCTCTGCGCCGCCCTGCGGGAGGCGGCACCGGCCGCCCGGCTGGTCCACCTCGGCTCGGCGGCGGAGTACGGGCCGGGGCGGCCGGGCGAACGGGTCCGCGAGGACGCGCCCACCCGCCCGGCCGCCCCCTACGGTGCCACCAAGCTGGCCGGCACCGTGGCGGTGGCCGCCTCCGGCCTTGACGCGGTGGTGCTGCGGGTCGGCAACCCGGTCGGCTCGGGCGCCCCGGCCGCCGGGCTGCCCGGCTCGGTGGCCCGCGCCCTGCTGCGCTCGGGCCCCGGGCCGGACGCGGTGCTGCGGGTCGGCGACCTCTCCCCGTACCGGGACTTCGTGGACGTCCGCGACCTGGCCGAGGCCGCGGCACTGGCCGCCACCCACCCGGGGCCGCTCCCTCCCCTGCTCAACATCAGCGCCGGACAGGCCGTGGAGGTACGGGAGTTGGTGCACGCTCTGGTCCGGTCCTCCGGCTTCACCGGCCGGGTCGAGGAGACCGCCTCCGGCTCGGCCCGCTCGGCCGCCGTCGGCTGGCAGTGCTCCGACATCTCGGCCGCCCGCGCCGCCCTCGGCTGGGCGCCCCGCCACACCCTGGCCGACTCGGTGACCGCCCTCTGGGCCTCGATCGCCGCCGAGCCCCTGGCCGCCGGCCCCAGCGGGGTGCGGTGAACCGCACCTCCGGGGCCCTGGCCCCGCTCGCCGCCCTGCTCACCGCACTGGCGCTGCTCGCCCTGCCCGGCTGCTCCTCCCCTGCCCCGGCCCCGACCCCTTCTCCCTCCCTCTCTTCGCCCTCCACCTCTTCTCCCTCCACCTCCCCGTCCGCCTCCCCACCGGCCCCTACCCCCTCCCGGACCCCCTCGGCTTCCTCCCCATCCGCTTCTCGGACCCCCAGCCCCTCGAAGCCGGCCCGGGCGCGCTGGCAGCCGAAGCCGGGGACGCCCTGGCAGTGGCAGCTGGACGGGCGGGTCGATCCGAGTGTGGACGTCCCGGTGTACGACATCGACGCCTTCGCCAACACCGCCGAGGACGTGGCCCGGTTGCACCGGGACGGACGGCGGGTCATCTGCTACATCAATGCCGGTGCCTGGGAGGAGTTCCGCCCGGACGCCGGGGACTTCCCGGAGTCGCTGCGCGGCGAGGGCAACGGCTGGCCGGGGGAGCGCTGGCTGGACATCCGCCGGCTGGACGAGCTGAAGCCCCTGATGGAGCGGCGTCTGGACCTATGCCGCGACAAGGGGTTCGACGCGGTGGAGCCGGATCTGGTGGACGGCTACCTCCATGACACCGGCTTTCCGCTGACCGCCGGGCACCAGCTCGCCTACAACCGCATGCTGGCCCGTGCCGCGCACGCCCGCGGACTGGCCATCGGCCTGAAGAACGACCTGCCGCAGATCCCCCAACTGGTGGGGCTCTACGACTTCGCCGTCAACGAGGAGTGCGCCCAGTACGACGAGTGCGCCGCGCTCACCCCGTTCATCCGGGCCGGGAAGGCCGTCTTCCATGTCGAGTACGCCCTGAAGAACGACGACTTCTGCGGCGAGGCCCGCGCCCTGGGCCTGTCCTCCATGCGCAAGCGCCTGGACCTGGACCCCTGGCGGAAGCCCTGCTAGTCCCCCGCTAGTCCCCCTTCCCGGACGCCTTCCGCACCCGGATGGGGCCGCGGGCGGTCTCCATGTCCACCACCTCGCCGTGCTGGACCACCTCGACCCGGCCGGCGGCGGCCAGGCGGCGGACGGCTTCGCGGACGGGGTCCATCAGGGCCCGCCAGCCGTCGCCGGAGCCGGAGTGGGCGGCGCGGGCGGCGTCGGAAGGGCAGATCGTGGCGTTCTCGGCGCGCTGGTCGAGCAGGTGGAGCACGGTCTCCTCCAGCCGCTCGGGCGCGTCGGGCCGATGGCTCATGGGCGGGCCTCCCTTCCCGGTACGGGCGCCGGGTACCCCCGGAGCGGCCGTACCACCGCGCCGCTTGTTGCACATGGCTTGCAACTACCATGGAGAGGCAGAAGAGCGAGCGGAAGAGGGTGAGCGCGTGGCGGCGGGACGCATCGTGCTGGGCATCGAGTCATCGTGCGACGAGACCGGTGCCGGGATCGTCAGCGAGGGGCGGCTGCTCGCCCACGCGGTGGCGTCGAGCATGGACGAGCACGCCCGGTACGGCGGGGTGGTGCCGGAGATCGCCGCCCGGGCCCATCTGCACGCGCTGAACCCGGTGGTCCGCGAGGCGCTGGACCAGGCCGGGCTGCGACTGGCCGACATCGACGCGGTCGCCGTCACCACCGGGCCCGGTCTCTCCGGGGCGCTCCAGGTCGGGCTGGCCGGGGCGAAGACCCTGGCGTACGCGATCGGGGCGCCGCTGTACGGGGTGCACCATCTGGCCGGGCATGTGGCGGCGGACACCCTGGAGCACGGCCCGCTGCCCGACCCCTGCGTGGTGCTGATCGTCTCCGGCGGCCACACCTCGCTGCTGCTGGTGCGCGACCTGGTCCGGGACCCGATCCTGCACCTCGGGGACACCGTGGACGACGCGGCCGGGGAGTGCTTCGACAAGGTGGCACGGGTCTTCGGGCTGCCCTATCCGGGCGGGCCGGCCATCGACCGGGCGGCCCGGGACGGCGACCCGGCGGCGGTGGCGTTCCCCCGCCCGCTGACCGGGCCGCGGGACGACCCGTACGCCTTCTCCTTCTCCGGGCTGAAGACGGCCGCCGCCCGCTGGGCCGAGCGGCACGGGGACACCCCGCTGCCGGTCGCCGACGGCGCCGCCTCGCTCCAGGAGGCGGTGGCCGATGTGCTGACCCGCAAGGCGCTGGCGGCCTGCGCGGCGTACGGCGTCTCGACCCTGGTGGTGGTCGGCGGGGTGGCCGCCAACTCGCGGGTGCGGGCGCTGGCCGAGGAGCGCTGCGCGGCGGCCGGGATCACCCTGCGGGTGCCGCGGATGGGGCTGTGCACCGACAACGGCGCCATGATCGCGGCCGTCGGCGACCTGCTGGTCCGGGCGGGCGCCGAGCCCGCGCCGCTGGAGGTGTCGATCGACCCCTCCGCGCCGCTGGAGTACGCCGCGCTGCGGCCGGTGGCCGCCGGGAGCCCGGCCGCCCTGGCCGGAGCCGCCTGAACGACGGCGCCGAGCCGAGCCGCCTGATGACGGGCGCCGGAGCCGCCTGATGGCTGCCGAGGGCGCCTCCCCCCTCCCCCACCTTCCGACCACCCTTCGGAGCACCTCTTGCGCACCGCCGAGATCCGCACCCGCTTCCTGGACTTCTTCGCCGCCCGTGGCCACACGATCGTGCCCAGCGCGCCGCTGCCGACCCCCGATCCGACGCTGCTGTTCGTCAACGCGGGAATGGTGCCGTTCAAGCCGTATCTGACCGGGGAGAGCGCCGCGCCCTGGCCGCGGGCGACCAGTGTGCAGAAGTGCGTGCGCACCCTGGACATCGAGGAGGTCGGCAAGACCACCCGGCACGGCTCCTTCTTCCAGATGAACGGGAACTTCTCGCTCGGCGACTACTTCAAGGAGGAGGCGATCGCCTTCGCCTGGGAGCTGTCGACCGCCGCGCAGGCGGACGGCGGCTACGGGCTGGACCCGGAGCGGATCTGGGTGACCGTGCACCACTCGGACGAGGAGTCACGGGCGCTGTGGCGGCGGATCTCCGGGCTGCCGGACGCCCGGATCGTGGCCCGGGGCGACGAGGACAACTTCTGGTCGATGGGGGTGCCCGGGCCGTGCGGTCCGTGCTCCGAGCTGTACTACGACCGGGGCCCGGCGTTCGGCCGGGAGGGCGGCCCGGCGGTGGACGAGGACCGGTTCATGGAGTTCTGGAACCTGGTCTTCATGCAGTTCGAGCGGGGTGAGGGGACCGGCAAGTCCGGCTATCCGATCCTGGGCGAGCTGCCGCGCCGCAACATCGACACCGGGATGGGGCTGGAGCGGATGGCGACCCTGCTCCAGGGCGTGGACAACCTCTACGAGACCGACGAGACCCGGCCGGTGCTGGACCGGGCCGCCGCGCTCGCGGGCGTGCGGTACGGGGCGGACCCGGCCGCCGACGTACGGCTGCGGGTGGTGGCCGACCACGTCCGCACCGCGCTGATGCTGCTGGCCGACGGGACGGCCCCGGGCAACGAGGGCCGCGGCTACGTCCTGCGCCGCATCCTGCGCCGGGCGGTGCGCTCGATGCGCCAGCTCGGCTACCAGGACCCGGCGCTGCCCGAGCTGCTGCCGGTCTCCCGGGACTGCATGGCGCCGAGCTACCCGGAGGTGGCCGAGCAGTTCGCGCGGATCGCCGACCAGGCGTACGGCGAGGAGGACGCCTTCCGGGCCACCCTGCGCCAGGGCACCGCCGTACTGGACACCGCGGTGGCCAAGGTCAAGGCGGAGGGCGGGCGTTCACTGCCCGGGGCGCAGGCCTTCCTGCTGCACGACACCTACGGCTTCCCGGTAGACCTGACCCTGGAGATGGCGGCCGAGCAGGGTGTGGAGGTGGACCGGGAGGGGTTCACCGCGCTGATGGCCGAGCAGCGGGAGCGGGCCAGGGCGGACGCCCGGGCCCGCAAGTCCGGCGGCTCCGCGGACACGTCGGCGCTGCGTGCGGTGCTGGACGCGCACGGCCCCACCGACTGGGTGGCCTGGGAGTCGCTGACCACCGAGTCCCGGGTGCTGGCGGTGCTGGGCGCCGAGGGGCCGCTGCCGGTGGCGGCGGCCGGGCAGATCGCCACCGTGGTGCTGGACCGCTCGCCGTTCTACGCGGAGTCCGGCGGCCAGGAGAGCGACGCCGGCCGGCTGTCCTCGGCCTCCGGGGAGGCGGAGGTGCTGGATGTCCAGCGGCCGCTGCCCGGGCTGGTCGCCCATCAGGTGCGGGTCACCGGCGGTGAGCTGGCGCCCGGCGACACCGTGCACGCGGCGGTGGACCCCGAGTGGCGGCTGGGCGCCCGGCAGGCCCACTCGGGCACCCATGTGCTGCACGCCGCGCTGCGGGAGGTGCTGGGCCCCACGGCGCTGCAGGCCGGTTCGTACAACCGCCCCGGCTATCTGCGGCTGGACTTCCCCTGGCGCGGCGGCCTCTCCGCGGACGTGCGCGGTGAGGTGGAGGAGGCGGCCAACCGGGCGCTGCGCCGCGATCTGCCGGTGGACGTGCGGTGGATGACGCTGCCGGAGGCCAAGGAGCTGGGCGCGCTGGCCCTGTTCGACGAGACCTACGGGGAGCAGGTGCGGGTGGTCGAGATCGGCGGGGCCTGGTCTCGGGAGCTGTGCGGCGGCACCCATGTCGGCCACGCCTCGCAGATCGGCACGGTGGCGCTGACCTCGGAGGGCTCGGTGGGCGCCGGGATGCGCCGGATCGAGGCGGCGGTCGGGGTGGAGGGGTTCGGCTATCTGGCCCGGGAGCGGGATCTGGTCTCCCGGATCGCCGAGCAACTGGGCGCGCCCCGGGCGGAGTTGCCGGAGCGGATCGCGGGGCTGCTGGACCGGCTGAAGGCGGCCGACCGGGAGAACGCCCGGCTGCGGCAGCGGGCCGTGCTGGAGCGCGCGGCCGCACTCGCCGGCCAGGCGGTGGAGGCCGGCGGTACGCGGGTGGTGACCGCCGTGGCCGAGGACGGCGAGGAGCCGCGCGCTCTGGCCCAGGCGGTACGGGACCGGCTGCCCGCCGCCCACCCGGGGGTGGCGGCGGTGGGCGCCGCCTCCGGCAGTGTGGTGGTGGCGTTGAACGAGGCCGGGCGGGCGGCCGGGCTGAACGCCGGGACGCTGGTCAAGGAGCTGCTGCACGGGCGCGGCGGCGGTTCGCCGGTGCTGGCCCAGGGCGGCGGGCTGCCGGCCGGGGAGCTGCGCGCGGCGCTGGACCGGCTGCCGGGGCTGGTCGCGGGAGGCTGAGCGGGCAGAGCGGTGGTACGCCGAGGAGTCCGGCCGGCGGGACCGGTCCCGCCGGCCACTGAGCGGGCACACCGCCTCGTACGCCGGTAGTCCCCCGCGCCGGGTTGCGCCGCGCGGGGGACTACCGCCGCGTACCGCTCCCCCACCCCCGGTAAGGGGAACCCACTCCCCATGACCGTTACCGCGAACATCGTCGGCGACCGCCCGGTGGCGACGCTGATCAACGTCTTCACCGTGCCGCCCGACCGACGGCAGGAACTGCTCGACCTCCTCGGCCGGGCCACCGAGGAGACCATGCGGCACCAGCCCGGTTTCCTCCGCGCCAACTTCCACGTCAGCCTGGACGGCGAACGGGTCGTCAACTACGCCCAGTGGGAGACCGAGGAGCACTACCGCGCCATGCTGGAGAACCCCGAGGCGCGGGTCCATATGGACCAGGCGGCGAAGATCGCCACCGATGTGCAGCCCCGGCTGTTCCGCGTGGTCTCCAGCCACACCCCCGCGCCCTGAGCCCCGCAGCCCCCGATCCCGGCGCGGGCCGCCCGGGTACCCACCTTTTTGTGGGTACTTGGCGGCCCGCGCCGCCCGTATGAGACTGGAACCCGCAAGGGATCGAGCACCGAAAGAGGGGGCGGCGGGGAATGGGGATCAGGAGGACCGGCGGGCCTCGGCGAGGACCTCCAGCCGGCGGTGCCCCCAGTCGGAGAGCGGGGCGAGCGCCTCGCTCAGCTCACGGCCGAACGGCGTGAGCGAGTAGACCGTCTTCGGCGGCAGCACATCGTGCACCTCCCGCTCGACCAGGCCGTCCCCCGCCATCTCGCGGAGTGTGGCGGTCAGCACCTTCTCACTGAGCCCGGGCAGTTCCCGGCGCAGTTGCCCCGGGCGTCGCGGACCGGATTCCAGCAGCCACAGCAGGGCCGTCTTCCACTTGCCGTCGATCACGGCGATCGCCGCCGTCACTCCGCAGACGTCCGGATCCTCGGCACGGCTCCGTGTCATCACGCGCCCCCTTCGTCGTACCCACGCGTACTCGTACCCGTTCAGCTAGGAGCTCCCCAGCATGTCACTGCCCGGCACCCCCCACTCCTCCCCCTCCGTCACCGTGCTCGGGCTCGGCCCGATGGGCCGGGCGCTGGCCGGCGCCTTCCTGGCGGCCGGGGTGCGCACCACGGTCTGGAACCGTACGCCCGGCCGGGACCGGGAGCTGCTGGAGCGCGGCGCCACCGGGGCGGCAACCGCCGCCGAGGCGGTCGCCGCGAGCCCGCTGACCGTGGTCTGCGTGGTCAATTACGACGCGGCGGACGCGGTGCTGCGGTCCGAGGAGGTCGCGGCGGCGCTCACGGGGCGCACCGTGGTCAACCTCACCGCCGACACCCCGGACCGGGCGCGGGAGACCGCCGGCTGGGCGGCCGCGCACGGCGTCCGCTACCTGGACGGGGCCATCATGACGCCGACCACCACCATCGGCACCGGGCACGCCGTCTTCCTGCACAGCGGGCCCGAGGACCTCTACGAGGAGCACCGGCCGGTACTGGCGGCGCTGGGCGGCGCCCACACCCACCTCGGCGAGGACATCGGCCGGGCGGCGGCGTACGACCTGGCGCTGCTGGACGTCTTCTGGACCGCGATGGCCGGGTGGACCCACGCGCTGGCGCTGGCCCGGGCGGAGGGGGTGGGCGCCCGTGAACTCGCGCCCTTCGCCCAGGGCATCGCCGCCATCCTGCCGCCGCTGTTCGAGGAGACCGCGGCCGAGCTGGACGAGGGCCGGTTCGCCGGCGAGGGCAACCCGCTGACCTCCGCGGTCTCCTCCATGGCGCATATCGTCCACACCGCCGAGGCGCGCGGCATCGACAGCGGGGTGATGCGCGCGGCGGAGGGGATGGCGCGCCGGGCCATCGGGCTCGGCCACGGGGCGGACGGGTTCATCCGGATCACCGACGTCCTCGCCGCCCCGCTCGACGGCCCGGTGGGGGCGGGGGCGGCCGGCTGACCCGGTCGCGGTGCGGTCCGACCCGCGCGGGGGACGCGCCGGACCGCACCGCGACCGCCTCCGGCAGGCGTCCGATCGGCGGGATCACCGGCCGAGGAACTCCAGCAGATCGGCGTTGAACCGCGCCTTGTCGCCGGGCACCATCGCGATGCCGTGCGAGCCGCCCTCGTAGACCTTCAGGGTGGCGTCCGCGATCAGTTCGGCGGCCTTGCGGCCGGTGGCGTCGATCGGCACGATCTGGTCGTCGTCGCCGTGCACCACCAGGGTGGGCACGTCGAACGCCGCCAGGTCGGCGTGGAAGTCGGTGTAGGCGAAGGCGTCCACACAGCGCACCCCGCCCTCGATCCGCTGCGCCATGGCCATGTACCAGAACGCGTCCTGGTTGCCCTGGGTCGCCCTGGTGCCCTCGCGGTTCGCGCTCAGGAAACCGACCGCGGTCTCCCGCCAGAACTGCGAGCGCTCGTCCAGGATGCCCTTCCGCAGCCCGTCGAAGACCTCCTCCGGTACGCCCTCCGGGTTGTCCGGGCCCTGGAGCATCAGCGGGGGGATCGCCGACAGCAGCACGGCGGAGCGGACCCGTCCGGTGCCGTGCCGGCCGATGTAGCGGGCCAGTTCGCCGCCGCCCATCGAGTGGCCCACCAGGGTGGCGTCCCGCAGGTCGAGCGCGGTGAGCAGGTCGTTGAGGTCGTCGGCGAAGGTGTCGAAGTCGTAGCCGTCGAACACCGGGGCGGAGCGGCCGTGGCCCCGGCGGTCGTGGGCCACCGCGCGGTAGCCGGCGTCCGCGACCGCCTTCATCTGGTCCTGCCAGGCGTCGCCGTTGAGCGGCCAGCCGTGGATGAAGACCACCGGCCGCCCCCGCCCCCAGTCCTGGTAGAAGAGGTCCACCCCGTCACGTGTCGTACAGATCGGCACAGCGTCCGTCCTTCCCGTCGGGCGCCGCCCGGACCTTCCTCACCCGGCCCGACCGCGCCGCCGCCCATCCTGAGGCGCCGCCCGGCCACCGCAACTCGGGCGACCGTCCGGCGAAGGGCGCCGGCCGTCCACCGGGCGGCGTAGGGCTGCGGGCGGGCCCGGGCGGCCGGTGCCACGATGGCCGGGAACGGGACGGGCGGGACGACGCAGTGAGGGACGGGTGAGCCATGGACAGGTCCGGGCTGATCGAGGCCACGGTCCGCAAGGCCGCGGAGGACGGTGGCGGCCTCGGGCCGGAGGAGGTGGGGCGGGTGATCGACGCGCTGTTCGGCACCGTGGAGCACTCCGGGTCGATCGCCGAGGCCATCCGGGCGGGCCGGACGGTGGCCCTGCTGGGGTTCGGCGACTTCCACGCGGAGGACGGCGCGGTGGCCCTGCGCCCCGGCAAGGCGCTGGTCGAGTTCCTGCAGGGGACCACCGGATGAGCGCTCGGCGGTGCGGAGCCGGCCGGTGGCGTCGCTGACGCTCCACGCGACCGGCCCGGCCCCGCCCGGCGAGGTGTGGCGGCGCTACACCGCGCCGAGGCTGTGGTCCTGCTGGTCGCCGCAGATCAGGGCGGTGCGCACGGACGCGGAGCGGATCCGGCCCGGGCTGCGCGGCGAGGTGGTGTCCTGGCTCGGGATCCGGGCCGCCTTCACCGTGGAGTCGGTGGACGAGGCGGACCGGTCCTGGAGCTGGCGGGTACGGCTGGGCCCGGTCCGCCTGCGCCTGCGCCACGAGGTCCGCCCGGGGCCGGGCGGCGGTACGCGGACGGTGCTGCGGCTGACCGGCCCCGCCCCGGCCCTCGCCGCCTACGCCCTCCCCGCCCGCTGGGCCCTCCACCGCCTGCTCCGCACCCGCCTGCCCTGACCCGGCCGCCCGGGTTACCGGGAGCGGCCGTACGGCTCACACCGGTGCCGCGGCGCGATGCGCGGCGAGGGCCCGGTCCGTCTCCTCGGTCACCAGGTCGAAGTTGAGCTGGGCGGCCGCGAAGGCGGCGGCCGAGGCGGCGGCGCCGACCTGGGCGGACAGGTCCGTGACATTGCCGGCCGCCCACACCCCGGGCACCTCGGTGCGGCCGGTCGGGTCGGTCACCAGGTGCTCGCCGAACCCGGCCGGGTGCTCCACCGTCCGCAGCCCGAGACCGGCGAGGAACCCGGCCCGGGCCTCCATCCGGGTGGCCACCGCGAGCGCCTGGCGGGCCACCACCGTGCCGTCGGCGAGCCGTACCCCGGTCAGCCGGTCCCCGGCGCTCTCCACGGCCGCCACCTCGCCGGTGACCACGGTGATCTCCCGCGCGGCCAGCCGCTCGGCCTCCTCACCGGCGGGCGGCACCGTGTCATGGGCGAGGTACACCACATCCGCGGTCCACTGCCGGAACAGCAGCGCCTGGTGCGGGGAGTTCGGCCCGGTGGCGAGCACGCCGACGGCCCGGTCCCGGATCTCCCAGCCGTGGCAGTACGGGCAGTGCAGCACATCCCGGCCCCACCGCTCCCGCAGCCCCGGCACCGGGGGCAGCCGGTCCACCAGCCCGGCGGTCACCAGCAGCCGGCGGGCCCGGACGCTCCCGCCGCCGGCCAGCGAGACGGTGAACCCGTCCCCGTCCCGTACCGCGCCGCTCACCTCTGCGCGCACCACCCGGCCGCCGTAGCCGCGCACCTCCTCGCGGCCGCGCGCCAGCAGCTCGGCCGGGGGTACCCCGTCCAGCGCCAGCAGCCCGTGCACCCCGGTCGCCGGGGCGTTGCGCGGCTCGCCCGCGTCGACCACCAGGACCGAGCGCCGGGCGCGGGCCAGAGTAAGCGCCCCGCTCAGTCCGGCGGCACCGCCACCGACCACCACCACGTCGTACGCACCGCTGATGCCGTTCGTCTCGTCGGTCACCATGACCACCTCCGGCTCCGACCGTGCCCCGTCCGTCCACCCCCTGGCAAAGTGCGTTGCCGAAGTGGCAAGCTGGTGGGCATGGACATCGAACCGGACCAGACCCTGGAGTTGGTGGGGCCCCGGCTCCGCGCGCTGCGCAAGCGCCGGGAGAGCACCCTGGCCGCCCTGTCGGAGGCGACCGGCATCTCGGTGAGCACCCTGTCCCGGCTGGAGTCCGGGGACCGCCGGCCCACCCTGGAGCTGCTGCTGCCGCTGGCCCGCGCGCACGGGGTGACGCTGGACGAGCTGGTCGGCGCCCCGCCGACCGGGGACCCGCGGATCCATATGCGCCCGGTGACCCAGCACGGCCGCACCATGGTCCCGCTGACCCGGCGCCCCGGCGGCATCCAGGCGTACAAGCTGATCCTGCCCGGCCGGACCGCGGAGGAGGAGCGCGAGCCGAAGACCCATGACGGCTACGAGTGGATGTATGTGCTCGACGGGCGGCTGCGGGTGATCCTCGGCGAGCACGACCTGGTGCTGACCCCCGGGGAGGCCGCCGAGTTCGACTGCCGGGTGCCGCACTGGTTCGGCTCGGCGGACGCCAAACCGGTGGAGTTCCTCAGCCTGTTCGGCCGCCAGGGCGAGCGTGCCCACCTGCGGGCCCGCCCGCGGGCCGGCACCGCCGAGTAGGCGCCGAGCGGGGCTCTGGATCAGGACTCAGGAAGGGCTCTCGAACCAGGTCGGGGCGTCGGCGAGCGCCTGCTTGATCCGGAAGGTCTCGTACTCCCGCATCGGCGGCAGGGCGTCCGGCCGGAACCAGCCGACCTCCAGCGACTCGTCGTCGTTGACCCGGGCCTCGCCGCCGGTGGCCCGGCAGCGGAAGCAGATGTCCAGGTACTGGCACCGGTCGCCGCCCGGATAGGTGACCGGGTCCAGGGTCTGCACCAGGACCACCCGCTCGGCGACGCAGTCGACGGCGGTCTCCTCGTACACCTCGCGCACGATCGCCTCGGCGGGCTGCTCCCCCGGCTCCGGGATGCCGCCGATGATCGACCAGCGGCCGGTGTCCGACCGCCGCCCCAGCAGCACCCGGCCCCCGTCGTCCAGCACCACGGCCGAGACCCCGGGCAGGAAGAGCAGCTGGTGCCCGAGGGTGGTCCGGATCTCGCGGAGGAAGTCGGGAATCGCCATACCGGCCACCCTAGGGGCCTCGCCGCGACAGCCGGCGGGGCGGGCCACCATTGACAGGGGCCGGGCGATCCACCACAGTCCTTCGGGTCAGCGGGAGGCGCCGTGCGCGACACGACGAGACCGGGTCCGGACGGGCCGGCGGGACGCGGCGCGGTCATCCGCCCGCCGGGCGGCGAGGAGTGGCTACGGGCCTTCGGCGACGGGCCGTTCAGCCAGGCGCTGTCCCTGGCGATCCGGAACAGCGGACTGACCCTGGAGCGCCTCCGCTACCGGCTCCAGCAGCGGGGGGTGCGGGTCAGCACCACGGCACTCAGCTACTGGCAGCGCGGCGAGAACCAGCCGGAGCGGCCGGAGTCGCTGCAGGCGGTGGTGGCGCTGGAGGAGATCCTCGGGCTGCCGACCGGGTCGCTGCTGGCGCTCATCGGACCGCCGCGGCCCCGGGGCCCGCATCTGCGCCAGAGCCCGGGCTCCCTGAGCACCAAGCAGGTCTGGGACCACCCCGCCGCGTTCGTGGCGGTGCTGGCCATGATCGACGCCACCCCGCTCGATCTGCACGCCTTCGTGCCGCTCAGCGCGTACCACGCGGCCCTGGTGGACGCCGAGCGGTGCCACGCGGGGATCGTCCGGCACCGGACCCTGCGCGCCACCCGGGACGGCGTACGGCGGGTGGTGGTCGCCCTGCACGAGCCGGAGCTGCGCTCCAGTCCACGGGTGACCGACACCCATGCGTGCCGCCCCGGTCGGCAGCGGTTCGACCCGGACAGCGGGTTCATGGCCTATGAACTGCTGCTGGACCGGGAGTTGCGGGCGGGCCAGTGCGTCCGCGTGGCTCACACGGTCCGCTTCCCGCCGGGCGTCCGGTCCACCGTCGCGGATCTGCGGGTCCGCACCAGCCCACCAGAGCTGGTGCAGGAGGTCGTCTTCGACCCGGCCGCGCTGCCGGCCCGGGTGCTGTACTTCCACCGCGCCAAGGTGTCGGCCTCGCGGGAGGAGACGTACGAGCTGTATCCCGGCTCCTCGGGTGTCGTCCAGCATGTCGCCGCCTCACCGGTCCCGGGCATCCACGGCATCCGGTGGCAGTGGGGCTGAGCCGCCCCGCACACCCCGTACCCACCGCCGGGCCCCACCAGCACGCCCGCCCTCGCCCACCCTCGTCGGCGCCCCGGGGTGTCACCTACCGACGCCCCCACGCCGGCGCCCTTCGCTCACCCCTCCCGCTCCCCGGCGGACCGGTCGTGCCTCCACCGAACCGCCCGCCGCAATTCTCTGGATGTCCGGCGCCGTACGGCCGGTCGGCCGCGCCCCTCTCGGCGGCCGGAGCGCGCGAGCGTCCCAGGCCGGGCCCCCGGACCCCCCTCCCACCTGGGCGGACCCGGCGTCCCGGAGCCCCTGGCCGACCACTCCCGCGGAGGGTCAGGGAGTTCGGCGCGGACCGGCTGTCCGGAGAGTTGCCGCTCCCCCGCCGCTCCGCACTGTCAGGGCGGTGACCGGAGCAGTACGTTCCCCGCCATGGCCGCGCCCCGGCCCGGAAGGTGCACGCCCGGCGGGTGGCGGCGGCGTCCCCGTCCCCCACCCCCCACGGAGGTCTCAGCATGGGCACTTCCCGATCACGTCCGCCGTCCTCGGCGCGGTATCTGCTCGCCGCGGCCACGGCCCTCGTCCTGACCGGCGGTGGACTGACCGCCGCCCACTCCCTGACCGCCCGCGACACCGCGTCCGGCGCACCCGCCCCGGCGGCGCTGTCCGGCTCCGCGACCGCCGAGGTGCCCCAACTGAAGCAACAGGCGGCTCACTTCAGCCGTACGGAGGTGGCCGGCCGCACCGGTGACCGGCAGGCCCTCGGCGCCCGCCGGATCTGCGACGGCGGTGCGCGCTGGCTGCGGGTCCGGTTCGACGCGCTCGACCTGCGCGGCACGGACACCGTCACCCTCCGGGGGTCCCGCGGCGGCGAGCAGACCCTCACGGCCGGGACCGGGGCGGGAAGGGCCTTCCACACCCGCGCCTTCGAGGGCGAGTGCGTCACCGTCGAGCCCGCGCTCACCGCACCGGGCAGCCACTTCGCCATCGACGCGTACCAGGCGGGCGAACGGCCGCTCGCCGCCGACACGGTGACCCTGGCGGCGGCCGGCGACATCTGCGGGACCGCCTGCAACCAGACGGCCGAGGTGGTGGCCGCCATGGCGCCCGCCGCCGTGATCACGGCCGGTGACAACGCCTACGAGTCGGGCAAGCTGTCGGAGTTCAACGGGAGTTACGACCGCTACTGGGGCCGCTTCAACTCCCTGGTCCGCCCCACGCCCGGCAACCACGAGTACAAGACCAGCGGCGCCTCCGGGTACTTCGACTACTACGGCGGCAAGAACGTCGAGACCGGCGGCAAGGGCAAGGGGTACTACAGCTTCGACGTGGGCGACTGGCACCTGGTGGCGCTGAACTCCAACATCTCGATGAGCGCCGGCAGCACCCAGGAGAAGTGGCTGCGGGCCGACCTCGCGGCCAGCGGAAAGCCGTGCACCCTGGCGTACTGGCACCACGCCCGGTTCTCCTCCGGCGACCACGGCGACAGCAGCGGCACCTCCCCGCTCTACAAGGCCCTGACCGACTACAAGGCCGATGTGGTCGTCACCGGCCACGACCACCACTACGAGCGCTTCGCCCCGTCGATGGCCGACGGCCGCAAGGACACCGCCAACGGCATCCGCCCGTTCGTCATCGGCACCGGCGGGCGCGCCCTCTACTCCAGCACCGGCAAGTCCTCGGCCACTTCGGAGAAGTTCGACAACAAGACCTTCGGCATCGGCCGGTTCGACCTGTCCTCCACCGGCTACTCCTTCGCCTTCAAGCCGGTCGCCGGGCGGACGTTCACCGACTCGGTCACCGGCACCTGCCACGCCAAGGGCGACGGCGGCCCCGGCCCCACCCCCACGCCGACTCCCACCCCGACCCCGACTCCGACCCCCACCCCGGGGCCGATCGTCTCCGGCCGCACCTACAAGATCGACAACGTCAACTCCGGGCTGGCGCTGGACAAGCCGACCAGCGGGGACCATCTGGTCCAGTGGGACGGCGGCAACTACACCAACCAGCGCTTCACCCTGACCGGCGACGCCAAGAGCGGCTACCAGATGAAGATCAAGTCCAGCGGGCGCTGCGTGGCCGTGGCCGAGGCCTCCACCGCGGACGGGGCCGCCGCCGTGCACACGACCTGCTCGGAGGAACCAGGGCAGCGATGGCAGGTCACGGCGGACGGCACCGCCTTCCGGCTGACCGCCGTCCACAGCGGCAAGTGCTTGGACGTCGCCGGGAGTTCCACCACCCGGGGGGCCCGGATCGTGCAGAACGGCTGCGACGGGCGGGCCAGCCAGCGGTGGGTCCCGACCGCCGCCTCCTGATCGCGGACGCCCGAGGAGGGTCGTGGTGATGTACCTCTCGCACACCCGGGCCGCCGACACCCACCGCACCCGCCGTCCCGGCCGCTCCGGCGGCCGGGGCGGCGGGGCGGGACCGGGTCGCCGGATCCCCGGGACGGTGCTGGCCCTGGGAGCGGTCAGCCTGCTCACCGACGCCTCGGCGGAACTGGTGACGGCGATGCTGCCGCTGTACCTGATGTACGGGCTGGGCATCGGCTATCTGCGCCTCGGCGCCCTGGACGGCCTCTACACCGGCGCCACCGCGCTGTTCCGGCTGCTGGGCGGCTGGGCCGCCGACCGGCTCGGCCGGCCCAAGGCCCTGGCCGTCACCGGCTACGGCCTGTCGGCGCTGACCAAGCTCGCGCTGCCCGCCGCGGGCACCTCGGCGAGCGCCATCGGCGCCCTGGTGGCGGCGGACCGCACCGGCAAGGGCATCAGGACCGGCCCCCGGGACGCCATGATCGCCGCCGCCGTCCCGGACGGCGCGCTGGGCCGGGCCTTCGGCGCGCACCGGGCGATGGACACCTGCGGCGCGCTGCTCGGTCCGCTGCTGGCGTTCGCGGTCCTGCTGGCGGTGCCGGGCGGCTACGACACCGCCTTCCTGGTCAGCTTCTGCCTGGCCGCCTCCGGAGTGGTGGTCCTGGTCTGCTTCGTACGACCGGACCCGCGGCCCGGCACCCCGGCCCCCGCCGCCCCCGCCGGGGCCACCCCGCCTCGCGTGAAACTGCTCGCGGCGGCCCTGTCACCGGAGGTCCGCCGCTGCGTGCTGGCCGCCGGGCTGCTCGGCCTGGTCACCGTGGGCGACATGTTCTTCTTCCTGGCCGTGCAGCAGCGCGCCGAACTCCCGGTGCGGGCCCTGCCGCTGCTCCCGCTGGGCACCGCCCTGGTCTTCATGGCGGCCGCCGCCCCGCTCGGCCGGCTGGCGGACCGGGTCGGCCGCTGGCGGCTCTTCCTCGGCGGCCATGGGGTGCTGCTGGCCGCGTATCTGCTGATGCCGGCGGCACCGGTGGGCTGGCTCCTGCCGGTGCTGGCTCTCGCTCTGCACGGGCTGTTCTACGCCGCCACCGACGGGGTGCTGATGGCCCATGTCGCCCCGTCGATCCCCGCCGGGGCGCGGGCGACCGGACTGGCCGCCGTCCAGACCGCGCAGGCCCTGGCCCGGGCGGGCGGCGCGGTGGCCTTCGGGGGCCTGTGCGCCGTGGTGGGCCTGGGACCGGCCTTCACGCTCTACGCCGCGCTGCTCGCCACCGCCATCGCGGTGTCGGCGCGCCTGGGACCGAGGAGGACCACGCCATGACCGAAACGGAGTCCGTAGTGGCGAGCGCGGAGGGCCGCCGCCCCACCGAGCGGTCGCGCCGGATCACCGGGGCCGTGCTGATCGCCGCCCTGCTGGCGGCCGCGGTCGGGGCGGTGGCCTGGCGGCGGCAACCCGCCGCCGAGAGCGCCGGGCCGCTGCGGCTGGAACGGCCCGGCACGGTCCTGCTGGTGGCCGGCCCGGGCCACCGGGTACGCCAGCTCGACCGTACCGGCCGGGTGCTGGGCAGCGGACCGGTCTGCCAGCGGGCCGCCACCGCGGCCGGTGTGCTGACCTGTCTGCGCGCGCTGCCCGGGCCCATGGCCACCGAACTGCGCGTCTACCGCTCCGGGAAGGACCGTCCGGTGCTCACCCTGCCGGTGTGGGGCGAACCGAGCCGCACCCGGGTGTCCCCCTCGGGCCGGTGGGTCGCCTGGACGGTCTTCCGCAGCGGCGACTCGTACGCGCAGTCCGGGCAGTTCTCCACCACGGCGGGCGTCTACGACCTGCGGACCGGGGACCACCACGGTTCGCTGGAGGACTACGCGGTCACCGTGGACGGCCGGCCGTTCCACCGGGAGAGCGTCAACTTCTGGGGGGTGACCTTCGCCGCAGACGACCGCACCTTCTACGCGACCATGGCCGCCGACGGCACCACCTGGCTGGTGCGCGGCGATCTGCGCACCCGCCGGCTCACCGCGCTGCGCCGCAACGTCGAGTGCCCCTCACTCTCCCCGGACGGCACCCGGATCGCGTACAAGAAACGGGTCGGCGCCCGCTGGCGGCTGCACGTCCTGGATCTCCGCCGGGGCTCGGACGTCCCCCTGGCCGAGACCGCGGACATCGACGACCAGGCGTCCTGGCTGGACGAGCGGACCGTCGGCTACGCGAAGCCCGGCCCGGACGGCCCGGAGGTGTTCGCCGTCCCCGCCGACGGCTCGGGCACCCCGCGGGCGCGGTACGAGGGGGCCTCGCCGACCCTCACCACCGCGGTGGGCATCAGGCCGCGGCACCCCGCCGCCGGACCCTGAGCGCGACGGCCCAGACCAGACCGGCCGCGGCCACGCCCAGCAGCAGGCACTCCGGCAGCACGCCCATGCGGGTGGCCGGGGTGAGCGAGGAGCGCAGCGGGACCTCGTCCACCAGGGCGTCGGGGGTGAACATCCGGGTCTGCTCCACCACGGTGCCGTCCGGGCGGATGATCGCGCTGACCCCGCTGGTCACCGGGACCACCACGGCGCGGCTGTGCTCGACCGCCCGCACCCGGGACATGGCGAGCTGCTGGTAGGTCATCTCGCTGCGGCCGAAGGTGGCGTTGTTGCTGGGCACCGAGATCAGCCGGGCGCCGTCGGTGACGGTGTCCCGGGCGGCCCAGTCGAAGGCCGCCTCGTAGCAGGTGACCAGCCCGACCCGGGTGCCGGCCAGGTCGAAGACGCCGACCGCGCTGCCCGGTCCGAAGTCCCGGCTGACCCGGTCCACGTCCTTGTTGAAGACCCGCACCAGGGAGCGCATCGGGATGTACTCGCCGAACGGCTGCACATGGCGCTTGTCGTAGGTGGCGACCGGGCCGCGCTCGGGGTCCCACTGGATGAGGGTGTTGCGCAGCTTGCCGGTGTCCGGGGTGAGGACGGCGCCGATCACCGTGGGCACCCCGATGGCCCGGACCGCGCCGTCGATGACCTCGCGGGCGTCCGGGTTGCGGTAGGGGTCGAGGTCGGAGGAGTTCTCCGGCCACAGCACGAAGTCGGGCTTCTTCTCCTTGCCGGCGGCCACGTCGGCGGCGAGCTGCCGGGTGCGGTCGGCGTGGTTGTCCAGCACCGCGCGGCGCTGCGCGTTGAAGTCCAGGCCGAGCCGGGGCACGTTGCCCTGGATGGCGGCGACGGTGGCGGTGCCCTCCTCGGGGGCGTCCGAGACCAGCGGCAGCGCGGCCGCCGCGCCGGCGAAGGGGGCGAGCAGGGCGAGGGCCGCGGCGGCGAGCGGTCCGCGCGGCAGGGCGCCGGCGCGGCGGGCGGCCAGCCCCAGGCGCACCGCCTCGTACAATCCGTAGCCGCACAGCGCGACGGCGAAGCCGAGCACCGGCGTACCCCCCACCGCGGCGAGCGGCAGCAGGAAGCCGTCGGCCTGACCGAAGGCGATCTTGCCCCAGGGGAAGCCGCCGAACGGCACCCGGGCGCGGCCCGCCTCGCCCGCCACCCAGACCGCCGCGGCGAACACCGGCCAGGCGGGCAGCCGGGAGACGGCGGCGGTGAGCAGCCCGGTGGCCCCGACGAACAGCGCCTCGGCGGCGACCAGCGCCAGCCAGGGCCCCGGGCCGACCTCCTCGCCGGTCCACACCAGCAGCGGCGCCAGGAACCCCAGCCCGGCGAGATAGCCGAGCCCGAACCCGGCGCGCAGCCGGCGCCCGCGCAGCACCCAGCCGAGCAGCGCGAAGGCGGGAATCGCGAGCCACCACAGGGGGCGCGGCGGGAAGCTGAGGAAGAGCAGGACCCCGGCGAGGGCAGCCGCCGCGGGCCTGCCCAGCCGCCGCAGCCACCGGGCCCGCCGTTCACCACCGGAGGCGGGGGCGGGCGGCTGGGCGTCGGGGACGGTCATGGTGGCGCTCACGGTCCGGAGTGTACGGCGGCGCCCTGTACGGCCGTCGTGCCAGGTGGGCGGGGCGCACAGGGCGCCGGCCACCGTGGTCCCGCCCGGCCCGGGGTCAGGTCGCGGGCGCGGTGGCGGCGAGCAGGCGGCCCTCGGCGTAGGCCAGGGCGGCCGGGGGGAGCGTGCCGGGGCGGCCACTGAGCAGTACCGCGAGGGCGCTGGCCGGTGTGGCGGAGGGGGCCGGGTCGGTGTCGAGGCGGCGCAGGGTCTGGGCGGCGACGGCCCCGGCGGAGCCGTGCAGCCGGACCGGCGGCAGCCCGGCGGGGCGGGCCGCGGTCTGGACCGCGGCCCGGATGCGTTCGGCGACCAGCTCGTAGTGGGTGCAGCCGAGGACGACCGCGGAGACGTCGTCCGGGGTGAGCGCGGCGGCCGCGGCGATCGCCCGGTTGACGGCGTCCTCGTCGGCCCACTGGACGGCGTCGGCGAGGCCCGGGCAGGGCACCTCGGTGACCCGGGCGGTGCCGGCGAAGTCCGCGATCAGCCGGCGCTGGTAGGGGCTGCCGGTGGTGGCCGGGGTGGCCCAGATGGCGACCGCGCCGCCCGCCGCGGCGGCCGGCTTGACGGCCGGGACGGTGCCGATGACCGGGATCGCGGGTTCCAGTTCGGCGCGGAGCGCGGTCAGGGCGTGCACCGAGGCGGTGTTGCAGGCGATGACCAGGGCGTCGGGGCGGTGGGCCGCGGCGGCCCGGGCGGTGGCGAGGGCGTGCGCGGTGATGTCCTCGGGCGTACGCGGTCCCCAGGGCACCCCGTCGGGGTCGGAGGAGAGGACCAGCTCGGCGTCCGGCCGCAGTCGGCGCACCGCGGCCGCCGCCGGGAGCAGGCCGAGTCCGGAGTCGATGAGCGCGATCTTCACCCGGTCACCCTAGCCGACGGGCCTGGTGTTCCCTCCGTTGTGGGGCAGACTGCGGCGAATGAGCACCATTGCGTGGATCGCCCTGGCTTCGGTGGCGGCCTGGGGCTACCTGCTGCTGGGGCACGGCTTCTTCTGGCGCACCGACCAGCGGCTGCCGGCCCCTTTGGAGAAGCCGGTCGAGCCGGACCGCTGGCCGTCGGTGGCGGTGGTGGTGCCGGCCCGGGACGAGGCTTTGGTGCTGCCGCGCAGCCTGCCCTCGCTGCTGACCCAGGACTACCCCGGTCCGCTGGAGGTGTTCCTGGTGGACGACGGCAGTACGGACGGCACCGGCGAGCTGGCCCGGGAGCTGGCCGCCCGGCACGGCGGTCGGCCGGTCACCGTCTCCTCCCCCGGCCCGCCCGCGCCGGGCTGGACCGGCAAGCTGTGGGCGGTACGGCACGGCATCGCCCTGGCCCGCGCCGGGCACGAGGGCGGCGAGGACGCGGCGGAGTACCTGCTGCTGACCGACGCCGACATCGCCCATGAGCCGGACGGGGTGCGGCACCTGGTGGCGGCCGCGGTCGGCGGCCGGCTGGACCTGGTCTCGCAGATGGCCCGGCTGCGGACGGCGAACGGCTGGGAGCGGCACATCGTGCCGGCGTTCGTCTACTTCTTCGCGATGCTCTACCCGTTCCGCCGGGTCAACCGGCCCATGGCGCGGACGGCCGCGGCGGCCGGCGGCTGCGTACTGCTGCGGACCGAGGCGGCGGTACGGGCCGGGGTGCCGGACTCCTACCGGCAGGCCGTGATCGACGATGTGTCACTGGCCCGGGCGGTGCGCCGGAGCGGAGGGCGGCTCTGGCTGGGGCTGGCGGACCGGGTGGACAGCGTCCGGCCGTACCCGGGGCTGACGGAGCTGTGGCTGATGGTGGCGCGCTGCGCGTACGCCCAGCTGTGGCACAACCCGCTGGTGCTGGCCGTGGCGGTGGCGGGCCTGGGGGTGGTGTTCCTGGCGCCGCCGGCCGCGGTCTGCGCGGGGCTGCTCACCGGGGACGCGGCGGCCGGGGCGTTGGGCGCGGCGGCCTGGGCGGCGATGGCCGGCTCGTATGTGCCGATGCTGCGCTACTACCGGCAGTCGCTCTGGCAGGCGCCCGCGCTGCCGTTCACCGCGGCGCTCTATCTCGCCATGACGGTGGACTCGGCGGTGCGCCACTATCGGGGCCGGGGCGCGCAGTGGAAGGGCCGCACCTACCCCCGGCCCGACCCCACCCGCACCGCCTGACGACCACCGCCGACCGGATCCCACCCGCACCGCCTGACGACCACCCCCGCCTCGATCCCCCTCGCGCCGCCTGACGACCACCGCCGGAAGGGGGACACCGCCGCGGCGGTACGATAAGAGGCGGACGGACCCGTTCCGGACGCCCGCTCCCGGCCTGACGGAGGGTCATACCGGCGGCGGAAAAAGGAAGTCGGCACCAACGCGCGGCCAATTCCGCGCGCCCGCCGCGACCGGGGCGGACGGCGGCGCGCTAAGTCCACGCCAATTCCCGCCATGACTTCCCCGCCCGAACCCGAGAAGATCATCGGCACTGTTTCCGATCTTCCCGGTTCCCCGCCGGTTCCTTATCGTGCGCTTACGCCGCTCACCGAGGCGTACGGGCGGGCCGCCATTTCCGTTTCCGGTGCTCCGCCGAAGGATCCGGTACCGGCCCGATCCCACCGGAGGACCCACCGGTAACCCCTGCGCCGCCTGGCCTTTACACGGACGGTGACCGTTTTTCCCGTGTTCGCTCGCATTGGCGGACCGCCCTCACCGGATCCGCCGAAAAGAACCCGCAAACCGGCCTCCCCAACCGGCGCGCGGTGGGCTTACCTTATGAGCCATGACCTCCCCCCGTGCCTCCTACGGTGGCGCGTACTACAGCGCGCCGCCGTTCCCGGACACCCCGATCTACGACTCCCTGGTCGCGGAGCGGGGCACGCCTCAGATCGCCCCGATCCGAGTGCCCGCCGCCTATGACACCGCGGCGTCCCATCTGCCGGCACTGCCCTCCGCGCTGCCCGCCCTCCCCTCGGCGGCCGGCTACTCCGGGCAGGGCTCCTACGGCGGTTCGTACGGCTATCCCCAGCCGATGTCCGCCCCGCAGCCCGCGCCGCTGAGCCAGATGCCGGCGCCGTACATCCCGCAGCAGCAGACCGCCCCGCGCGGCTACGGCTATCCGCAGGCGCCCCAGCAGTCCCGGCCGGCGCCGACCGGCTACGAGGCGATGCGCCCGGCGGCGACCGCCCGCCCGATGGCGGCACCGGCGCAGGGCGGCTACTACGACCCGTACCAGCGGCCGCAGCAGGCCGGCGGGTACTGATCGGACACGGAGCGCGAGGCACCGGCGGCGCGGTACGGCCCGGCAGCGGGGCCGCACCGCGCCGCCGTACCTCCCGGGCCCGAGTCAAACCCCCGGCCGCACCCCTCCCCCTGACCGTCCCGGCCCCACGGCCCCGACCGCCCCGGGATACGATCATCGCTTCGGGCGGCCCGGCCGCCGGGATCGCCGCATGGTCCGGGCGCTCCCGGGAACCCGGGCCCGGCCCGCGGGTACGGCGTACAGGGAAGGGGGTGCGGGCCTGTGCGTGCGATGGTCGGACTACGGCGCTGGCGGCACAATCCCCTGCGCCGGCCGACGGATCTCGCCGAGGCGTGGGTGGCGCTGGCCGCCCTGCTGCTGATCGTCTTCGCCGCCCCCGCCGCCGGATGGGCGGCCGGGACCCTCACCGGTGCCTCGCTCGCCGAGACGGCGCGGCTCCAGCACCAGCACCACCATCTCACCACCGCCCATGTCCTGGGCTCCGGCCCCGGCGAGGCCTCGGCCGGGGACCCCGACGCACCGCTCGCCCGGCAGCCGCGGCTGTCGGTGAAGGCGTACTGGAAGGCCCCGGACGGGGACAGGATCACCGGCACCCTGCCCGCCCCCCGCCCGGACGCCCGCGACGAGGGCGACACCTTCCCGCTGTGGACCGACCGCGAGGGGCGTCCGGTGGCGAGGGCGCTGGACGCCGACGGGGTACGGGAGCAGGCCGTGCTGGCCGGGATCGGCACCGCCCTGGTGGCGGCCGGACTGGTCGAGGGCGCGCGCCGGCTGGTCGTCTGGCGGATGGTGCGGCGGCGGTACGCCTGGCTGGACCGCGAGTGGGCCGGTACCGGCCCGGACTGGGGCCGGGCCGGCGCGGGCAGTTGACCGGGCCCGTCCCCGTATCGCGCCCCCCGTCCCCGGTGCGGGGGCCCGCACGGCTGACCGGGCCCGCCCGGACCGCCCCGCACGCTACGGTGGGGCCGACCGTTCCACAGGCGGCCCTTCGGCCGCACGCACGACGAGGTGGGGGCAGAGCAGCACCATGGCACAGGGCACGGTCCAGGTGACGCACACCGGAGCATCGCGGTGGCGGCGCCGCACGGGCGAGTACGCCTCCCTGGCCGCGGCCCTGGAGGCGGCCGGCGACGGCGATGTGCTCACCCTCTCCCCCGGCACCTACCGGGAGAACCTGGTCCTGGACCGGGCGGTCACCGTGCGGGGCGCCGACGGCTCGGCCGGCTCGGTGCGGCTCGCCCCGGCCGACGGGGTGCCGCTGACCGTCCGCGCCTCCGCCGCCGTACTGGACCTCCAGGTGGAGGGGCAGGACAGCTCGGCGCCCGCGGTGCTGGTGGAGGACGGCACCCCGGAGCTGACGGGCCTGCGGATCACCACCCGCTCGGCGGCCGGGGTGGAGGTGCGCGGCGCCGCCCGGCCCACCCTGCGGCGGTGCACCGTGGACAACCCGGCGGGCGTAGGCATCGGCGTACTGGACGGCGCGGGCGGGGTGTTCGAGGAGTGCGAGGTGGTCGCGGCCGGGCAGTCCGGGGTGGTGGTGGGCGGCGGGGCGCATCCGCGGCTGGAGCGCTGCCGGATCCACCACGCCTCCGGCGCCGGGCTGGCGGTGACCGGCGAGGGCAGCGGCCTTGAGGCGGTCGGCTGCGAGATCTACGAGATCCAGGGCGGCGGGGTGCGGATCGCGGCCCGGGCGACCGCCCATCTGACCGACTGCCAGGTGCACCGCACCACCGGGGACGGGGTGGTGCTGGACACCGACGCGGTGCTGACCCTCTCCGACTGCGACATCCACGACGTGCCGGAGAACGCGGTGGACCTGCGCTCCCGCTCGGTGCTGACGCTGACCCGCTCCACGGTCCGCCGGTTCGGCCGCAACGGGCTGTCGGTCTGGGACCCGGGGACCCGGGTGGACGCCAACCGGTGCGAGATCCACGACAGTTCCGGCGACTATCCGGCGGTCTGGGTGAGCGACGGGGCGACCGCGGTGCTGGAGTCCTGCCGGGTGCACGACGTACCGGACGCGCTCTTCGTACTGGACCGCGGCTCCCGCGTGGACGTGGTGGACAGCGACCTCTTCCAGGTGCGCAACACGGCCGTGTCGGTCAGCGACGGGGCCACCGCCGAGCTGGACGACTGCAGGGTGCGGGAGGCCTCCACCGGGGCCTGGTTCCGCGACCACGGCAGCGGCGGCACCCTGGCCGGCTGCTCCTTCGACGGGGTGCAGACCGGGGTGATCGTCACCAAGGGCGCCGACCCGTCGATCGAGCGGTGCACCGTCAGCTCCCCCGCCGAGGCGGGGTTCTACGTCTCGGCCGAGGGGCGCGGCACCTTCACCGGCTGCCGGGTCACCGGCAGTGGCGGCTACGGCTTCCATGTGATGGACGGCTGCCGCACGGTACTGCGCCGCTGCCGCACCGAGCGCTGCGCACGCGGCGGCTACGAGCTGGGGGCGGACGGGCCGATGGCCGAGGAGTGCACCGGGGACGAGAGCGGCACCCGCGCCGCCCGCACCCCCCAGCCGGTCCCCGCCGCCGTACCGTCCCAGGGCGGAGTCCTCGGCGAGGTGGCCCCGGCCCGGGTCCCCGCCCAGCCGGCCGCCCCCGCCCCGGGCATCACCACCGACGCGGAGCCGGAGCCGGCCGAGGTCCGCGCCGCCCAGGACGTGCTGGCCGAACTGGACGCCCTGGTGGGCCTGGACAGCGTCAAGCGCGAGGTGCGCACCCTCACCAACATGATCGAGGTGGGCCGGCTGCGGCAGGAAGCCGGGCTGAAGGCCGCCTCGGTCCGCCGCCATCTGGTCTTCACCGGCTCCCCCGGCACCGGCAAGACCACGGTGGCCCGGCTGTACGGGGAGATCCTGGCCGCGCTCGGGGTGCTGGAGCGGGGCCATCTGGTGGAGGTGTCCCGGGTCGACCTGGTCGGCGAGCACATCGGCTCCACCGCCATCCGCACCCAGCAGGCCTTCGACCGGGCGCGCGGCGGGGTGCTGTTCATCGACGAGGCCTACGCGCTCTCCCCGGAGGACTCGGGCCGGGACTTCGGCCGGGAGGCCATCGACACCCTGGTGAAGCTGATGGAGGACCACCGGGAGGCGGTGGTGGTGATCGTCGCCGGGTACACCGCCGAGATGGAGCGGTTCCTCACCGTCAACCCCGGGGTGGCGTCCCGCTTCTCCCGGACCATCACCTTCACCGACTACCTCCCCGAGGAGCTGGTGCGGATCGTGCAGCAGCAGGCCGAGGAGCACGAGTACGAGCTCGCCGACGGCACGGGCGAGGCGCTGGCCAAGTACTTCACCGAGCTGCCCAAGGGCCCGGCCTTCGGCAACGGCCGCACCGCCCGCCAGACCTTCGAGTCCATGGTGGAGCGGCACGCGGGCCGGGTCGCCGGGCTCACCGAGATGAGCACCGACGACCTGACCCTGCTCTACCCGGAGGACCTGCCCGCGCTCCCTGCCTCCCCCTCCTCCGCATAGCCCCCGGGACCCTCGTAGCCGTCCGGGGTGCGCGGGGCGGGCAGCGGCAGGGCGGGCGGCAGCCGGTCGAGCAGTACGGTGCGCTCCTTGGCGAAGACCGGGTCGGCCTGGTAGTCGCCATGGCCCAGGATCGGCTCCGGCAGCGGATGCTCGGGGGTGCGGCCGTAGACCACGGGGTCGCGCAGCGCCCGGTGGTCCACCTCCGGCTTCCCGCCCTCGGCCGGCAGGTTCACCGGGCCGCCGATCGGGTCGGTGCGCCGCCACAGATTGCGCCAGCAGTGCAGCTCCCGGTGGAGCGCGCCCAGCGGCTCCGGCCCGAAGTAGGCGGGGAACCACCGCCCGTACAGCCGCTCCAGCGGTGAGCCGTAGGTGAGCAGCGCGACCCGGCGGCGGGTGCCGGCCGGCAGCTGCCAGACCGCGGCGGCGGCCAGCACACTGCCCTGGGAGTGGCCGGAGATGACCAGCCGGCCGCCGGTGCGCCCGGTCCACGAGGACATCCGCCAGGCCAGGTCGGGGACGGCCCGCTCGGCGTAGCAGGGCGGGGCGAACGGATGGGCGGCGCGCGGCCAGAAGGTGCCGACGTCCCAGAGGATGCCGATGGTGCGCCGGGCGGAGGCGTCCTTGTAGGCGCGGCGGCCCCAGGTGACCAGCAAGACGAAGCCGAGGCCGACCAGCCAGGAGCCGAGGGCCTGCGCGGTCTCGGCGGCGGCCCGGACGAAGGGGTGCGCCCCGGCGAACGCCTGCCCCGGTACGGCCCCTTCGGCCCAGGCCCCGGCGACCGCCCCGGTGCCCAGCAGCAGGGTGGCGCCGGAGACGGTGCCGACCAGGGCGGGCGCGGCGTCGGTGAGCCGGGCCCGGGCGCGGGTGGCGGCGATCCGGCGGGTACGGACCGGGTCGGGCCGTTCGCCCTCGTACTCGGCCTCCACCACCGGACCGAGCCGGCGGGCCCGGACGGCGGTACGGGCGGCCAGCCACAGCATCGGTACCAGGAGCAGCACCAGCAGCACCGGGATGACCGAGGCCTGCCAGCTGAGCAGCACCGGCGGCCCGGTGATGGGGCCCTGGCCGGTGCCGGGGGTGGCGGGTCCGTCCAGCCAGTCGGCGACCCGCTGGGACACCCCGCCGGTCATCACCCCGCCCAGGGCGCAGGCCAGCATGGCGACGGCGGGGCCGCCCAGCCCGTACAGCACCGTGCGGCCCCCGGGGCTGCGGCGGTGCAGCCGCAGCGCCACCGCGGCCATCGCCAGCACCAGGGCGCCCTGGGCGGTGGTGAGCACACTGAAGGTGACGTCCCCGGGCAGGGTGCCCCAGGAGCGCCAGCCGGGGCGGGACCAGGCCGCGTAGCCGGCGGAGAGCAGCAGCAGGGCGGTGGCGGCGGTCGGCAGCCAGGTCACCTGGGCGTGGTCGAGCCGGGTGTCCAGGCGGCGTTCGCCGCGGCCCCGGCGGCAGACCGTCCACACGGCGAGCGCCCCGGCCAGCCCGATGCCCGCCTCCAGCACCCAGCCGAGCACGGTGAGGAGTCCGCCGTCTTCGGCCCGGTCCTCCCGGGCGGCGGCGCCGGTGAGCGCGGCGGCCACGGTGAGCAGCCCGGCCGCGGTGTGCGCGGCGCGCAGCCGGGCGACCAGCCGGCGCCCGTACCAGAACCCGGGGCGGCCCAGCGGCGGCCGGATCTCCACCGGCTCGGCGCCGGTGCCGTCCGGCACGGTGCCGTCCGGCACGGTGCCGTCCGGCCGGATGCCGTGGGCCTCCGGGCCGCCGCGCGGTGGGCGCTGGGCCTCGTAGGCGCTCCAGGTGCGGTTCGACAGGTACCAGAGCAGTACCACCAGCGCGGTGGGCAGTACGGCGGCGAGCGCCAGTCGGCGCCCCGGCTGGGACCACCAGCCGCCGCCGTCGGCCGCCAGGAAGCCCAGCCAGGCCCGGCTCCCGGCGCAGGCGGCCGACCCGGCGCACTGCCAGGCGACCAGGTCCAGGGCGACCTCGCAGGCGGCGGCGGTGAGCAGCACGGTGAGGCTGAGCGCCACCAGCCGCACCAGCACGCCGTACAGCCGGACGGCGGTGGCCTGCCGCCGGGCGGGCGGGCGCATCCAGTGGGCGAGGTTGGCCACCATGAACGGGAGCAGCAGCAGCCACAGGGCGCGCGAGCCGTTGCCGGAGGTGAGGCCGGACCAGCAGTACGCCTCCGGGACGGGGCCGTCGGCGAACCGCTCGGGCTCGCGCTCGGCGTCGCGGTCCGCGGCCCGGCGGTAGATCGCGGCGGTCTCGTCCCCGGTGACCCGGACGGTGCGCGGGTCGTCCAGCATGGCTTCCGGGGTGGTGCCGCCGACGCCGTGGACGAGCAGTTCCAGGGCGGCGCCGCGGCGGGCGGGCTCCGAGGGGGCAGGGGGCACTGCGGGCCTCGCTTTCGAGGGTGCGGGGCCCGACGCGGGAAGCGGCGGTGGTCGGAACCCGGGTGGTGGGGCGGGGAGATGGGGGCGGCGGGGACCCCAGCATCACCGTTCACCGGCCCGCCCGCAGGGTTCTTACCCGATTTCACCCGGGCCCGTACTCGGGGCTCGTGGCAGGATGAGGGCCCCGCCACCGTGGTGGCGGGGCGCGGGTGGGACCCGTGGTGGGCGAGGCGGACGATGTGGAAGGACCGGCCCCGGCGGTGAGCGACAACCAGAACCTGCTGGCGGAGCAGCGGCGCGCCCTGATCCTGGACGAGGTGCGGCGGCGCGGCGGGGTGCGGGTGAACGAGCTCACCCGCCGGCTGGGCGTCTCGGATATGACGGTCCGCCGCGACCTGGACGCGCTGGCTCGGCAGGGCGCGGTGGAGAAGGTGCACGGCGGGGCGGTGCCGGCCGCCGAGGCGAGCAGCCATGAGCCCGGGTTCGAGGCCAAGTCCTCGCTGGAGCGGGACGCCAAGGAGGACATCGCCCGGGCGGCCGCGGAGCTGGCGGTGCCGGGCAGCGCGGTCGCCCTGTCCGGTGGGACCACCACCTTCGCGCTGGCCCACCGGCTGCTGGAGGTGCCGGAGCTGACGGTGGTGACCAACTCGGTGCGGGTGGCGGAGGTGTTCCACACCGCCCAGCGCGCCGGTGGCGGTGGTGGACCGGCCCGCCCGGGCGCGGCGACCGTCGTCCTGACCGGCGGGGTGCGCACTCCGTCGGACTCGCTGGTCGGCCCGGTCGCCGACCAGGCGATCCGCTCGCTCCACTTCGATGTGCTGTTCCTCGGGGTGCACGGGGTCTCGGTGGAGGCGGGGCTGTCCACACCGAACCTGGCCGAGGCGGAGACCAACCGCCGGCTGGTGAGCGCCGCCCGCCGGGTGGTGGTGGTCGCCGACCACACCAAGTGGGGCACGGTGGGCCTGAGTTCCTTCGCCCGGTTGGACGAGGTGGACACCCTGGTGACCGACGCCGGGCTCTCGGCGGCGGCCCGCGCCCAGATGGCCGAGCATCTGCCGGGCCTGGTGGTGGCGGGCGGCCCGGAGCCGGTCTGACGGATCCGGGGGCGGTCGGGGTCCGGGGGCCGCCCGTCCGGTCCCGTGGGCCGTGGCTCCCATGGGCCGTGGTGCGGTCCCCTGCCTACGATCCCTGCCTACGATCGCCGGGTGAGCCTCTTCCGCATCTCCCGTACGACACCGCTGCCGCCCGCCGAGGTCTGGCGGCGGCTGACCGACTGGCCCGCGCACGGGGCGCAGGTGCCGCTGACCCGGACCCGGGTGCTGACGCCGGGGCCGTCCGGCCCGGGCACCCGGTTCACCGCCCGTACCGGTATCGGCCCGGTGGGCTTCGACGACCCGATGGAGGTGGTGCGCTGGGAGCCGCCCGGCGAGGGGCCCGGGGCGTCCGGGATCTGCCGGCTGGAGAAGCGCGGCCGCCTGGTCACCGGCTGGGCGGAGTTCGAGCTCCGCGCCGAGCCGGACGGCTCCACCCGGGTGTGGTGGACCGAGCGGATCGGTGTACGGGGAGTGCCCCGGGCAGCCGACCCGCTGCTCGGCGGGGCGGGGAAGCTGGTCTTCGGGCGCGCCCTGGACAAGCTGCTGGCGCACCGCCCCCGGTGACCCGGCCGGACCTCAGTGCGGCCAGCCGCCCCCGCCGAGGAAGGTGTCGATGGTCGCGCGGTACGGGGCGATGTCCAGGCCCTGTTCGGCCAGCCAGGCGTCGGAGTAGTAGCGGTCCAGATAGCGGTCGCCCGGGTCGCAGAGCAGGGTGACCACGCTGCCGGTCCGCCCGGCGGCCACCATCTCGGCGACGATCTTCCACGCGCTCCAGAGTCCCGTGCCGGTGGAGCCGCCCGCCTTGCGCCCGATGGCGTCCTCCAGCGCGCGGACCGCCGCGATGCTCGCCGCGTCGGGCACCTTCATCATCCGATCGACGGCGCCGGGCACGAAGCTCGGCTCCATCCGGGGGCGGCCGATGCCCTCGATCCGGGAACCGCAGTCGCTGGAGGCCCCCGGGTCGCCGGTGGTCCAGCCCTCGAAGAAGCAGGAGTTCTCCGGGTCGGGGACGCAGATCATGGTGTCGTACTGCATGTAGTGCACATAGCGCGCGATGGTGGCCGAGGTACCGCCGGTGCCGGCGGTGGCGACGATCCAGGCCGGCTCGGGGTAGCGCTCCAGCCTCAGCTGCTGGTAGATCGACTCGGCGATGTTGTTGTTGCCCCGCCAGTCGGTGGCCCGTTCGGCGTAGGTGAACTGGTCCAGATAGTGCCCGCCGGTGGTCCGGGCGAGCGCGGCGGCCTCGTCGTACATGGTGCGCGGATCGTCCACGAAGTGGCAGCGGCCGCCCTGGAACTCGATCAGGCGGATCTTCTCCGGGCTGGTGGTGCGGGGCATCACGGCCACGAAGGGGACGCCGATCAGGCCGGCGAAGTACGCCTCGGAGACCGCGGTCGACCCGCTGGACGCCTCGATGACCGGCCGGCCGGGGCGGATCCAGCCGTTGCACAGGCCGTAGAGGAAGAGCGAGCGGGCCAGCCGGTGCTTGAGGCTGCCGGTGGGGTGGGTCGACTCGTCCTTCAGATAGAGGTCGATGCCCCAGGACTCAGGCAGCGGAAAGCGCAGCAGATGGGTGTCGGCGGACCGGTTGGCGTCCGCCTGCACCTTGCGCACGGCCTCCTTCAGCCAGGTCCGGTAGGACGCGTCGCTGCGGTCCACGTCCACGGTCGCCATGGGCGCCCCGGCCGCGGCGGTCGGCGCGATACCGGGTCCCTGGTGCCCCTCGGGCTGCTCAACGGTGCTCACGCGCCACTCCTCGTACCTGTCTTCGCGCTGGTCTACGCATCTTCGAATACGTACTCGGCCGACGTCCGGCCGCCGCCCGCGGCCCTGAACATACCTTCCCCACCTGCGCACATGATGACTTGGACGTTCCATAGGGAACACTTGTGGAAGGCGCCGCGGGGGCGCCGTGGCGGTGGGGCGCGAAGGAGTGAAGGGCGCGAGGACCGGGCGTACGGGATCGCAGGGGGGCGCGTGGAGTCTTCCGCCCCGCACCCTGGTGCCGAGGCCGCTCCTTGGAGCAGACTGACCGCCAGAACCTGGACGAAGGGGGCTGGGTACGCATGGCCGAGGCTGATTTCAGCGCGACAGGCGTACGGATCGAACGGTGGCCGCGGTCGCTGACCCGGGCCGGCGAGGTGCTGGTCAAGGACGGTCGGCTGGCGCTGCTGACGAGTTACGGGCGGGTGATCGACAGCGCCCCGGTACGGGCGGTACGGACGGGCAAACCCTGGTTCTCCGACCGGGGCGACGCCATGGTGGCCACGCTCAACGGCAACCGCTACCGCCTCACCCTGGGCCAGCGCGACCCCGCGCGCGGGGCGGCCGCGGCCCGGGCGCTGACCGGCCGGCTGCGGGACGTCGTCCGCCGCGGTGGCGGCGAAGGCGACTAGAGCGGCCCGGATCCCACCCGGTACACCCGCGCGGGGCGCCGTACGCGGCGCCCGGTGCGGGCGGGTCTGGTGGTGCCGTGTCCGACACCGGTGCCGCCCGGCGGGGCGTGGGGCGCGCGAGTTGCGCCGGGCGGTCCGCTACGTCACGCTGGACGGACATCACTACCCAGGGTGCATTGACGGTCACACTGCGGCGTGAACCGCCGTGAACGCCGGGAACCCGCAGCCAGCCACCCACTGGACCCGATCTCCGCCTTCTTCGTCTTCTTCCGGACCTCATTTCGGGGAGTCGCAGCCGTGATCAGCCAGGTAAGCAGGCAGTGCACGGTAGAGCTCCAAGCCCTGCCGTCGCGGATCGGACAGGTCCGCAGAATCGTTTCTGCGCAGTTGCGCTACTGGAACCTCGATTGCCTCATCGAGAAGGCGGCGCTCGGTGTCACCGAGCTGCTGACCAACGTCCACCAGCATGCCGGGCCCGACAAGGTGTGCACCGTCGAGATGGAGCTGCTGCTCGGCCGGCTGACGGTCTCGGTCCATGACCGCGATCCGCGCCTGCCGTCGGCCAACTCCTCCGACCCGCTGTCCACTTCGGGGCGCGGACTGGCCCTGATCGAGGCGTTCAGCGAGAGCTGGGGCGCCCGACCGGACGGCGAGTCGGGCAAGGTGGTGTGGTTCACCCTCCCGGCGCCCGCACCGACCATGCCGCCGGTCCCGCCGCTCCCGGTCTACGGGGCGGCCACGACCGGCCCGTTCACCGCGACCGTACCGTTCGGCGACCCCGCCCTGGCCACCCGGGCCGGCGACCGAACGGGCGCCCTGGCGGTGGTCGCCGCGCACGCGGACCCGTCGGGGTCGGTGCCGGTGGGGTCAGGCCCGTCTGTGCCGGTGCCGTCGGGCTCGGACTCGCCTGTCCCGGTGCCGGTGGGGCCGGGACCGACCGTTCCGGTGCCGCCCGGGTCGGACTCGCCTGTGCCGGTGCCGGTGAGGTCGGGCCAGCCCGGCGCCGTACCGCCCGGGCCGGACCAACCCGTCCTCGTACCGCCCGGGTCGCGGGAGCCGATCCCGCCTCTGCCTACCGGTCGGCCCGACCGGCCCGACCGGCCTGTCCGCCCCGCCGCCACCCCGGCCCCGCTCCCGGTCACCCCGGTGGCTCCGGCCGCCCCGGTGGCGCCCGTCCCCTCCGCGTCACCGTTGACGCCGACGGCCCCACGACTGCCCTGAGAGCCCCGAGGTCGGCACGGCCTCGCCACCGCCCCCGCCGCACTGCGCGGCGGGGGCGGTGGCGTAGCACAAGGGGCCGGGCGCGGGCGGCCAACAGGCCTCAAGAGGGCGGCCATTGCCGCTGTACCTACTAGTATGTACAGTCGATGCGTGAACACCTCCGAGCGGCTGGTCGCCGCCACCCGTGAACTGCTCTGGGAACGCGGCTACACGGGCACCAGCCCGCGCGCCATCCAGGCCCGGGCCGGGGCAGGCCAGGGCAGCATGTACCACCACTTCGCGGGCAAGCACGGGCTCGCCCTCGCGGCCGTCGGGCGCTCCGCCGAGGAGTTGCGGGCCGCCGCGGAGGCGGTGCTGGGCGGGCCGGGCACGGCGTACCAGCGGGTGCGGGGCTATCTGCTGCGGGAGCGGGACGTGCTGCGCGGCTGCCCGGTCGGGCGGCTGGCCATGGACCCCGAGGTCGTCGCGGACGACGCCCTGCGCGCCCCGGTCGAGGAGACCCTCGGCTGGCTGCGCGACCGGCTGGCCGCGGTGGTCGGGCAGGGCGTGGCGGACGGCGAGTTCGACCGGGCGCTGGACCCGGAGGCCACCGCGGCGGCACTGGTCGCGGTGGTGCAGGGCGGCTATGTGCTGGCCCGCGCCTCAGGCTCGCCCGCGGCCTTCGACACCGCGGTACGGGGCGCCCTGGCCCTGCTCGGCCCCGACCGGGACGATCCCGCCGCCCCGGAGACCGCGCACTGAAGCAGCCCGCCCCCTGAAGGAGCTGAGCACCCATGCTCGCCATGCAGTACGAGATCGGCCTGCCCGCCGACTACGACATGGACGTCATCCGCCACCGGGTCGCCACCCGGGGCCATCTGCTCGACGCCTTCCCCGGTCTCGGCTTCAAGGCGTATCTGATCCGGGACCGGGCCGACGGCGCACCGGTCAACGCGTACGCCCCGTTCTACCTCTGGCGGGCGCCCGAGGGGATGAACGCCTTCCTCTGGGGCCCCGGGTTCCAGGGCATCGTGGACGACTTCGGCCGGCCGCGGGTGCGGCAGTGGCCGGGGCTGGCCTACCGGGAGGGGCCGGCGACCGCGGCCGTTCCGCGCTGGGCCACCCGGCGGCTGCTCCGGATCGACCGGGGCGCCTCCCCCGCCCGGGCGGTCGCGGCCGCGGAGGGGGAGCACGAACGGCAGGCCCGGCGGCAGGGCGTGGTCGCGGCCGTCACGGCCGTGGACGCGAGCCGCTGGGAGGTGCTGCACCTCGCGCTCTGGGCGGGCGAGGTACCCGGGGACGAGGACGAGGTGTACCGGGTGCTCCATCTGTCGGAGCCCGAACGGTCCCGGCTGCCCCAGGGACGGCTGCGCTGAGCGACGGCGCGGCCCCGGCAGCGCACCGCACGCACCGCACGGGCCCCGGGACCGACCCCGGCTCCAGTCAGCCGACCAGGTGGCCCAGCGCCGCCAGCGGGTCGTCCAGGACCGGCTGCCAGGCCAACTCGGCGGCGCCCGCGAGGCTGTTGTGGTCAAGGGCGCAGCCGACGATGGGCAGGGAGCCGCTGCGGCCCCAGAGGCTGCGGTCGGCGACCACCGCGCGCAGCCGCTCGGGGTCGGCGGCCAGGAGTTCGCCGTGGAGGCCGCCGAGGATGATCCGGTCCGGGTTGAGGATGTTCACCAGCCCGGCGAGCCCGAGCCCCAGCCGGTCGATCAGCTCGGCGGTCGCGGCCCGCACCCCGGGGTCGTCGGCCTCGGTGCGCAGCAGGTCGCGGCACTGCTGGAGCAGGGAGACCTCGGGCCCGGGCTGGCGGCCGGCCGCGGTGAGGAAGGCCAGCGGGTCGGCCTCGACGTCCAGGCAACCCCGGCTGCCGCAGTAGCAGGGGCGGCCGGCCGGGTTGACGGTGAGATGGCCGACCTCCAGGGCCAGACCCGAACTGCCGGTGTGCAGACGGCCGTCGAGCACCAGGGCCCCGCCCACTCCGCGGTGGCCGGTGGCGACGCAGAGCAGGTCCCGCGCCCCCCGTCCGGCGCCGTGGCGGTGCTCGGCGAGGGCGGCCAGATTGACGTCGTTGCCGGTGAAGGCGGGGCCGTCGATGCCGGCCTGCCGGACCAGGGCGGCGAAGATGTCCCGTACCGGCGCCCCGGCGGGCCAGGCGAGATGCAGCGGGTTGAGCGCGGTGCCCTCGGGTTCGGCGACGGCGGACGGCACCGCGAGTCCGGCGCCGACGCAGCGCCGCCCGCCGGCCGCCAGCAGCGCCGCACCGGCGTCCACGACGGCGGCCAGCACCTGGGCCGGGTCCTCGTCCACCGTCACACAGCCGGGCGCGGTCGCCACGATGCGCCCGCCGAGGCCGACCAGGGCGGCCCGGAACCCGTCGGCGTGCACCTGGGCGGCGAGGGCGACCGGGCCGTCCTCGGCGACGAGCAGGCGGTGCGAGGGGCGGCCCTGGGAGCCGGCCGCGGCGGCGGGGCGCGAGTCCACCCGGATCAGGCCGAGCGCCTCCAGTTCGGCGGCGACCGCGCCCGCGGTGGCCCGGGTGACGCCCAGCTCGGCGGTGAGGACGGCCCGGGTCGGGGCGCGGCCGGTGTGCACCAGCTCCAGCGCGGGCCCGAGCGCGCCGCGCCCTCGGTCCAGCCGTGATCGGGTCGTCGTCGCCTTGCCGTTCATGACGGCGAGTCTCCCATGATCCGCTCCTCGCCCTTTCCTCGTGGCGGCAGTACCCCAGCCATCCTCCGGGTACCCGCGGTACCCGCCCGGTGCCGTTTCGTCCGCCCGTGGACGGGTACTGCGGGCGGCACGGCGGTACGCGGACCCGGTGCGGGCCGCGGGAGGAGGCGGGACGGCGCGGGACGGACGCACAAGCCAACCGGAGGTGCGGTTTCCATGGCACACCACGGAGATGGGGCGACGGTACGGGCGCTGCTGGACGAGCAGGGCCGCACCTACGCCGAGGAGGCGGGCATCCGGCTGAAGGACACCCCGCAGCCCCTGTACGAGCTGCTGGTCCTGGCCCAGCTGCTGAGCGCCCGGATCAGGGCCGGGGTGGCGGTCGCGGCGGCGCGCGCCCTGTTCGACGCGGGACTGCGGGACGCCCGCCGGATGCGGGACGCGGACTGGCAGCAGCGGGTGGACGCGCTGGGCGAGGGCGGCTACCGACGCTATGACGAGCGGACCTCGACCCAGCTGGGCGATGCCGCCGGACTGGTCCTGGACCGCTACGGCGGCGATCTGCGCACACTGCGCGAGAAGGCCGGCGGCGACGTCGACCAGGCGCGCTCGCTGCTCCAGGAGGTGCCGGGCGTCGGGCCGGCCGGTTCGGACATCTTCCTGCGGGAGGCCCAGGGGGTGTGGCCGGAATTCGCCCCCTATCTGGACCGCAAGGCGCTGGACGGGGCCGAGCGGCTGGGGCTGCCCACGGACCCCGGCGAGCTGGCCGGCCTGGTCCGTGCGGACGAGCTGCCGGCCCTCGCCGCCGCTCTGGTCAGGGCGGCGCTCGACCGCGATGTCGCCGAGGCGGTGCACGACCACGAGGAGACAGCCGACGAGCCTCAAGGAGGTTCCCGATGACCACCGCAGACCGTGCCGGGCTACCGCTGCCCGACTACGACGAGCTGACCGTCGGCACGTTGGAGCACCGTATCCGGGGGCTCGGCGCCGCCGACGTCGAGAAGCTGCTGCACTACGAGCACACCCACGGGGACCGCGCGATGGTCGTGCAGGTCCTCGCCGCCCGGAAGCACCAGATCGACGAGGAGGGCGGCTGATACCCGGCACGCGCACCGGCCGGAGCGCGTGCCGGCGAAGGCGCCGCCCCGGTCTCCTGGGGGTCGCGGGTTCCCGAGGGGGCACGGGCCCGTCGTGGCCCGCGCCCCCTCGGACCCGGACCCGGCCTACGCCCCGACCTCGCAGGCGCCCTCCGGACCGCAGGCGGCGGCCTCACCGGAGGTGGGGGTGGCCGTGTCCCGGCCCTGCCAGGCCTGTTCGAGGGCCTGGGTGAAGACCTCCGCGGGCTGGCCGCCCGAGACCCCGTAGCGCCGGTCCAGTACGAAGAAGGGCACCCCGGTCGCGCCCAGCGCGGCGGCCTCCGCCTCGTCGGCCCGGACCTCCTCCGCGTAGCGCGTACGGTCCTCGATCACCTCGCGCACCTCCGCCTCGTCCAGCCCGGCTTCGACACCGAGGGCGGCCAGCACCTCCGCGTCGAACACCGAGCGCTCCTCGGCGAAGTTGGCCCGGTAGGCGAGGTCGAGCAGTTCGGACTGGCGGCCCCGCGCCCTGGCGAGGTGCAGCACCCGGTGGATGTCGAAGGTGCTGCCGTGGTCGCGGCCCTCGGTGCGGTAGCCGAGCCCTTCGGCGCGGGCGTTGGCCGCGACGTGCTCCTCCATCCCCCTGGCCTCGTCCTGGGTGCGGCCGTACCGCCGGGCCAGCAGGTCGAGCACGGGGATGGTGTCCCCGGGCGCCCGGTCCGGGTCGAGCTCGAAGGAGCGGTGGACGACCTCCACCTCGTCCGCGTGGGCGAAGGCGGCGAGGCCCTGCTCGAAGCGGGCCTTGCCGATGTAGCACCAGGGACAGGCCACATCGCTCTAGATCTCCACACGCATGTCGCTGATCACTCCAGGGTCTTGCCGGGTCGGTCGGGTGGTGGGGGTCCGGCGGCGCTCCTCAGCGGGCGACCGCCGCCCATGGCAGGGGCGGGGCCCACCAGACCTCTCCGCCGTGATCGAACACCCGGCGGCACCCTCGCATTCCGCACCGGCGGTCCATCGGCACCCGCCGCACCACCTCCTCCCGGGCTTGAAGACTCTCCCCCACCACCCCTATCCTCCTTTTGTGCCGAACTTGAACAAACTCCGGAGCGCCACACGGGGGAGCACCGGACGGCACCCCGCCGCCGCCTCCTCCCTGTCCCGCCTCCGCACCGCCCTGACCGTGTTCTTCGCCCTGGACGGCTTCCTCTTCGCCGGGTGGGTCGTCCGCATCCCCGCCATCAAGGCGCAGACCGGCGCCTCGGCCGGCAGCCTGGGGCTCGCCCTGCTCGGGGTCTCGGCCGGGGCGGTGGTGACCATGACCCTGACCGGCCGGCTGTGCCGGCGGTACGGCAGCCACCGGGTGACGGTCGCCGCCGCCGTGCTGCTCAGTCTGAGCATCGCCCTGCCCGCGCTCACCCACTCCGCCCTGGCGCTCGGTCTGGTGCTGCTGGTCTTCGGCGTCGGCTACGGCGGGATCAACGTGGCGATGAACAGCGCCGCGGTCGATCTGGTCGCGGCCCTGCGCCGCCCCGTGATGCCCGGTTTCCACGCCGCGTTCAGCCTGGGCGGGATGCTCGGGGCCGGGCTCGGCGGACTGGTCGCGGGCGGGCTCTCCCCGGCGGCCCATCTGGCGGCGCTGACCGGGGTGGGCCTGCTGCTCACCGCGGCGGCCGCGCCCACCCTGCTGCGCCACCCCGCCCCCGTACCGCCGAGCCCCTCCCCCGCCCCGGAGTCCCCGCCGTTCCGGAAGCCCGGGCGGATGGACCGGCGGTCCCGGCGGCTGGTCACCGTCTTCGGGCTGATCGCCCTGTGCACCGCGTACGGCGAGGGGGCGCTGGCGGACTGGGGAGCGCTCCACCTGGAGCAGGACCTGCACGCCCACCCGGGGATCGCGGCGGCCGGGTACTCGGCGTTCGCGCTGGCGATGACCGTGGGGCGGCTCAGCGGAACGGCCCTGCTCGAACGGCTCGGCCAGACCCGGACCCTGGTGGCCGGCGGCGCCACGGCGGCGGCCGGGATGCTGCTCGGCGCACTGGCGCCGTCGGTGGGCTTCGCCCTGCTGGGCTTCGCGATCACCGGCCTGGGACTGGCCAACCTCTTCCCGGTCGCCATCGACCGGGCCGGGGCGCTGGCCGGACCCGACGGGGTGGCCGCCGCCTCCACCCTGGGCTACGGCGGGATGCTGCTCGGACCGCCCGCCATCGGCTTCCTGGCCGAGTGGTTCTCCCTGCCGCTGGCCCTGACCACGGTGGCCCTGCTGGCGAGTGCGGCGGCGCTCACCGGCTACGCGGTACGGAACGCCTCCGCGACCCCTCGTACCGGCTGACCGCCGACCGCCCAAGCCCTGTCCCTCGCACCGGCTGACCTCGGGCCGCCCGGACCCTGCCCCTCGTACCGACTGACCGTCGGCCGCCCGGACCCCGCCTTTCGCACCGGCCGCCCGGACCCTGCCCTTCGCACCGGCCGACCGCCCGCCCGGATCGTCGCCTATCCCTGTGCCGCGCCCGACTCTCCGGCGGTCGTCGGCCGCTCCGGCGCCGCCTGCCCGCTGAGCATCCGGCTGAGCACGGAGCGCTGGACGGGCTGCGCCTCGGCATGCCGGGCGCGCCCCTTCTCGGTGAGCACCACGCGCACTCCGCGCCGGTCCTCGCTGCACATCCCGCGCGCGACCAGTCCGTCCTTCTCCAGCCGGGCGACCAGCCGGGACAGCGCGCTCTGACTGAGGTGCACCCGGGAGGCCAGCTCCTGCACCCGGTAGGTGTCGCAGGACTCGTGCCCGGCCGCCTCCACGAGGACGTCCAGCACCTCGAAGTCGCTGGCGCCGATCCCGTACGGATGGAGGGCGCGGTCGAGCTCGCAGGTGGTGCGCGCGTGCAGCGAGAGGACGTCACGCCACCGCTCCACGAGCGCACGTTCGATCTTCGTCACTGCCATGGAGTCACATTACCCCACTCCGGCCGTTCGTTGCACCGGAATTAAATGCGCTTGCATTCGATGTACGTGCATGTACTGTGCTGACCATGACTTCTGCGCTCAACGTCCCCTCCCCTGCCGGGGCCTCACCGGCGGAGGACCGCTGGAGCCCCCGGTTGTGGGGCACCCTGCTCGTGCTCTGCGCCGCGATGTTCCTCGACGCGCTCGACGTGTCGATGGTCGGTGTCGCCCTCCCGTCGATCGCCGGCGACCTCGGTCTGTCCACCGCCACGCTCCAGTGGATCGTGAGCGGATACATCCTCGGTTACGGCGGACTGCTGCTGCTCGGCGGCCGGGCCGCCGACCTGCTCGGCCGGCGCCGGGTGTTCCTGGTGGCGCTCGCCGTCTTCGCCCTCGCCTCGCTGCTCGGCGGGCTGGTGGACTCCGGACCGCTGCTGATCGCCAGCCGCTTCATCAAGGGGCTCAGCGCCGCGTTCACCGCACCCGCCGGACTGTCCATCATCACCACCACCTTCAAGGAGGGCCCGCAGCGCAACCGCGCCCTGTCGATCTACACCACCTGCGCGGCCACCGGTTTCTCCATGGGCCTGGTGCTGTCCGGGCTGCTCACCGAGGTGAGCTGGCGGCTGACCATGCTGCTCCCCGCGCCCATCGCCCTGATCGCCCTGGTGATCGGCGCCCGGCTGATCCCGCACAGCGCCCGTGAGAACACCCGCGGCGGTTACGACGTGCCCGGCGCCGTCACCGGCACCGCCGCCATGCTGCTGCTGGTGTTCACCGTGGTGCAGGCCCCCGAGGCCGGCTGGGCCTCCGCCCGTACGCTGCTCTCCTTCGCCGCGGCGGCCGCGCTGCTCGCCCTCTTCGTGGCGATCGAGCGCCGCAGCGCCAGCCCGCTGCTCCGGCTGGGCGTGCTCCGCTCCGGTTCGCAGATCCGGGCCCAGCTCGGCGCGGCCGCCTTCTTCGGTTCCTATGTGGCCTTCCAGTTCATCGCCACCCAGTACATGCAGTCCCTGCTGGGCTGGTCCGCGCTGCAGACCGCCCTCGCCTTCCTGCCGGCCGGCGCACTGGTGGCGATCTCCTCCACCAAGATCGGCGATGTGGTCGACCGCTTCGGCACCCCACGGGTGATCGCCCTGGGCTTCACCCTGCTGGTCGCCTCGTACGCGATCTTCCTCCAGGTCGATCTGACGCCCCGGTACGCGGCCGTGATCCTGCCGGCGATGCTGCTGCTGGGCGCGGCCTGCGCACTGACCTTCCCCTCGCTCAACATCCAGGCCACCAACGGCGTGGACGACGACGAGCAGGGCATGGTCTCCGGGCTGCTCAACACCTCGGTGCAGGTCGGCGGCGCGATCTTCCTCGCGGTGGTCACCGCGGTGATCACCGCCGGCGGGGGCGAGGGCGAGTCGCCGCAGGCGGTGCTGGACAGCTTCCGGCCGGGTCTCGCGGTGGTGACCGCGATAGCCGTGGTCGGCCTGCTGGTCACCCTCACCGGGGTCCGCGCCCGCCGCTCGGCCCCGTCCCTGGTGGTGGCCTCCTCCGAGAGCATCCCGCTGACCACCAAGTCCACCGTCCCCGCCCCGTCCCCCGCGTCCCCGGCCTCCGCCCAGCCGGAGACCGCCGAGCCGGTGACCGCCCAGCCGGTGGGCGCCGAGCCGGTGACCGCCCAGCCGGAGACCGCCGAGCCGGTGGGTGCCGCGGCACCGGTCGCCGCCCGCGACTGATCCGGGCCGCCGCTCATACGGATCGCCGCTGGAATCCGTCGCAGCCGAGACAGGTCGCGGCCGGCACCGGCCGAGGGCAGGGCACCGCCACGGGGGTGCGGCGCCCTGCCCACGGTGCCGCGCCACGACCGAGTAGGCCCGGTGCGCGGCCGGGAGGCGATCGCCTTGTCTCCCGGCCGCGCGCCGGGTCAGACTGTCCGTCATGGGGACCAGGAGCCAGGCGCAGCGGGACGCGATCACCGTGGAGATCGGCTACGCGCTGGTCACCGCCGTCTTTCTCGCCGGGGTGCTGTTCTGCCTGGCCGCCGCCCCGGTGCTGGTCTTCGACCTGGAGGGCTCGGCGGCGCGCGGGACGCTCATCGCGGCCGGCGCGGTCGCGGGCCTCGGCTTCGCCTTCCGCACCGCCCGGGTGCTGTGGCGGTTCAACGCCGCCACTCCGGGCCGTCCGGACCCCGGCGCCCCGGAGCACTGACCGAGCGCACCACCGGGCAGCCCGCCCCTCCCGCCCCGTCGGCCTACCGGCCGCGCCGGTCCAGGGCGTCCAGGGCGCGCCGGGCGACGGAGGAGCCGCGTACCAGGCCGCCCAGGGTGGTCTTGCCGCGGGTGATGTCCACAAACGCCTGCCACGCCGGACGGAAGCCGGTCAGGGTGGCGTGCAGCAGCCCGGGGCGCTTGGCGAACAGCGCCAGCATGCGCTTGCCGACCGCCATCTCCACCCCGAGGCCCGCCTTGATGGCGAAGGCGTAGTTCAGCGCCTGGCGGCGGGCGTCCACCGCGTCGCCCGCCTCGGCGATCCGCACCGCCCACTCCCCCGCCAGCCGACCCGAGCGCAGCGCGAAGGAGATGCCCTCCCGGGTCCACGGCTCCAGCAGTCCGGCCGCGTCGCCGCAGACCAGCACCCGGCCCCGGGACAGCGGGGAGTCGTCGGTGCGGCAGCGGGTCAGATGGCCGGAGGAGACGGCGGGTTCGAAGCCGGCCAGACCCAGCCGGGCGATGAAGTCCTCCAGATAGCGCTTGGTCGCGGCGCCCTCGCCGCGCGCCGAGATCACGCCCACCGTGAGGGTGTCGCCCTTGGGGAAGACCCAGCCGTAACTGCCCGGCATCGGGCCCCAGTCGATGAGCACCCGGCCCGCCCAGTCCTCGGCGACCGTCTCCGGCACCGGGATCTCCGCCTCCAGGCCCAGATCGACCTGGTCGAGCTTGACGCCGACATGCGCCCCTATCCGCCCGGCGCTGCCGTCGGCGCCGACGACCGCGCGGGCGAGCACCACCTCGCCGTCGGCGAGCACCACCGCCGCGGTGCGCCGGTCCGGCACCGTCGTCCCGTGCTGCTCCACCCGGGACACGGTGACCCCGGTACGCAGCTCGGCGCCCGCCTTCTGCGCCTGCTCCACCAGGCCGGCGTCGAACTCGGGCCGGTTGACCAGGCCGAACATCATGCGCTTGGCGCGGCGGGTGCGGGCGAAGCGGCCGTTCAGCGAGAACGTCACGGCGTGCACCCGGTCCTGGAGCGGCAGTTCGAAACCGGGCGGCAGGGCGTCCCGGGACGGGCCGATGATGCCGCCGCCGCAGGTCTTGTACCGGGGCAGCTCCGCCTTCTCCAGCAGCAGCACCCGGCGCCCGGTGACGGCCGCGGCATAGGCCGCGGACGCTCCGGCGGGCCCGGCGCCCACCACCACGACGTCCCAGACCGGCGCGGAGGGACCGTCACCGGAGGGGGCGTCATCCGGGTGGGTGTTACCGGCGTCTGCGTTCTCGCTGCTCACGATCTGTTTCCGCTCCTGATCCCGACCTTTGGCCCTTGCTCTGGACCGCATCCTACGGCGCGGGCCCGCTCCACCCCCTGTGGGAGTATCGGACTCGTGTTCGCCGTACCGATCACGGTGGCACCCGTCTCAACGTCGCACCCACCAGGAGCGTGCCCATGACCGCCCGTGCCACCCGGCCGATCGCCGAGACCGTCGCCTCCCTGATGCCCCGCGCCAAGGCGGAGCTGGCCGAGCTGGTGGCGTTCCCGTCCGTGGCCGATCCGGCGCAGTACCCGCCCAGCGCCTGCGAGGCGGCGGCGGCCTGGGTGGCGGACGCCCTGCGCGCGGAGGACTTCCACGACGTCGCCGTGCTCGACACCCCCGACGGCAGCCAGTCGGTGTACGGCTATCTGCCCGGCCCCGAGGGCGCGCCGACGGTGCTGCTGTACGCGCACTACGACGTGCAGCCGCCGTTGGACCCGGCCGGGTGGCACACTCCGCCGTTCGAGCTGACCGAGCGGAACGGCCGCTGGTACGGGCGGGGCGCCGCCGACTGCAAGGGCGGGGTCATCATGCACCTGCTCGCACTGCGCGCCCTCAAGGCCAACGGCGGCGTGCCGGTGGGCGTGAAGGTGATCGTGGAGGGCTCCGAGGAGCAGGGCACCGGCGGTCTGGAGCGGTACGCGGAGGCGCACCCCGAGCTGCTGGCGGCGGACACCATCGTGATCGGCGACGCCGGGAACTTCCGGGTGGGCCTGCCCACGGTCACCTCCTGCCTGCGCGGGATGACCACCGTGCGGGTGCGGGTGGACACCCTGGAGGGCAACCTGCACTCCGGGCTGTTCGGCGGGGCCGCGCCGGACGCGCTGGCCGCACTGATCCGCGTCCTGGACTCGCTGCGGGCCGAGGACGGCTCGACCCGGGTGGACGGGCTGGCGGCGGACGGTGAGTGGGCCGGGCTGCGCTACCCGGAGGACGACTTCCGCAAGGACGCCCGGGTACTGGACGGGGTCGAGCTGATCGGTGACGGGGTGGTCGGCGACCGGCTGTGGGCCCGCCCGGCCGTCACGGTGGTCGGCATCGACTGCCCGCCGGTGGTCGGAGCGACCCCCTCGGTGCAGTCCTCGGCCCGGGCCCAGGTCAGCCTGCGGGTGCCGCCCGGCCAGGACACCGCCGAGGCGACCAAGCTGCTGACCGCGCACCTGGAGGCGCACACCCCCTGGGGCGCGCGGGTGTCGGTGGAGCCGGTCGGGCAGGGCCAGCCCTTCCAGGCGGACACCACCAGCCCCGCGTACACCTCGATGGCCGCGGCCCTCGCCGAGGCCTACCCCGGCCAGGAGATGCAGGTGGCCGGCATGGGCGGCTCCATCCCGCTCTGCAACACCCTCGCCGCGCTCTACCCGGAGGCGGAGATCCTGCTCATCGGGCTGAGCGAGCCGGAAGCGCAGATCCACGCGGTGAACGAGAGCGTGTCGCCCGAGGAACTGGAGCGGATGTCCGTGGCCGAGGCCCTCTTCCTCGCCGAGTACGCCGCCCAGGCGTAGCCCCCGGCGGACCGGCCACCGGCACCGGCACCGGTGGGATGGACGGCGGCCGGCCGGCCGGCCGGTGGCCCCGACACCGGTGGCCCCGGCCCGGTTCCCGTAAACGATCAGCCGTCAGCGGATCCGCTGACGGCTGACCCGCGTTCCCCCCGCCCCCCGCCGCTCCTAACGTCCCTCCCATGACCCCTGACGACGCCCTCCCCACCGCCGAGGCCCCCTCCACCGCCGGAACCGGCCCCTCCCCCGCCCCGGACTGCGTCGAGGTCCTCCCCCGACTCCTGATGCTCCGCTTCCCCATCGGACAGGCCTATCTGTGGCGGGACTCCGACGACGACCTCACGCTGATCGACGCCGGCTGGGCCGGTGCGGCCCCGGCGATCGAGGCGGCGATACGCGGCCGGGGACTGCGCCCCGAGGCGCTGCGCCGGATCGTGCTGACCCACTGCCACCGCGACCATGTGGGGGCGGCCGGGGAGCTGGCCGCCCGGTACGGCGCCGAGGTGCTGGCCCACCCGGCGGACGCCCCGGTGGTACGGGGCGAGGCTCCCGTACCCGAACCGGTCCTGCTGGACTGGGAGGTGCCGCTGTACGCGCACGGGCTCACCGTCCCCGAGGCGCCGCCGACCCGGGTCGACCGCGAGGTGGTGGACGGGGAGGAGCTCGGGTTCGGCGACGGGGCGCGGGTGGTGCACGGCCCGGGCCACACCGAGGGGTCGATCGCCGTCCATCTGCCGCGCCACGGCGTGCTGTTCACCGGTGACACGGTGGCCTCGGTGGGCCGGGTGGGGCTCGGTGTCTTCCATGTGGACCGCGAGCGGGCCAAGGCCTCGATGCGGCACTTCGCCCAACTGGCCCCCACCACCGTGTGCTTCGGCCACGGCGACCCCCTCACCACGGACGCCGCCGCCGTCCTGCGCGAGGCCGCCGAGCGCGACGCGGCCTAGTACCGCAACGGTGCCTGCCACGGCCGCCGGCCGGCGGGCGGATCCGTACGCGCCCTCGCGCACCGAACCGATGGGTCTCGGCCATGGCGCCTGCCCGTTGCCCGCCGGGCAGGCACCTCCGGGGAATCCGCACGCCTCACTCCGGATCGCTCCCATCCGCGCCCCGGGCCTCACTCCGGATCGCGGACCAGCTCCCCCACGCCCACCGGGACGCCCGCCTCCAGGTTGAGCACCGTGCCGCTCTCCCGGGCCCGCAGGGCCCAGCGGAGCCGCTCGAAGCGGACCGGCGGCAGCATGCCGGCCGCCTCGCTCTCGGTGGCGAACCGCCAGCCACGCAACTCCGCGCCCGGCAGCAGCAGCCGTGCGGCGCGGTCGGCGGCGATCCTGCCGCCGTCGAAGAGCAGCCGCAGCCCCCCGTATCCGGGAGGGCGCGGCCGCTCCCAGTCGACCACCAGCAGCCGGGGTACGGTGTCCAGGCGCAGCCCGATCTCCTCGGTGACCTCCCGCATGCCGGCGCGCGCCGGGGGCTCGCCCGCCTCGACCACTCCCCCGGGGAACTCCCAGCCCGGCTTGTAGGTCGGGTCGACCAGCAGCACCCGATCCCGTTCGTCGAAGAGAAGCACCCCGGCCGCCAGGGTCTCGCCGGTCGGCTCGGGTGTCTGCACGATGCTGCACGCGCCCGCCTGTCCCCCGCGCACCGCGTCGGCGATGGTACGCGCGGTCTCGGCGGGAGTGAGCCGCCCGTTGTCCACCGGGTAGGCGTCCCTCGCGAGCCAGCCGTCCCGAGCCGCCCGGTAGGGCTCGATGTGGTCGGACGACCACTGGCGCACCCGCTCCTCGACCTCGGAATCGCCGGGTGGGACCTCGCGGTCGGCGATCCGGGCGCGAAGGATCGTTTCATCCGGGGTGAGCAGCACATGGTGCACCGGGATCCGCCGGGCGGCGAGCCCGCCGAAGACCTCGTCGCGGTACTCCTGGCGCAGCAGGGTCATGGGCACCACGAGCACGCCGCCCACTTCGGCGAGCATGGCCGCGGCCGCGTCCACCACCATCCGCCGCCACATCGGCAGGTCCTGGTAGTCCATCACCTCGGCGAGCCGCTTGGGCGGCAGCAGCCGGCGCAGTGCTCCGCCGATGACCTCGGGGTCGTACAGGGTGCTGTCCGGGATCAACTCGACCAGCTCACGAGCGGCACTGGTCTTCCCGGCACCAAACGCACCGTTGATCCAGATGATCACGGTTCCCCCTCTTCGGTAGCCCCCAGAGGCTTGCCCGCAACACCCTGCCACGGAAACCCGCGCCGTCACGCGCCGGTCGCCCGCCAAAAGACTGCGACGGTATGACGAGATGCCGGCGTGAGCCGTAACGCCGGGGGAACAAGCGTCGTTAGGCACGGCCCAAGGAGTGGATCGAGCACCACAGGGGGTGCGGGATGCTGCGTACGGTGATGGAGAAGTTCCCGGCTGGAGGCCCGAGGGGCAGCTGGCCCGCGGAGGAGATGGCCCGGGCCTGCCGGGACGAGGGAATGGCCGCCAAGGTCGTCATGGACCTGGAGAACGACGCCTTCCTGGTCGTCGTCGAACGGGAAGCGGTACCGGCCGCGGCCGTGGGCTGACCCCACGTCACCCGCGCCCCACCCGGCGGCCGCCCTTCCGCTTTGGCGACCTCTCGCCATCTTCGTCGATCGGGCACTCCGAGCGCCCCTCGATTCGTTGCCCGAGAGAGAAGGAAGCGGCAGGGCGGCAAGGGTCAGCCGGTGAGGCCGCCTACGCCGGCGGGGAGGCCGGGATGAGGGTCTCTGTGCGCGGTGGCGGCGGCCGCGGCGCCGAGGAGGCCGGCGTCGGTGCCGGTGCGGGCGGGGGCGACGGTCAGGTCGCGGACGAAGGAGAGAGTGGCGTACTCGCGCAGGGAGCGCCGCAGCGGGGCGAAGAGCACGTCCCCGGCGCCCGCGACTCCCCCGCCGACCACCGCGATGTCGATCTCGACCAGGGTGGCCGTCGCGGCGATACCGGCGGCCAGGGCCTGCGCGGCGCGTTCGAAGGAGGCCACGGCCACCGGGTCGCCGGCGCGGGCGGCGGCGGCCACCCCGGCGGCGGTGGTGTCGCCGTCCGGGCCGGGGCGCCAGCCGTTCTCCAGGGCGCGGCGGGCGATGTGCGGGCCGCTGGCGATCCGCTCGACGCAGCCCCGGCCGCCGCAAGGGCAGGGGTCGCCGTCGAGGTCGACGCTGATGTGGCCGATGTGCCCGGCGTTGCCCGTGGGCCCGGGGTGGAGGCGGCCGTCCAGGACCAGTCCGCCGCCCACGCCGGTGGACACCACCATGCAGAGCGCGTTGTCATGGCCGCGTGCGGCGCCCAGCCAGTGCTCGGCCGCGGCGATCGCCACCCCGTCGCCGACCAGCCGCACCGGCAGCCGGCCACCGGCCGCCCGGTGGACCCGCTCCACCAGGGGGAAGTTCCGCCAGGCGGGCACGTTGACCGGGCTGACCGTGCCGGCGGAGGCGTCCACCGGGCCCGCGCTGCCGATTCCGACCGCCCGGACGTCCGGCCAGAGCGGGGAGGCGGTGAGCTCGGCGAGCACCGCCTCGACCGCGCGGGCGACCGTCTCGCCGCTCTCCCGGGCCGGGGTCGGCCGCTGCGCCCGGACGAGGATCCCACCGGCGCCGTCCACCAGCGCGCCGGCGATCTTGGTGCCGCCGATGTCCAGCGCGGCGACGAGCTCGGAATGCATGATGTCGGGTCCCCCGATGGGTGGAGTCGGTGCGAGGGCGCCGGAGGGCGGTGGTCCGGTTCGCCCCGAGGAGCCTGCGGTGATCAATGGAGAACGGTACCGCCAGTCTCGCTTCTCCTGACAACGTTGTCCAGGGCCTATGCTTCGAGCCACACCGCCGACGACACGACAGGACAGCGCACCGTGGCCGAGACCGTCCGCCGCTCCACCTCCCGCTACGGCAGCCGACCGACCATGAAGGACGTGGCCGCGCGCGCGGGCGTCGGGCTCAAGACGGTGTCCCGGGTGGTCAACGGCGAGGCGGGGGTCACCCAGGACACCGAGCGCCGGGTGCAGGAGGCCATCGAGGCGCTGGGCTTCCGGCGCAACGACAGCGCCCGGGTACTGCGCAAGGGCCGCACCGCCACGGTGGGGCTGGTGCTGGAGGACCTGGCCGACCCGTTCTACGGGCCGCTCAGCCGGGCCGTGGAGGAGGTGGCCCGGGCGCACGGGGCGCTGCTGATCAACGGTTCCAGCGCCGAGGACCCGGAGCGGGAGCGGGAGTTGGCGCTGGCCCTGTGCGCGCGCCGGGTGGACGGGCTGATCGTGATTCCGGCCGGGTCGGACCACCGCTATCTGGAGCCGGAGATACGGGCCGGGGTGGCCACGGTCTTCGTGGACCGCCCGGCGGGGCGGATCGAGGCGGACGCGGTGCTCAGCGACAGCTTCGGCGGCGCCCGGCAGGGGGTGGCGCATCTGATCGCGGGCGGCCACCGGCGGATCGGTTTCATCGGCGACCTGCCGCGGATCCATACGGCGGTGGAGCGGCTGCGCGGCTACCGGGCGGCGATGGAGGACGCGGAGCTGCCGGTGGCGGACGGCTGGGTGTCGCTGGGCCCGACCGATCCGGAGCGGGTGCGGGAGGCGGCCGCGGCGATGCTCTCCGGTCCGGAGCCGGTGACGGCGCTGTTCGCGGGGAACAACCGGGTGACGGTGACCGTGGTGCGGCTGCTGGCGGGGTGGGAGCGCCCGGTGGCCCTGGTGGGGTTCGACGACATCGAGCTGGCGGATCTGCTCGGGATCACCGTGGTGGCGCAGGACGCGGCGGCCCTGGGCCGTACGGCGGCGGAGCGGCTGTTCCGGCGGCTGGAGGGCTTCGATGACGCCCCGTCGCGTACGGAGCTGCCCACGGTGCTGTATGCGCGAGGCTCGGGCGAGGTGCCGCCGGCGGAGGACTGACGGCCACCGGGGATGCCGGGCTGCGGAGGCCGCGGCTGACGGTTGTCGCGGACGTCGGTTGGCGCTGTTGCGGACGTCGGTGGACGGCTCCCCCGTCTGACAGCCTTCGGCCGGCGGCTGGCGGACGCCGGCTGACGGCGCCCGTGGGTGCCGGACGGGCGGCGTGCCCCTCCCCCGGCGGGTGGGAGGGGCTCCTGGGCGGCGCGGTCAGCGGGTGTGGGTGGTCAGTTCGGCGCGGCGGGGGGCGGCGAAGCCGTCGAGGTCGGCGCGGGTGAGGCCGGTGTGCCGGGCGACCTCGGCGGTGTCGAGGGCGCCGCAGTCGATGCCGCGCAGCAGGTAGGAGCTGAGGGCCTTGGCGGTGGCGGGCTCGTCCATGACGTCGCCGCCGGCCCGGTTGGCGTAGGCGGCGAGGCGGGCGGCGGCCTGCTCGAAGCCCTCGCGGTAGAAGGCGAAGACGGCGGCGTACCGGGTGGGCAGGTGGCCCGGGTGCATGTCCCAGCCCTGGTAGTAGGCGCGGGCCAGGGCGCGGCGGGTGAGGCCGTAGTGGAGCCGCCAGGCGTCGTGGACCTTCTCGGTGGTGCCGACGGGCAGCACGTTGGTGGAGCCGTCGGAGACGCGTACGCCGGTGCCGGCGGCGGCGACCTGCATGATCGCCTTGGCGTGGTCGGCGGCGGGGTGGTCGCTGGCCTGGTACGCGGCGGAGACGCCGAGGCAGGCGCTGTAGTCGAAGGTGCCGTAGTGGAGTCCGGTGGCGCGGCCCTCGGCGGCGTCGATCATGCGGGCGACGGCGGCGGTGCCGTCGGCGGCCAGGATGGACTGGCTGGTCTCGATCTGGATCTCGAAGCCGATCCGGCCGGGTGCGAGGCCGCGGGCCTTCTCGAACTGCTCCAGCAGCCGGACCATCGCGGTGACCTGCTGGGGGTAGGTGACCTTGGGCAGGGTGAGGACCAGTCCCTCGGGCAGGCCGCCGGCCTCCATCAGGCCGGTGAGGAAGATGTCCAGGGTGCGGATGCCGCGGTCGCGTACGGCGGCCTCCATGCACTTCATGCGGATGCCCATGTACGGGGCGGCGGTGCCGGCGGCGTGGGCCTCGGCGATCAGGTGGGCGGCGCGGGCGGCGTGGCCGTCCTCGTCGTCGGGGGATGCGGGGGTGTAGCCGTCCTCGAAGTCGACGCGCAGGTCTTCGACGGGTTCGCGTTCCAGTTTGGCGCGGACCCGGGTGTGGATGTCGTCGGCGAGTGCGTCGGGCAGGCCGAGGACGGCGGCGAGGGTGCCGGCGTCGGGGGCGTGCTCGTCCAGGGCGGCGAGGGCGGCGTCGCCCCAGGAGCGGATGGTGTGCGCGTCGAAGACGTCGCCGGGGACGTAGACGGTGTGGACCGGCTGGCGGGTGCCGGGGTCGCCGGGGTAGCGGCGGGCGAGCTCCTCGTCCACCGGGGCGAGGGAGGCGCTGATCTCCTCGCTGACCGCTCCGGTCAGGCTCGTCGCCGGCTTCTCCTGCTGACCCATTCCCACACCCTTCTCCGTGCCGCCGCCGCTGCTGCTCATTGTCCTCGCGGGGGCCGTGCTCGCTGTACCTGTCGGTTGCATGCTTTCCGCTGGGCGGAATCACTCATCCGTATGGTGAAGTTAGTATTCGCCGTGAGCTGCGTCAATGGGTGTCTCGGGTAACCGCTGGAGACGGCGGCGGAATGGGGGAAACGGCCGGGGGCCGCGTGGCGCTGCTGCTGCACACCTGGGGCGAGGAGGTCACCCTGCTGCCCGAGCTGGTCGAAGCCCGTCCGGGGCTGCGGGTGATCCTCGGTCACGCGGGC
>NZ_JBEYXH010000024.1:0-101741 GCF_040644755.1 Streptomyces sp. NPDC046887
TACGAGGCTGATTGCGGGTGAAGTCCGGGCCGGAGGGCACCCAGCTGATGCCGCCGGCCGCGACACCGGCGTGCGGTGCGGGCACGGCCGGTGCTGACGCCCGGGGACAGCTGGGGGCAGGACGGGTCAGGGCTGCTTCTTGGCCTGGTCGGCGGCGGCGCTCGCGGCGGCCTTCTCCGAGGAGGCGCCGGCCGTGCTCAGCCGCCCGCCGCTGGACTCCAGATGGGCCCGGACGAACCACTGGAACAGCTCCAGGCCGCGCAGCTGCTCGATCAGCATGTCCTGGGTGACCGGGTCCAGCTCCTCGGTGGCGGTCATCGCGGCCCGGTGGTCCTCGATCAGCGAGGTGTACACCAGGTCCAGCGCGCCGAGGTGCTCGATCGCCTCGGCCCGCCCGATGGAGTAGTCGTTCCAGGCGCGGTCCGCCACCAGCGACCCGGGGGTCCCCTTGGGCTCCCCGCCCAGGGTCGAGATCCGCTCGGCCAGGTCGTCGGTCATCGCCCGGACCTGGTCCACCTGCGGGTCGATCATCTCGTGCACCGCGATGAAGTGCGGCCCGACCACGTTCCAGTGGATGTGCTTCAGCGTCAGATGCAGGTCGTTGAGCGAGTGCAGACGCATCTGCAGTATGCCGATGATCTCGGCGCCCGCCTCGGTGGACAGACCGGGGATGGTGTACGGGAGGGAGGGTTTCTGCGATGCCACGTGGTGCTCCTAGGGGGTGAGGCTGCGCGGGTTTCAGGTAAGCACCGGGCCTGCCCGTCCGCCGCTCGTACGCAGCCGCCCGGGCGCCCGGGTATCGGCGGGCCCCGCGGGGTCAGCGGGTGCCGTTGGCCATCCGGCGGCGCAGCAGCAGCACGCCCCCGGCGGCACCGGCCGCGGCGAGCGAGCCGCCGGCCACCATCTCCACCGTGGTGGGGCCCTGGCTGCCGCCGAGGCCACCGGTGGTGCCGCCGCTGGGGGTGCGGGGATCGACGGTCACCGTGCCGCGGAAGCGCGTGCCGTTCCCGCAGTCGCCGTCCACGCTGTACGGGGTGCGCTGCCCGGTGCCGGTCCCGGTGACGAAGGTGGAGCGCGGGGCGATCCGGGCGGTGCCGGTGTAGCGGGTGCCGCCGGGGGCGGCGCCCGAGGAGCTGGTGAGGGTGGTCCGCCCGCCCTCGAAGGCCCGCGAGGTGGCCGTGATGCCGCGGCTGCCGCCCGAGTTCTGGGTGAACGGGCAGGTCACATTGATGGTGACGGTGGCGCCGGGGGCGACGCTGGACGGGGAGACGGTCACGGTCGCGTTCTGCGTGGTGCTGCCGCCCGCCCACGCCAGGGGCGCGGCGGCCAGGCACAGCGCGCCGGCGAGGGCGCCGGCCGGCAGGGATATGGAGCGCATGGGGTCCTTCTCTCGCGTCGGGGTGCGGCCGCCTGCGTCGGCGGCACCGGAGACCGGCGAGCACGGCTCGGCCCGTGGCACTCCGTCAGCGTGAAGCTATGCGCGCCCCGCGCCCCCCACCAGCCGGGACGGTCTGAACGGACCACCCGCCGCCCCTCAGCCGGCTCCGGCCGGCGCCTTCCCGGGCGCGACCTGCATCAGGGGCCGGCCGGTGACCAGCAGCCAGCCGGGCAGCGCGGCCACGCACAGCAGCGGCAGCAGGGCGATGTCGGAGCCGACCACGGCGGCCATGAACAGGCTCAGCCAACCCTGCCGGGTGGTGGCCAGCAGCACCCCGAGCACCGCGGCGGGGACCGCCAGCGCCAACGGCACCGATCCCGCCACCGCGTGCGCCAGCATCCCCAGTGCCACCCCGATGAACACCGCCGGGAAGATCCGGCCGCCCTGGAACCCGCAGGACGCCGCCACCACCAGGGCCACCAGCTTCACCGCCACGATCAGCGCCAGCCCGGCGGCCGTGTACGCGGCCGGGTCGCCGGTCAGCTCCCGCATCTGCTCCGAGCCCTTGAACAGGGTGATCCGCCCGCCCAGCGCCCCGAGCAGCCCCAGCACCAGCCCCCCGCAGGCGAGCACCGCCACCGGATGCCGCAGCCGGTGGAAGAGCCGGTGGCTGTACGGGAGGAGGGCGACCGCCACCAGTCCCACCAGCGCGCACACCGAGGCGACCGCCATCGCGGTGAGCCCGTCCACCGGGCGGAGGTCCGGCCGCGGCCCCAGGTCCAGCGCGAAGGTGGGCGCGTCGGCCAGCACCGTGGTCAGGGCGCCCGCCCCGGCCGCCACCAGCGGGGCGAACAGCCGGTCCCACAGCGGGCGCGGATCGGGCGGGCCCGCGACCTCCGAGAGCAGCAGTGCGGCGGCGACCGGGGTGCCGAACATGGCGCCCACCGTCCCGGCCGCGGCGAGCGCCGCCCAGGCCGTGCCGGGCACCCGGGGCAGCGCCCGCATCCCCAGCGCCACCGCCAGTGCCACGTTCACGCTGGTGATCGGGTTCTCCGGGCCGAGGCTCACCCCGCTGGCCAGTCCGATCACGGCGGCGGTGAGCACCCCGGGGAGCACGGTGGGCGGCAGCGGGGGGTCCACCAGGCCCCGGGTGGCCGGATCGGGGCCGGTACCGCCCGGGAAGCGCCACACCACCAGCCCCACGGCCAGCCCGGCGGCGGTGAGCACCGCGATCGTCCAGCCGCCGGAGGTGCCGGAGACGCCGAGGGCGCGGGGGACGGTGGACCACAGCACCCCCTCCAGCCGGTCGGCGACCCAGGTCACCGCCAGCAGCACCAGACTGCTGGCGACCCCGATGAGCAGCGCCGGCAGCACCAGCGGCAGCAGCAGCCGGGCCGGCCGCGGCAGCCACCCGTGCCAGGGACCGGGCGGAGTCCCCCCGGGGCCCTCGGGCCTCGGCGGGGCTCCGTCGTCGGGGGGAGGGGGCGGCGTCATGGCTGCTCCGGCGGTGGGGGAGGGGCGGCCGCCGAGGGCCGGGGCCGTCCGCGTACGGCCGGTGGGGGCCCTACGGCTCACCGATCATCCCTGACCGGAGGCCACCGTTCCGGAAACCCGCGCGCCGGTGTCGTAGCCGTTGGCACGCCCCCCGTTCGGCTCAGGGCGCCGGGGCGATCCCGGCGAGCAGCACCTCCAGGGCCAGATCCAGTGCCTCGTCCAGCGGGGTGTCGTCCAGCAGGCCGCCCAGCGAGAGGGTGGCCAGCCCGTGCAGGGTGGAGAAGGCCACCTGGGCGAGGCGGACCGGATCGCCCGGGCGGGCGGTGCCCGCCGCCTGGGCCTCGGCGATCAGCCCGGCGGCGACCTCCAGACCCGCGTGCCCCAGCTCGCGCAGCTCCGCGCTGGAGTCCTCGGCGTGCTTGGCGGTGAACATCAGCGCCAGCAGCGGGGGATGGGTCACCGCGAACTCCACATAGGCCCGGCCCAGCGCGGTCAGCCGGGCGGACGGCGGCCCGGGCGTCCCGCCCGCGCCGCGCAGCGCGGTGTTGAGCCGGGTGAAGCCGCTGACCGCCAGGGCGTCCAGCAGGGCCTGGCGGTCGCGGAAGTGGCGGGCCGGAGCGGCATGGCTGACCCCCAGGTCGCGGGCGAGGGCGCGCAGCGAGAGCCCGTCGGCACCGTACTGGGCCAGCACGCTCTCCGCGCGCTCCAGCAGGGCGGTCCGGAGATTGCCGTGGTGGTATGGGCTGTCGGTCAAGGTGTCGTGCTCCCGAGCGATGTTGGCATTGACTACAAAGATGGCGATGTCTACATTCGAGGGTGCCAGTCCGTGCATGAAGAGGAAAGCAGGCGGCCATGACGATGACCTACCGGGGCACCACGGCCCTGATCACCGGGGCCAGCTCCGGTCTCGGCACCGAGTTCGCCCGGCAGTGGGCCGAGCGCGGCGCCGACCTGGTGCTGGTGGCCCGGCGCAAGGAGCGGCTGGAGGAGCTGTCGGAACGCCTGGAGCAGCGGTACGGGGTCAGCGCCCGGGTGATCGCCGCGGACCTCGGCAAGCCCGGCGCGGCGGCGGCCCTCCGCGCCGAACTGGACGGCCTGGGCACCACCGTGCAGACCCTGGTCAACAACGCCGGCTTCGGCAGCCACGGCCCGCTCGCCGAGGCGGACCCCGCGCGGGTCAGCGAGATGGTCCAGCTCAACGTCATGGCCGTCACCGAGCTCACCCGGGCGTTCCTGCCCGACCTGGTCGCCGACGGCCGGGGCGCCCTGGTCAACATCGCCAGCGCCGCCGCCTACCAGCCCACCCCCGCCATGGCGGTCTACGGCGCCACCAAGGCGTTCGTCCTCAACTTCACCGAGGCCGTCGGCTACGAGGTGCGCGGCTCGGCCCTGACGGTGCTGGCCGTCTCACCGGGCCCGGTGCGCACCGAGTTCTTCGACGTCGTCGGTACCCAGGACGCCGCCGTCGGCTCCATGGCCACCGCCGAACAGGTGGTCACCGCCGCCCGGCGCGCACTGGAGCGCCGCACCACCCCGCCCAGCATCGTCGTCGGCCTGGGCAACCGGATCTCCTCCATCGCCTCCACCCTCTCCCCGCGCCGCGTCACCCTCGCCATCTCCGGCCGCGTCCTCAAGGCCTGACCCGTCGCCGGTACCCCGTCCGCTACCGGCCGAGGTACCGGTGCAGCGAGCGCTTCAGCGCCGCGGTGAACCGCTCCCGCACCACCGGGTCCACCCGGTCCAGTGAGAGATAGGGGTTGAGGTCCTCCAGCTCCACCAGCAGCAGCCGGCCGTCCCGGGTGCGGCAGGCGTCCACCCGCTGCACCCCGTGCTCCAGGGTGTTCCAGGCGACGAACCGGCGGGCGAACTCCACATCGGCCGTCGAGGCCGCATAGGGCTCCAGCTCCCAGCGGCGCTCCGGGTCCGGCGCGTACACCGCGTACTGGAAGGCGTCGTCCACGAAGACGAACGACACCTCGTAGCGGAAGTCGATCCTCGGCTGGACCAGCACCCCGTCCCACCGCACCTCGCCGAGCCGCTCGGCGGGCAGGAACTCCAGACCGATCGAGTCCGCCCCGGCCGCCGGCTTCACCGCGTACCACGGGCTGTCCGGCAGCACCCCGAGATCCTCGGGCCGCTCCACGGTGGGGATCACCGGCAGCCCGGCCGAGGTCAGCTCGGTCAGATACCCCTTGCCCGCCATGTCCCCCCGCCCGGTCAGCGGGTTGTACACCGGCACGCCCAGCTCCACCGCGCGGGCCCGGTAGGCGTCGTACGCCTCGCGGTGGTGCAGCACCGGGCCGCTGTTGCGGACCACCACCGCGTCGAAGCCGTCCAGCAGCGCGGCCGCGTCGCCCGGCGGGCAGAGCGCCACCGCGAACTCGTCCCGCAGGGCGGCGGTGAGCGCCATGTCCTCGTCACCGTACCGCCGGCCGCGGGCCGGATAGAGGAGGTCGGAGACATACAGCAGACGGGGGCGGGCGGACACGGGACTCCTCGCGGTCGGGGCGGCCACCGTACCTGCGGGAACGGGGCGTTTCCCAGGGTTTCCCAGCCGGGGAAACCCTGGCGGCGCGGGGCCGGACCGCCGACTGCCGCGCGGTCGTGAACCCGCTCGACGAGAAGGCGATCCGCCCTTCCTCGCCCAGGTGACCGCGGGCTGACACCGGGGGACCGCCGGCCGGCGGGTGAGCGCGGCGCGTGAGGGGGTACCCGGGGCGCGGCCCGGCCCCCGGCGCGGGGGCACCGACGCGCGAGCGACGAGGAGGCAGAGCGTGAGCACCGTCAAGGAGACGATCGAGGTGGACGTCCCTGTCCACACGGCCTACAACCAGTGGACGATGTTCGAGGAGTTCCCCCGGTTCATGGAGGGCGTCGACGAGATCCGCCAGATCGACGACCGCCACAACCACTGGAAGACCAGCATGGGCGGGGTGCACCGCGAGTTCGACACCGAGATCGTGGACCAGCTGCCCGACGAGCGGATCGCCTGGCGCACCATCGGCGGCGACACCCGGCAGAAGGGCACGGTCAGCTTCCGGAAGGTGGACGAGCGCCACACCCGGGTGGAGCTGGTGATGGACGTCGAACCGAGCGGCATGGCCGAGAAGGCCGCCGACGCCACCGGCATCCTGGGCCGGCGGGTCAAGGGCGACATGCGGCGGTTCAAGGACTACATCGAGACCCAGGGCGGCGAGTCCGGCGGCTGGCGCGGCCGCATCCGCCCCGGCGCGAGCTGAGCCGCATGGCCGATCCGGCCCCCGGCCGGCTGCACGGCCCGGGCCTGGAGCTCTTCCAACTCCAGGCCCGGGCCCCGTAGCAACCGGCCCACCGCCTCACCCCGCCCGGGAGACCGGCGTCCGGCCGTGACCGCCCTCGGCGCCGCCGCCCTCCGCGTCCACCTTCGGCAGCAGCCGCTCCAGCCAGTGCGGCGTCCACCAGGCCGCCTTGCCCAGCAGGGTCATCGCCGCCGGCACCAGCAGCAGCCGCACCACCGTGGCGTCGATCAGCACGCTGGCCGCCAGCCCCAGGCCCAGCATCTTCACCACGATCTGGTCGCTCAGCACGAACGCCGCGAAGACGCTGACCATGATGAGCGCCGCACAGGTGATCACCCGCGCGGTGATCTCCAGCGCGTGCGCCACGCTCGCCTTGGGGTCGCCGGTGCGCAGCCAGGCCTCGTGCACCCGCGACAGCAGGAAGATCTCGTAGTCCATGCTCAGCCCGAAGACGATGGCGAACATCATCATCGGCACATAGCTCTCGATCGGCACCTCGCCCGAGACCCCGAGCGCCGGACCGCCCCAGCCCCACTGGAAGACCGCCACCACCACCCCGTACGAGGCGGCGATCGACAGCACGTTGAGCACCGCCGCCTTCACCGCCACCAGCACCCCGTGGAACACCACCAGGATCACCAGGAACGCCAGCCCCACCACCACCGCGATGATCAGCAGCAGCCGGCTGGAGACGATGTCCAGGAAGTCCACCTGGGCGGCGGTCGTCCCGGTCACATAGGTGCGCGCCCCGGTCCCGGCCACCGCATCCGGCAGCACGTCGTCCACCAGCCGGTTCACCAGATCGGTGGTCCCCTGGTCCTGCGGGGCGTCGGCGGAGTACGCGGTCGCCAGCAGCACCTCCCCGTCCTGGGTCGGCGTCAGCGGGGTCACCTTCACCGCGCCCGGTACCTTCGCCAGCGCCCCGTTCACCGAGGAGGCCAGCGCCGAGCGGTCCGCCTGCGGCACCGCCGACTGGTCCACCACCAGGGTCAGCGGCCCGTTGGAGCCGGGGCCGAACGCCTCGGTCATCAGGTCGTAGGCGCGCCGGTCGGTGAACGACTCCGGATCGGCTCCGTCCCCGATGTGCCCCAGCCGGATGAACAGCAGCGGGATCGCGAGCACCGCCAGCAGCACCACCCCGGGCACCAGGAACCACCACGGCCGCCGCTCCACCCGCAGCGCGTAGCGGTGCCACATCCCGTGCGCCTCCGCGCCCGGCTCGGCGTCCGTCTCGGCCACCGGGCGGCGCACCCTCAGCCGGTCGATATGCCGCCCGATCAGCCCGAGCAGCGCCGGGACCAGGGTCACCGCGCCCAGCACGGCCGTCACCACGGTGACCGCGGCCGCCAGCCCCAGCTTGCCGATGAAGGAGATGCCCGACGCCCACAGCCCGGACAGCGCGATGATCACCGTGCAGCCGGAGACCAGCACCGCCTTGCCGCTGGTCGCCGTCGCCCGCCCGGCCGCGACCGCCGGCTCCACCCCGTCCATCAGCAGCTGGCGGTGGCGGGTGACCAGGAAGAGCGCGTAGTCGATGCCCACCCCCAGGCCGATCATCGTGGCGAGGGTGGGGGAGACGGTGGCGAAGGTGGCCGCCGCCGCCAGCAGCCCCAGCAGCGCCAGCCCGCAGACCACCGCGATCAGCGCGGTGACCAGCGGCAGCACCGCCGCGACCACACTGCCGAAGCCGATCAGCAGCACCACGATCGCCACCGCGAAGCCGATCGCCTCGCTGGTGCGGTCGCCGGTGTGCGGCCGGTCCAGCTCACCGAGCGGACCGCCGTACTCCACCTGCACCCCGGCCGCCCGCAGCGGCTCCACCGCCCGGTCCACCCCGTCCGTATAGGACTCGCCGAGGGTGGAGGGCTGTACGTCGAACCGCACGGTGATGTAGCCGGTGCGGCCGTCGGAGGAGAGCGGCCCGGTGTTCGGCCCGGAGCCGGCCGGCGGCGGGGTGGTACCGGGCGGAGGGAGCGGACTCTGCGCGCTGAGTACGTGCGGCAGCTTCCCCAGGTCGCTCACGGCGGTGTTCACCTGCCCGCCGACCGAACTGAGCGGCGCCGCACTGTCTCTGAGCACGATCTGTGCGCCATAACCGCCGGCCGCCGGATCATGCGACCGCAGGACCGCGAGACCGTCGTCCGACTGCGAGCCGGGCAGCGTGAAGTCATCCGAGTAGTCGCCCCCGTAGGCCCGGTCCAGCACCTGCGCCCCGACCAGCGCGGCCAGCCAAAGGACGATCACCAGGACGCTGTGCCGGGCGCACCACTCGCCGGTACGCCGCAGCGCGGTCCGGCGGGGAGCGGCGGACGGCCCCGTACGGCCGGGAGCGGGCGGCGGGGTCGCGGACATGGAGCCTCCGGGCGGCCACAGGCACGAGTGCCGCCGGCTTCCCGGGCCGCACCGAACCGGCCCCGGGCAGGACGGCACCGGACTCCCGCCATTGAAGGCCGGACCCGGACCCCCGGCACGCCGGACGGCGGGAACGGGTGACCTGCCCGCCCGAGGCGACCGCGTACCCGCGGCGGCGAGTGACCGCCCCCGAGCGTGCCCCCGCCCCGGCAGCCCCGCCGTCGCTAGGCCGTCCGCTGGAGGGCCAGCGCCTGGCCGATGAGCCGGGCGCCCTCCGGGAAGGCGCCCGGGTTCGGGCCGGCGTAGTTGAGCCGCAGATGGACCCCGGCCGGCTCGGCCGGGAACCACGCGTCGCCCGAGGCCACGGCCACCCCGGCGGCCTCGCAGTCCCGGACCAGCCGCTCCGAGTCGGTGCCGTCCGGCAGCCGGGCCCACAGGTTCAGCCCGCCCTGCGGCACCGCCTCCAGCCGTGCCTCCGGTACGTGCTCGGCGAGCGCCCCGGCCAGCAGATCGCGGCGGGCGGCCAGCCGGCGGCCCAGGCCTCGCAGATGGGTGCGCCAGCCTGGCTGGGTGACCACATCCAGCGCCGCCGCCTGCAGCAGACCGCTGACGTAGATCGACTCCGCCTGCGCACCCGCCAGGATCCTCGCCCGGGCCGGGCCGCGGGCCACCACCCCGGCGACCCGGACCGCCGGGGAGACGCTCTTGGTGAGCGACCGCAGATAGATGACACGGCCGCCCTCGTCCCGCGCGGCCAGCGGCACCGCGGCCGCCTCGATCCCGAAGTCATGCGCCCAGTCGTCCTCCACCAGGAACGCCCCATGCGCCCGTACGGTGTCCAGCACCCGATCGGCCAGCTCGGGCGACCAGTGCGCGCCGGTGGGATTGGCGAAGCTCGGCTGCGCGTAGAACACCCGCGCCCCGCTCTGCCGGAACGCCCGCTCCAGCGCCTCCGGGTCCGGCCCGTCCGCGCCGCTGGGCACCGGGACCAGCCGCACCCCCGCCTGCGCGGCGGCCAGCAGCGCACCCCAGTACGTGGGCGACTCCACCAGCACGGCCCTGCCCGCTCCCACCAGGGTGCGGAAGACGGTGCCCAGCGCGCTCTGACTGCCCGGCAGTACCAGCACATCGCTCGCCGCCGGTGGCTGCGCGCCCAGCGGGGTGACCGCGCCGAGCTCGGCCGCGAACCACGCCTGGAGCTCCGGCAGCCCCGCCACCGGCGGCCGGGCCACCGCGGCGTCCCCGCGGGCCGCCCGGGCGAAGGCGGCCCGTACCAGCCGCTCAGGCAGCAACTCCCGGTCCGGGTAGCCCGAGTGGAGGGCGATCACCTCGTTCGGCACGGTCCGCAGCGCCGCGGACACCGCCGGGCCCCGGTCCCGGGGCGAGCCGAGCGCCGCCGTCTGCCAGCCGTAGTCATGCGGCCGGGGCGCCGACCGGGCCGCGCGGACGAAGGTCCCCACCCCCGGACGGCTCTCCACCAGCCCCTGCGCCGCCAGGGTCCGCAGCGCCTTCTGCACGGTGACCGGACTCGCCGCGTACTCGGCCACCAGCGCCCGGGTGGCCGGCAGCCGGGCGCCGGGCGCGGCCCCCGCGATCCACCCCCGCAGCGCCTCGACGATCCGTCCACTGCTATCGTTATCCATGAGAATAGATAGTAGCGCTACTCACTCCGTCGCCCCCGTGCTACCGAAGGCCCCCGTCCCGGCCGCCAGCCACTCCGGGATCGGCGGGTCCGGGACCACCCGCTCCGGCATCGGCTGGGGACTGCTGGGTGTCACGGCCTTCTCCTTCACCGTCCCCTTCACCCGGATCGCCGTGGAGGGCGGCGCGATGTCGCCCCTCTTCGTCGGCGCCGGCCGCGCCGTGGTCGCCGCCCTGCTCGCGGCCGTCGCCCTGGCCGCCACCCGGCAGCGGCTGCCGCGCGGGACCCAGTGGGCCCGGCTCGCGGTGGTGGCCGCCGGGGTGGTCGCCGGCTTCCCGCTGCTGACCTCCTACGCGCTCACCACCGCCTCGGCCGGGCACGCCGCCGTGGTGATCGCCCTGCTGCCGGCCGTGACCGCGGTCCTGGCGGTGCTGCGCACCCGGGAGCGGCCACCGAGGGCCTTCTGGCTCACCGCGGCCGCCGGAGCCGTCGCCGCCGTGGGCTTCGCCTCGCTCCAGGGCGGCGGGGCGAGCGGCCCGGCCTGGTCGGACCTGCTGCTGCTCGGCGCGGTGCTGGCGGCCGGCGTCGGATACGCCGAGGGCGGGCTGCTCGCGCGGGAGTTGGGCGCCTGGCAGACCATCTCCTGGGCCCTGGTGCTCGCCGCGCCGCCGATGGCCGCGCTCACCGCGGTGGCGGCCGCCCGGCACACCCCGAGCGGGACACCGGCCGAATGGGCGGCCTTTGGCTACCTCGGCGTGGTCAGCATGTTCCTCGGCTTCTTCGCCTGGTACCGCGGACTGGCGATCGGCCCGATGGCGCGGGTCAGCCAGATCCAGCTGGTGCAGCCGGTGCTCGGCATCGGCTGGGCCGCCCTGCTGCTGCGTGAGCCGATCACCTGGGCCACCGTGCTGGGCGGCCTCGCCGTGGTCGGCTGCGCCGGGACGGCGGTACGTAGCCGGGCCCGGACCGGCCCCGGGACGGTAGCGGAGCCCCGCCCCGGGGCACGGCCGCGCTACTCGAAGGCCGCCGCGGCCTCCCGTAGCGCCGCCGCCACCACCTCCGGCGCGTCCGGGCCCACCTCGCCCGGCCGGTAGGTGACCGAGGCCAGCTCCCCGGAGTAGCGGAAGACCCCGTGCCGCAGATGCACCGGCCAGGACACCGGCGACTTGCGGTCCAGGCCCACGCTGATCCCCTGGAACGGGGCCATCCCGATCAGCTGGTGCACACTGCCGGGCAGCGCGGGCCGCTCCTCGCCGTCCACCCGTACCGCGAACTGCCAGCGCAGCCCCGGCTCGGCGGCCGCCGCCAGCTCCACCGTCCGGGCCCCGGCCGGCAGCGGCCCGGCGTCCGCCTCGTGCAGGGCGCTGTACTCGTTGTACGCGAGGCGCAGCCGGCCCTCCTCCACGTACAGGCTGTAGCCGCCGCCCTGGTCGCCGTGCGAGACCAGCACCCCCTGGTCGGCGGCCCCGTGCCGGGCCAGCCGCACGGTGACGGTGAACGAGCGGAAGGCGGTCAGCCGCGAGGAGCGGTAGCGCTCCAGCTCCGGGGTGCCCGGCAGCAGGGTCACCGGACGTTCGAGCCGGGCCTCGCCGGGCCCCCGGCGCACCATCGCCCCGCCCGGACCGGGCAGCGGGAAGACCCCGTTGCGCCAGGCCGCCTCCTCCCAGGCCGCTGCCAGCTCCTTGACCACCTCCGGCCGCGCCGCCGCCAGATCGCGCACCTCGGTGGAGTCGGTGCGGATGTCGTACAGCGCCCACTCCGAGTCGTCGTACGGCGCGCCCGGCCGATGCACGGTCACGATCTTGTGGCCGTCCCGGTAGTAGCTGCGGTTGCCGGTCATCTCGCAGTACTGCTCCGGATGGGTGCTCGCCGCCGCCGGGTCGCGCAGCACCGGTACGAAGGCGGTCCCGTCCTCCTCCTGCACGGCCCGCCCGTGGAGCTCGGCCGGCCGCGCCACCCCGGCCAGCTCAAGAAGGGTGGGCGCCAGATCGGTCACGTACTGGTAGGCGTGCCGCAGCCCGTTGTCGCCGGTGCCGCCCTCCGCCCGGGGCAGCCCGCGCGGCCAGGACAGCAGGAACGGCACCCGCACCCCGCCCGCGTAGGTGTGCCGCTTGTACAGCCGGAAGGGCGTGTTGGAGGCCATCGCCCAGCCGCGCGGATAGTGCACCATGCTGCGCGGGCCGCCGATCAGCTCCGGGTCGCGCTCCACGTCCGGCCGCCAGTCCTCCGGCAGCCGCGGATGGTGGGCGAACCGGCTGAAGTAGCTGCGGGTGCCCTCCGCCCCGCCCTCGCCGCTGCCGCCGTTGTCCGAGGTGAACACCACGATGGTGTTGTCCAGTTCGCCGTACGCCTCGATGACCGCGAGCAGCCGGCCCAGGTTCTCGTCGATGTTGGCCACCATCGCCGCGTACACCTCCATATAGCGGGCGGCCAACTCCCGCTGCTCCGACGGCAGCTCGTCCCAGGCGTCCACCTCCTCGCCGGCCTCCCGGTTGCGCGGCGGCAGCGCGGTGCCCTCGGGGAACAGCCCGTCGGCCAGTTGCCGGGCGAACCGGTGCCGCCGCACCTCGTCCCAGCCGTCCGCGTACCGCCCGCGCTGCCGGGCGATGTCCGCCGGCTTGGCCTGGAGCGGGGCGTGCACCGCGTTGTGTGCCAGATAGAGGAAGAACGGCTTGTCCGCGTCGTGCGCCCGCAGCCCCTTGACCATGCCGATCGCCTGGTCGGTGATGTCGTCCGTGTAGTAGTAGCCCTCGGGGAAGGCGTCGATGTCCAGGGGGCTGTTGTCCCGCACCAGTTGGTGCGGATGGAAGAGGTTGGTCAGCCCCTCCAGCACCCCGTAGTACTGGTCGAAGCCCTTCTGCAGCGGCCAGTTGCGGCGGTCGTCGGCCGCGTTGGACGAGGAGTCCCGGGCCAGATGCCACTTGCCGACCGCGTAGGTGGCGTACCCGGCGCCGTGCAGGGTCTCGGCCAGGGTGGGGATGTCCTCGGCGATCTCCATCCCGTAGCCGGGGAAGCCGGGATCGGCGTTGGCGACCATGGCATAGCCCACCCGGTGCGGGTTGAGCCCGGTCAGCAGCGCGGCCCGGGCCGGTGAACAGAGCGGCATGGTGTGGTAGTTGGTCAGCCGCACCCCGCTCTCGGCGACCGAGTCCAGCACCGGGGTGGCGATCTCCGCGCCGAACGGCCCGATGTCGCTGTAGCCCATGTCGTCCACCAGCACGACCACGATGTTGGGCGCCCCCTCGGCGGCCCGGCGCTCGGCCGGCCAGGCGGGGCGGGAGTCGGCGAAGGTCCGCCCGATGCTGCCCTCGAAGCCGTCATAAGGGTCGCGGCGGGTGGTGGGTGCCTCGGTCGTCATCTGGGGTCGCTCTCCTGAAAGGTGCGGGGCAGGTCGCGGGCGCAGCGGAAGCCGCCGTGGCCGGTGGAGGAGTCGGGGGTGTTGTGCGACCGGGCGGCCACCCGGTAGCGGTTGCAGTACGAGGAGTGGCAAAGGTACGAGCCGCCGCGGATGACCCGCTCGCCCGACCCCGGCTCCCAGGGGTCGGCGCACCACTCCCAGACGTTGCCGGAGGTGTTGAACAGCCCGAAGCCGTTCGGCCGGTACGCGGTGACCGGCACCGTCCCGGTCCGGCCGCCGGGCCGCTCGGAGCGCACCGGGAAGTCACCGGCGAAGGTGTTGCACATCTCCCGCCCGCCGGGCGTCAGTTCGTCGCCCCAGGGATAGCGCGCCCCCTCACGACCGCCCCGGGCCGCGTACTCCCACTCGGCCTCGGTGGGCAGCCGCAGCCCTGCCCAGCCGCAGTACGCCTCCGCGTCCCGGTGCGAGACATGGGTGACCGGATGGTCCGCGCGGTCCCCGACCTCCGAGCCGGGCCCCTCGGGGCGGTGCCAGGCCGCCCCGGTGACCGCCAGCCACCAGGGCGCCCCGGCCACCCGGCCGAGCACCCGGGACCGCGCCCCGGGGTGCAGCAGGAGATGGAAGACGTAGGAGCTGCCGAACCGCTCGGCGTCGGTGACATAGCCGGTGGCGGAGGTGAAGGCGGCGAACTGCCCGTTGCTGACGGCGGTGGTGTCGATGGCGAACGGCGCCACCACCACCTCCCGTACCGGCCCCTCCCGGTCCTCGGGCACGCCTTCCCCGAAGGGGTCGCCCATCAGGAAGGACCCGCCGGGCAGTTCGGCCATCCGATGGTCCGCCGCCCCGGCGGACCGGGCGACCGGGGAGGGGACGACGGCGGTGCCCGTCCCCGTACGCCCCGGGGCGCAGCACGACCGTCCGGAGGCCTTCGGCAGTCCGTTCTCCGTCATACGCCCACCCCGCTCGCCAAGGTCTCCCGCGCCGGCGGCGCTCCCGTCGGCACCGGCGAGGGTACGGCGGCCAGCAGCGCCCGGGTATAGGCGTGTCGCGGACGCTCGCACACCTCGTCGGCGGGGCCGCTCTCCACGATCCGGCCCTGGTGCATCACCGCGATCCGGTGGCTGACCTGGCGCACCACCGCCAGATCGTGCGCGATGAACACCAGCGCCAGGCCCAGCTCCCGCTGGAGGTCGGTGAGCAGCGTGGTGATCTGGGCCTGCACCGACACATCCAGCGCGGACACCGGCTCGTCGCAGATCAGCACCGACGGCTCGGGCGCCAGCGCCCGGGCGATGCCGATCCGCTGCCGCTGGCCCCCGGAGAAGGAGCGCGGCAGCCGGCCGGCCGCCGCCGGGTCCAACCCGACCTGCCGCAGCAGGCCGGCGACCCGCCGCTCACGGGCCGTACGGTCGCCCAGACCGAAGGCGCGCAGCGGCTCGGCCACGATCTCGCCCACCGTCATCCGGGGGTTGAGCGAGGCGTAGGGGTCCTGGAACACCAGCTGCACCTGCCGCCGCACCCCGTTCAGGGCCGCGCGGGAGGGCCGGGTGACATCCTCGCCGCGTAGCCGCAGGGTGCCGGAGTCCGCCGAATGGGCGTGCGCCAGCACCCGGGCCAGGGTGGACTTCCCCGACCCCGACTCGCCCACCAGGCCCAGGGTCTCCCCGGCCGCCAGGGTCAGCGACACCCCGTCCAGCGCGGGCCGCACCGGGCCCCGACGCCGGGACCGGTAGCCCTTCACCAGGTCCACCGCCTCCAGCACCACCGGCCCGGGCGCCGGCCGGTCCAGCGGAACGGGCGGCGCCGGGTCGTACAGCGGCTCGTCCAGCGCGGTCGCCGGGGCGCAGGCGGTGCGCACCCCGTGCCCGGCCGGCAACAGCACCGGCACGCTCTCCCGGCAGACCTCCAGTGACCGGGAGCACCGGTCGGCGAAGGCGCAGCCGTCACCGAGCAGCGCCAGGTCCGGCGGGGTGCCGGGGATACCGGTCAGCCGGGTGCCGGACGGTGAGGACAGCCGCGGCACGGCGGCCAGCAGCCCGGCGGTGTACGGATGGGAGGGCCGGGTGAGCACCCGGGCGGTCGGGCCGTCCTCCACCACCGATCCGCCGTACATCACCAGCACCCGCTCGCAGGAGCGGGCCACCACCCCCATGTTGTGGGTGATCACCACCACCGCGGTGCCGGTCTCCCGGCCGACGTCGGCGAGGAGGGTGAGGATCCGGTCCTGCACGGTGGCGTCCAGCGCGGTGGTCGGCTCGTCGGCGAGCAGCAGGTCCGGCCCGCCCGCCAGCGCCATCGCGATCAGCACCCGCTGGCGCTGCCCGCCGGAGAACTGGTGCGGATGGTCGGCCAGCCGGCGGCGCGGGTCCGGGACGCCGACCAGGTCGAGCAGCTCGGCGGCCCGTTCGGTACGGGCCCGCCGGCCGTCGGCGCCGTGCGCCCGCAGCACCTCGTCCAGCTGGCGGCCCACCGTGAGCACCGGGTTGAGCGCGGTCATCGGGTCCTGGAACACCATCCCGATCCGGCCGCCGCGCACCGCCCGCAGCGCCGCCGGCCCGGCGGTGACCAGGTCCTCGCCGTCCAGCAGCACCTGACCGGAGGCGATCCGCCCGGTGCCGGGCAGCATCCCCAGCACCGCCAGCGCGGTGGTGGACTTCCCCGAGCCGGACTCGCCGACCACGGCCAGCGTCTCGCCCCGGCGCAGGGTGAACGACACCTCCCGTACGGCGCGCAGCGCCCCGCCGCCGGGCGCGGTGAACTCCACGGACAGGTCGCGCACCTCCAGCAGCGGCGGCCCGGTGGTGCGCCCTTCGGTCGTCTGCGTCGTCGTCATCGGCGTATCTCCCGGTTGAGGGCGTCGGCGAGCAGGGACAGCCCGGCCACCAGCGCGGTGATGACCACCAGCGGTCCGGCCGCCACATGCGGGGACTGGGCGAGATACGGCATCGCCTGGGCCAGGACGTTGCCGAGGGTCGGCTCCGGGGGCCGTACGCCCACCCCGAGGAAGCTCATCGCCCCTTCCAGGAACACCGCGACCGTCAGCGACACCGCGAACTGCACGATCAGCGGTTCGGCGGCGTTGGGCAGGATGTGGCGGACCAGCAGCCGGGTGCGGGAGGTCCCGCCGACCCGGGCGGCGGTGACGTACTCCCGGCCGCGCTGCACCAGGATCCCGGCCCGCAACTGCCGCCCGAACACCGGGATCTCGGCCAGCGCGATCACCAGCACCACCGGCAGCCACCCCGGCCCGGCCACCGCGATCACCAGCAGCGCCAGGATCAGCCCGGGGAAGGCGAGCACCAGGTCGAAGAGCCGCTGCACCACCGTGTCGGCGGCCGGGTGGGCGGCCGCGGCCAGCGCCGCGAGGCAGCCGAGCAGCGCGCCGAGCGGCACCGCAAGGCCGATCAGTCCCAGGTCGGTGCGGATGCCGTGGAGCAGCCGGCTGAGCAGGTCGCGCCCCAGCTCGTCGGTGCCCAGCGGATGGCCGGGCGCCCCGGGCCCCAGCAGCCCCTGGCCGCTCTGCGCGGTGGGGTCGTGCCCGGCCAGCAGCGGCGCCAGCAGCCCGGCGGCCGCCACCAGCGCGACCAGGGCCAGTCCGATCCGGCCGCGCCAGGTGGTGAGGAGGGCGAGATACGGCGGCCGGGGCCGGGCCGCCCGCTTCTCCAGGGTGTACGTGGTCATCTCGGTTCACTCCCATCGGATGCGCGGGTCGAGCCAGGCGTAGGCGAGGTCGGTGAGCAGCTGCACCACCACGAACACCGCCACCAGGAGCAGCAGCAGATCCTGCACCACCGGGTAGTCGCGGCGGTTCAGCGCCTGCTCGGCGAGTTGCCCGAGGCCCGGCCAGGCGAAGATCGCCTCCACCAGCACCGCCCCGCCGAGCAGATGCCCGGTCTGGATGCCCACCAGGGTCACCACCGGGGGCAGCGCGTTGGGCAGGGCGTGCCGCCACAGCAGCCGGCGCGGCGCGATCCCGGCGGCGGTCGCGGTACGGACGTAGTCCTCCGCGAGAGCCTGCCGCAGCCCCTCCTGGAGGTACCGGCCCAGTACCGCGGCGCTCGGCAGCGCCAGGCAGAGCGCCGGCAGCAGGAGGTACTGCACCCCCAGGTCGGGGGCGGTCAGCAGCGGCACCCGACCGCCGGGCGGCAGCACCCCGAGGGTCACCGAGAACAGCAGCACCAGCAGCACCCCGGTGACGAACGGCGGTACGGCGAGCGCCCCGGCCGTCACCGCGCGGACCGCCGCCCGGGTCCAGCGGCGCCGCGCGGTGGCGCCCAGGATGCCCAGGGCGCCGCCGAGCAGCAGCGCGAACAGCAGGGCGCCGAGCGTCAGTTCCACGGTGGCGCCGAGCCCGTCGCCGATCAGGTCGGCGACCTCGCCGCCGATCACATGGGAGGGGCCGAGGTCACCGGTGACCAGGGCGCCGATCCAGGCGGCGTACTGCACGGGCAGCGGCTCGTCCAGTCCGAGGCGGTCCCGGATGGCGGCGACGGTCGCCTCGGTCGCGTCCGGCCCGGCCAGGGTGGTGGCCGGATCGCCGGGCACCAGCCGCAGCACGGCGAAAACCAGGAAGGAGGCCAGCAGCAGCACCAGCGCCGCCGACGGCAGCCTTCTCAGCAGATAGCTGCGCATCCGAGCCCCCGTCACACCAGATAGGCGTCGTCGAGGCGGGCCTGCGAGAACTTGTTGAGGCTCACCCCGCGCAGCCGCTCGGAGGCCACCTGCACCTGGCCGCGCACCACCAGGTCGATGATGAACGCCTCGTCCAGCAGGATGTCGGTGATCCGGGCGTAGCGGGCGCGCCCGGCCGGTCCGTCGTCGGGCGTGGTCCAGGCCTCCTTCACGATCCTGGTGTACGTCCCGGAGCGGAACCGGCTGGTGTTCTTGGCCTCGTTGAACGGATACGCGCTGACCGCCAGGGTCGAGGGGTGCACCTGTGCGAAGCCATGGCTCAGCGTCCACAGCGCCGGCATGGACTGCGAGATCAGCCTCTTCTGCGCGGTCGCCGGGTCGGTGGGCTCCAGGGTGACGTCGATGCCGACCTGCGCCAGGTCGTACTGCACGGCCTCCGCGATGGAGGTGTCCCCGGGGGTGGCCGAGTGGAGCAGCGGCAGCTTCAGCGAGCGGTGGCCCGCCGAGCGCAGCAGCTCCCGGGCCTTCGCCGGGTCATGGCGGTAGTGGGTGCGCCCGGTCTCGGTGAACGCCGGGGACGACCTCGGCCAGGGAGCGGCCGAGGCCAGCCCGTAGCCGCCGAGCGACTGGGCGAGCAGCCGGTCCCGGTCCACCGCCCAGGCGATGGCCTGCCGCACGGCCTTGTCGTCCAGCGGCTTCACCGTGGTGTTGACACCCACGTAGTAGGCGCCGGCGCCGGTGGAGTAGTCGGTGATCTTCAAGCTGGGGGTGCTCTTGACCAGCGCCATGCTCGTGCCCGGCACATCGAAGGAGAGCTGGGACTGGCCGGTGCGCAGTGAGGAGACCAACGCGTCGGCCTGCCCGGCCACCCGCAGCTCCACCGCGTCAAGATAGGGCCGCCCCGCGCGCCAGTAGCGGTCGTTGCGCACCAGGTCCAGTCCGGTGCCGGGGCTCCACGTGACCCAACGGAACGGCCCGGTGCCGTTGAGCTTCCGCCCGGTGACCGCGTCCTCCACGGTGTGCCGATCGGTGATGATCATGAACTCGAAGAGGTCGAAGAGATTGGCCACCGGATGGGCGAGCTTCAGCGTCAGCTCGTGGTCCCCGCGCTTCTCGAAGCCGGTGATCGCCGCGGCGGTCGCCCGCAACTGGGCGGCGCGCACCGGGTTCTGGAGGTTCCGCACGGCGAAGATCACATCGTCCGCGGTGAACGGCCGCCCGTCGTGGAAGGTCACGCCCTGGCGCAGCTTCAGGGTGATGCTGCGCCCGTCCTTCGGATACGTCCAGGAGACGGCCAGCTCGGGCTGCGGGCGGAGCCGGTCGTCGTAGCGGGTCAGCGTGTTGAAGAGCAGGCCCTGCTGGAGGGACTGGGCGCTCTGGGCGAACAGCAGCGCCGGGGTGAAGTCGTTGCCGATCGCGATCCGCAGGGTGCCGCCGCGCCGGGGCTTGGCGTCGCCGGCGGCGACCGGGTCGTCCTCCGCGGAGACCGCCGAACGGCAGCCGGCCAGGCCGAGTCCCAGCAGCGCGGTACCGGCGCCCGCCGCCCGCAGGGTGGCTCTGCGGGTGACGGCGGAGAAGGGGGACGGGTGGGACGCGGTCATCTGAGCCTGCCTGTGAGGAAGGGGACGCGCGGGGCGCGCGGCGATGGCGGAGGTACGGGACGGGCAGCCGTCGGCCGAGCGGAACGGCTTCCGACGGATTTGTCTCGCTGCGGGAAAAAGAGGCCCGAGGGTGGGCGAGGGCCGCCGCACACGCGGGAATCAGGGGTTTCCCGGGAAACCGTTGCCCGGGAAACGGGGGAGGGCTGTGGAAGATCAGGCGATGACCGCGCGCCGCCGGACCGCCGAGCGGGCAGCGGCGTACCGGGTCATCGGGATGTGATCACAGGGAACGGGGCCGCGGCAGAGGGCGCGCGGCCGGCGGCGTCAACAGCCGCGGACCGCACAGACCGCGCTGGCCTGCCGACAGAGGTCGACGTGCCTGCGAGAGGTGAGGCGCATGTCCGGATTCACGTCGAGCAGAATGTCAGCGGCCCGGTGGAACGGTCAACGCTCTGTCTCGGAACTGACGCGGTATCAGTGACGGGAAGCGGTCGGAAGCAGCCCCGCCAGACCGCTGAAAGGGGCGCTGAACAGCGGGTTCATCAGTACGGTGCCACCTGCCACCGGAAGCACCGCCGGTCCGGCATATGGACTGATGATGCGTTCCGGGTCCTGGCAGACATGGGACAGGTCGACCGCGGCGCCCCGGATCTCCTCCAGATAGGACGGCTCCAGCAGGCTCGACTGCTCGGTCACCAGCAGTACTTCGGGGTTGAGCACGTCCAGCAGCAGCGCCACCGCGCGGCCCACCGCCCTGGCCCGCTCCCGAAGCAGCCGGTCCGCCCGCCCGTCCCCGGCCGCCGCCGCGTCCACCAGCAGGCTGGTGGACGGCTCCGGAACGATGCCGCGCCGCACCGCCATCCGTGCCAGCGCGGTGTCCGAGGCGGCCGCCTGGAGGCAGCCGAGCCGCCCGCACTCACAGGGGACCGTGGAGTCCGGCACCGGCAGATGGGCCACATCCCCGGCGGCGGACCCCGGACCCTGGTGGACCACCCCGGCGATGCCCAGGGCCGCGTCCACCACGTTTCCCACGAAGAGATGGACCAGGCTGCGCCGGGCCGCCGGAGCGCCGAACAGGATCTCCGACTGGGCCACCGCCCGCGCATGGTTGTCCAGCCGTACGGGCAGACCGGTGCGCCGGGACAACTCGGCGGCCAGCGGCCGGCCGTGCCAGCCCAGTGCCTCGTGCCGCACCACCGTCCCGTCGTCCGGCCGCACCCATCCGCCGACCGCGCAGCCCACCCCCAGCAGCGGCCGGCCCTGGCCCGCCTCGGCGAGGAAACGGCTCAGCCCGTCGGCCACCCGGGCGGGCAGCTCGTCCGGGCCGAACCCGTCGTGCCGCAGGGACCGCCGATGGACCACCCGGCCCCGCAGGTCCATCAACCCGAAGGTGGACAGGGGCACCCCGATATGCACCCCGGCCGCCAGCGGCCCGCCCGGCTCACCGGTGTTCAGGTCCAGCGGGGTCTGCGGCCGCCCCACCCCACCGGGCGCCGCCGTCGCCGGCAGCTCCCGCACCAGCCCCAGGGCGATCAGATCGGCGCACTGCCGGGAGACGGCGGCCGGACTCAGCCCCGATGCCACCGCCACGGCACCCCGGGACACCGGACCCCGGTCCAGCACCGCCCGCAGCACCGCGGCGGCATTGGCGTCCCGCCGCCCGTCGCCCGCCATCCGTGAACCGACCGGCTCCCACACCATCCCTCTGACCCCTCTTCCGGGCGCCCTCCAGGGGTGCCGACTCCGGAGGGACGGCCGACCCGTCCCCGTACGGCCGCGTTGCCCGCCGCAACCGCCGTGTTGCGGCGCCGTGAAATGCGCGAAGCGGCGGGTCCGCAGCCGCCACCCGGGCCGACGGTCATCCCGGGATCTCCATCGCCGCCGCGAAACCGCAGGTCAGCGCGGCGACGGAGAAGCTCCGGGCGAGGCCGGGGCCGGACGCGTCCGGCCCCGATTCAAGCAGGCCGCGCGGCCTCGCGGTTGCCCGGTCCGGCCTTGACGCTCCCCGACCGCACTGCCACGCTCCTGGCCATGGCCCGCGGCACCGGCTCTCCGCCGCCGCTCTTTCTTCCGCTCCGGAAGTAATTCGCTCCCACCCCTGGCGCCCGGCCGGACGCCCCAAGCGGCCACCACGGCACCTCGCAGCCACCGCACCGGCACCCACCCCGCTCCCACCGCACTCACCGAAAGGCCCCACCATGGCTTCTCCGGTCACCACCGACGCCCCCACCACCGCCCCGGCCCCCGCCGCGCCGCTGCCAGAGGTCCAGAAGCTCGGCGGACGGATCGGGGCCGTCCTCACCGGCGTACGGCTCGGCGGCGACCTCGCCCCCGAGACCGTGGCCGCCGTCCGCGCCGCGATCCTGGAGCACAAGGTCGTCTTCTTCCGCGACCAGGGCCAGCTGGACGAGGACAGCCACGAGGCCTTCGCCCGGCTGCTCGGCACCCCCGTCGCCCACCCGACCGTGCCCTCCTCCGACGGGCGCTACGCCCTGGGCATCGACTCCGACCACGGCGCCCGCGCCAACCAGTGGCACACCGACGTCACCTTCGTCCCCGCCTATCCGGCCCTCTCCATCCTGCGGGCCGTCACCATCCCGCCGTACGGCGGCAACACCCTGTGGGCCAACACCGCCACCGCGTACACCGGACTGCCCGAGCCGCTGCGCGCCCTCGCCGACAGCCTGCGGGCGGTGCACTCCAACGACTACGACTACGCGGCCCTGCGCCCCGACGCCCTGCCCGAGGCGCTGGCCCAGTACCGCGAGGTGTTCACCGCGGTGAAGTTCCGCACCGAGCACCCGGTGGTCCGGGTGCACCCCGAGACCGGCGAACGCAACCTGCTGCTCGGCAACTTCGTCCAGAAGATCGCCGGACTCACCGGCCAGGACTCCCGGGTCCTGTTCGACCTGTTCCAGTCGCACATCGAGCGCCCCGAGAACACCGTGCGCTGGCAGTGGCAGGTGGGCGACGTCGCCATCTGGGACAACCGCGCCACCCAGCACTACGGCACCGACGACTCCGACGACCATGTCCGCACCCTGCGCCGGGTCACCGTCGACGGTGAGGTGCCGGTCGGCCCCGACGGCCGTGCCTCGGTGCTGCTGGAGCCCTCGGAGGTGCCCGAGCCGGCCTTCGGCCCCGCCTCCGGAGCCGGTGGCGCCGCCTGACCCCCGGCGCCCTCGGTGCCGGTGGGGTCAACGGTGCACCGTTGACCCCACCGAGGGGGGCGGTGGAACTCCTGTCGTACCACCCGTCGATGTGACGGTGACGACGGACGCTCGTTGTGCACACCAGTCGAGTCGCACGTGCAACGAGCCGAGGTCCCATGCCCACACCGCGGGAACCGTCGCCGAAGGTCCCCACCGCCCCCGCCGGACAGCGCCCGGGTATCGAGGAGGCGGAAGCCGTCCTCGTCGAGCACTACGGGCGGCTGGTCCGCCTCGCCCACCTGGTGCTGCCCCCGGCCCTCGGCCGCCATCGCCGGGTGGTGGCCGCGCACGCCGTCGTCCAGGACGCGCTGCCGCACACCCCGGGCCCGGCCCGTGCGCACGGCGAGGGGGAGTGGAGCGGCGGATACGTCTGGATACGGGAACGGGTGCTGCGCGCCGCCCTCCGCCATGAGCGCCGCACCCGGCGCGCCCGCCCGTACCCCCCGCGGCTGCCGCTCGTCCTCGGACTGCGCCTCTCCCCGCACACCGGCGGCGCCGGAGAGCTGGCCCTCGGCCGGGCGCTGGCCCAGGTGCCCGCCGCCGCACGGGCCGCGCTCGCCCTGCGGCTGCTGGAAGGGCTGGCCGAGCCGGAGACCGCCGCGGTGCTGTCGGCGGCCGGCGTGGCGGACCCGGACGCCGCGATCACCGCGGCCGGCCGGCTGCCCGGGCTGTCCGACGGATCCGCCCGGGCCCTGCTGGACGCCGAGGAGTTCGACCCCAACCGAGTGCGGCTGTACCCCACCGATCTGCTGCGCCGCCGCTACCGCGCCCGTACCGCCGCCACCGCGTTCGTCGCGGCCCTCCTCGCCGTCTCCGCCCTCACCGCGGTCCTGGCCTCGGCCGACCGGGACGGGCTGCCGGACGACGCCAAGCCCGCGGCCCCCGCACGGACGGCCGCCGGCACCTCGCTCACCGACCCCGGCACCCTGCGCACCACCCCGGCCGGCCGCTGGGCCGACACCACCCGGCTGGACTTCACCGCCTGGCCCGCCCGCGGCGACCGGCGAGGCGACCGCGCACTGCTCGGCCGCGCCCTGAGCACCTGGGCCGACGGCCGCCGGGCCCATACCGTCACCACCACCCCCGGCACCCCGGCCGCCCCGCCCTCCGGCCCGTCCCAACTGCTCTTCGCCGCCGACGTGGACGGCACCGCCGTGGTCCTGCTGCACGACGCCGCCACCGACCGGGTCGCGCGCTACGCGGAGGCGGCCGGAGCGGCCCGGCCCACCCTGGACATCGCCCGCGCCGACGACGCCTCGGTGACCACCGCGGCCGCCCTGGTCCTCACCCGGACCCCGACCACCGTCCGCTACCTCCTCGCCCCCTGGATCGCCCAGGCCGGCACCCGGGACCTACTGCGCCCCGCCGAGGCGACCCGGCCGTTCACCGCCGCCGGCGGTGTCACGCCGCCGCTGCCCGTGCCGGCCGCGGGGGGACCGTGCACCTCCTGGCCGGTGCTCAGCCTGCGCTCCTCCGCGCAGATCGTGGAGCAGCACGCCTTCCTGGCCACCGACCTCGGCGAGCCGTCCCCGGCCCATCTGACGCACACCCCGCCACCCGGCAGCGGTGCCCCGTCCCGCCAGCCGCGCGAGGCGGTCAGCCGCTCGGCCCTGGACAGCTGGGCGCGCAGCGCCTGCCTCCTCACCGACCTGCGCGGGGACGGGGTGCGCGCCGTCAACGACTGGGTGTACGCGCGCCAGACGCTGCCCGACCGGGCGGGCGCCGCCGCCTGGGTGTGCACCCGGGCCGACACCTGGCGCGGGCCGGGCAGTGTCCGGGTGCAGTTCCAGCCGCCCGCCACCGGCCGCCCGCGCCCCGGCACCGTGGTGGCCGAGCGGCAGTCCACGGCCGCCTGCAGCCGGTTCGGCCAGCATGTGGTGGCCGGGACCCGCTGGCGTTCGCCGCGCGGCCCCTGGTACGCGCTGGCCGCGGGCAGTCGCCATATCGTCCGGATCCGCCTCTCCGGCGGTGTCTCCACCGAGGCGCGCGGCCCGGTCGCGGCGGTCCGGGCGGCCCCGGGCGCACCGGTCCGGGTCACCGGCTACCAGTCGGACGGCACCCCGCTGGCCCCGCTCGGCTGACCGAGGTCGCGGACGGCCCGTTGAACGCGGGCCGGGGCGGACGGGAGCCGTCTCCCGTCCGCCCCGGCGCCCCCGGGCTCTCAGCCCACCTGGTCGCTGTCCTTCATCGAGCCCCAGCCGTGCCAGCGCTCCACCTCGATCCACGCGCTGACCCGGCCGCGGTCCCGCCGCGGGTACTCCTTGCCGCTGTACTGCCGGGCCAGCCGGTCGATGTCCACCAGCCCCTCGTCCTCGCGCAGCTCCACGACCCGGCCGATCAGGCTCACATGGGTGTACCAGGAGTCCTCGTCCAGCACGGTGAGCGTCACCCGCGGGTCCCGGCGGACATGGTCCAGCCGCTTGCGGCCCTCGTCCATGTTGACCAGCACCCGGCCGTCGTCCTCCCACAGGTACCAGGTGGCCGTGGAGACCGGCTGGCCGTCCGACCGCAGCGTGGAGAGCACGGCCGGGTTCGGCTTGCGCAGCAGGGCGACGGCCTCCTCGGGCAGCGGGGGCTTGGACATGCTGTTCCTCGTCGGTCGATCCGGTCCGGCCGTCCTGCCGGAACCGCTCGCAGCCTACGCCCGGAGCCTTGCCGACCAGGGGCGGCCGCGCGCGTGCCGCCGGGTCGACCGGGCCGTTTCCCTCGTCGTTTCCCGTGTTGCCTCGGGAGGTCTCCCGGGCTCAGACGTACACCACCGTCACCTGCTCGAAGCCCAGCGAGCCCAGCAGCCCCTTGAGCATCGTGGTGGTGTTGCGTTCGGCGCGCGCGGTCAGCCCGCTCTCCGCCGCCGCCTCCCCGATGCGCTGGGCCGCCAGCCGCTGCACCGCGCGCTCGTCGTTCGGGTTGTCGGAGAAGATGTCGCCGAGCCGGTCCAGCAGCCCGCGCTGCTTGGACACCGCGTAGGACCGCTCCGGGTCCAGGGCGGGCGAGCCCAGCGCGGCGCGCGGCAGCCGGATCGAGGCGGAGGTCCGCTCCTCGTTCACCGTCACGTCCTTGGGCCCGGTCTTCCCCAGGTCCACATAGGCGCCCACGGTGCCGGCCCCCACATACAGGGTGCGGGTGCCCCGGACGGCGTCCGGCAGGAACTTCGCGTCCTTCTCCAGGTCCACCACGATCTGGTAGGAGCCGGCCGCTCCCTCGTAGCGGCTGAGGTCCTGGATCGACTGGAGCAGTGCGGGCCCGGACCGGTCCTTGGTCTCCTCGCCCAGCAGATCGTCCCAGCCGGGGACGACATCGAACCGCGCGGCGACGGTGAACAGCACCACCAGCACCAGCAGCCCCGCGGGGACGGTGAACCACCACGGGGTTCTGCGGCGCGCGGGCTTCGCGCGCGGGAGCTTTTCGTCGGAGGTCTCCACGCGTACCTGATGCCCCCGCCGGACGGGAAAACTCCCGTGCCTCGTACGCCCGTTCACCACCGCACCGAGGCTGAACCACTCCGCCCGCCCGTACGTATGGAGGTGGGACCCGCCCTGGACCAACGGATCGCTCGGGAGCTCACCATGAGGCACGCACGGCGCACACTCCGACGGGCCATCCGGTCGGCGGCCGTCGGAGGTCTGCTCTGCGGGGCGCTGATGGTGTCGGACGCCATGGCCGGCGAACCCGGTGAAGCGGGCGCGTCGGTGGCCCGGGCGCCCGGTGAGGTGGTGGCCGAGACGATGCGGCGGCTGGGCCCGGCCAGGACGGCGGGCGGCTGGACCGGGCGGGACGGCAAGCCCGTGGTCGCGGTGACGGACCAGGAGGCCGCCGCCGAGGTCCGCCGCGCGGGAGCCAGGGCCGAGGTAAAGCGGCACAGTCTGCGGGAGCTGCGCGCCGCCGCCGAGGCGCTCGGACGGGCGCCCCGGATCACCGGCACCGCCTGGTCGCTGGACTACGCGGCCAACCAGGTGACCGTCTACGCCGATCGCACCGTCTCGGCCGCCGACTGGGACCGGATGTCGGACACCGCCCGGCGGGCCGGCGAGGCCGTGCGGATGCGGCGGACCGCGGGGGAGTTCACCCTCCGGCTGGACGGCGGGGCCCCGATGCTGGGCCGCACCGGGCGCTGTTCGGCCGGGTTCAACGTCACCGACGGGAAGGACAACTTCGTGCTGACCGCGGGGCACTGCGGCGCCGTCGGCACCCCCTGGTTCCGTGCGGTCCGCGGCACCGGCCGCCCGCTGGGCACCACCGTCGCGGGAACCTTCCCCGGTGCGGACTTCGCCCTGATCCGGTACGAGGACCCGGACGCCTTCGACGGCACCAACGCCGTGGAGGTCGGTCAGGGCCGCAGCGTCGCCGTGGTGGGCGCCGCCGATCCGGTCGTCGGGCAGCGGGTGTTCCGCAGCGGCAGCACCACCGGGCTGCGCAGCGGCCGGGTGACCGCGCTCGGTGCCACGGTCAACTACCGGGAGGGCACGGTGACCGGTCTGATCCAGACCACCGTCTGCGCCGAGTCCGGGGACAGCGGCGGTCCGCTGCTCGCCCAGGGCGTCGCGCTCGGCATCACCTCGGGAGGCAACGGGGACTGCACCCAGGGCGGTGTGACGTTCTTTCAGCCGGTGACCAGCGCCCTGTCCCGGCTGGGGGTGCGGATCATCGACGGCCGGCTGCCACCCGGTACGCCGCCGTCCACCTCGCCGGCTCCCACCTCGTCCCCGACCGCCGCCCCGTCCCAGGATCCCTCCGCGCCCGCCGGCGGCAGCACCGGTGGCAACGCGGCGGCCGGCGCTCCGCCGGAGGCCGGTCCGGCCCGCCCGGCGGTCACCTCGATCGTGCAAATCCCCCTGCTGCTCACCGGCTTGGTGGTGATCGGGGTCAGTCTGATCGGGCTGGGAGCGGTCCGCTGGCTGCTCACCGAGCGCGCCGACCGGGACGAACTGCGCACCTCCTACGCCCAGAGCTGGGGCTGACCGGCGGCGAGGGGCCCGCACGGCTGGACGGGGTACACCGAAACAACCGCGCCGTGTCGAATAATCCGGTTATCGCCCCATGTGCTTACGTTTCCGGTGTAGCCCTTCCCCTTCCTCACCTGGGAGACAGCGCATGCGTCAGTTCGTACGTACCTGGGGTGCCGGAATCGCCGCCGCCGTGGTGGCGGGCTCGGTCGGCACGGCGGTCGCCGTCGCCTCGCCGGCCCCCGCGCAGCACCGGCCGGCCGCCGCGGTGGCCCCCGCCTACTCGGCCAAGTCCTCCGCCAAGAGCGTGCGGGCCTGGCAGCAGTTCCGGGTCCGCGGCATCGCCCAGAACGTGCGCCCCGGCAGCCGGGTCACCCTCCAGCAGAAGCTGGGCGAGCGCCGCTGGGTCACCCTGCCGGCGTCGATGAACACCAACTCCCGCTCCGCGTACAGCATGCGCGTGGTGCTCGGTATGAAGGGCCACAACAAGCTGCGCCTGGTCGACAGCCGCCGCCGGGTCGTCTCCCCGGTGATCGACGTCTGGGTGCGCTGACCCCGGACACCGGCCCGGCGCACACCCCGTCCGGCACACACGACGGACGCCTCCACCGGCTCGACCGGGGGAGGCGTCCGTCGTCTCTCCGTGTTCTCGGTGTTTCTCGGTGTTTCTCGGTTTTGTCGGTGTTTCTCTGTGTTCTCCGCCCGTGTCTTCCTCCGGGCGGGCATGCGGCGGATCCGTTCCAGGAGGGGCGCGGATCAGCCGTTGGCGATCTCCTCCACGGTCCGCGCCACCGTGTCCCGTGTCACCTCCAGGGTGTCGCGGGACGCCTCGCGAGCCCGGCGCAGCCTGACCTGGCCGTAACGGAACAGCGCGGAGGCGCCGGTGGCGTACGCCAGGGTCAGCGCCCCCGCCGCCAGCTCCGGCGACCATGCCTTGGCCAGTCGCTGCTGGATGGCCGAGTGGGCGGTCAGTGCCGCCAGCAGCCCGCAGGCACCTCCGGCCGCGATGGCCGACAGCCCTCCGCGGGTCTCCTCGACGGCCTCCGCCACCGTCTCACCCAACTCCTCGCGTGCGCTCATCGCTTCCTCGACCACCACGGCCACCACATCCTGGGCTGAATCCGGCATGCTGCCCGCCTACCCGCCGCGCCGCCGCTCATACGAGGCCGCGCGTTCCTAACCGGGCATCCGCGCGGGGGTTGCCCATGGTCGCGGGAAACCACAGCTCACGGGGGGTTTCCCAAGCCGGTCACGGAAGGGCGACGGGCAACCCGTCGATCCCGCCCCGGGGGCCGGGCACGCTGAAGCCGTCAACTCCGGCACCACCACCCAAAAGGGGAGAACCATGCGTTCCCAGCTTCTGCGCGGCCTTGCCGCCTTCGCCACCGCCACCGCCGCCGTCCTCACCCTCAACGCACCCGCCGAGGCGCGGCCGGCCGCCGACTGGGCGGGCTGCCCCTCCGGCGCGGTGTGCATCTACCCCGAGAACCAGAACCCCGCCGTCCGGCCGACCCATGTCTTCTACCGGTACGGCGCCCACAACCTCAGCAACCAGTTCGGCAACCACTGGGTGCTGAACAACCAGACCGGTGGGGCGACCGCCAACCTGTGCACCCGGGTCAACGGCGGTGGCTGCGGCAACCCGATCGACGCCCAGACCGGCGTCTACGCCGATCTGACCCCGATCAACTCCATCCGTCTCAACCGCCCCTGATCTCCCGTCAGGTAACCGGGGCCGTCGATCGGCGGCCCCGGTGGCGTGTTGTCGCCACAGCGGGTGAGAGGTGGCCCCCATGTCCGTCACTCAGGGTAACGTCTGTCAGGTCGCTTCTGTTACCGAGCGCTCACGGAGCGCACGCGAAGCCCTGGGGGACGCCATGGGGGAGCACCAGCAGTACCGAGCCCGGAAGGTCCCGGCCGCACCGGCCGGCGCCTCGCCGGGGGACTTTCCGACCGAGCTGCGCCGACTGCGGATGCGGCGCGGGCTGTCACTGGCCGACCTGGCCCGCCGCACGCACTACAGCAAGGGCTATCTCAGCAAGATCGAGACCGGCGCCAAACCGGTGACCGACGAGGTGGCCCGGAGCTGCGACGACGCACTGCGCGCCCACGGCAAGCTGCTGCGGCTCGTCCCGGCGGCACGCGTCCCGTCCGACGGGCCACCGCCGGCACCCGGGTCCGGCGCCCCCGCGGACACCGGCTGCCCCTACCGCGGGCTGAGGCCCTTCACCGCGGGGGAGTCCGGCTGGTTCTTCGGCCGTGAGCAGGCCACCACCGCACTGGTCGAGCGGGTCTTCGAGCGGATCGGCGGCGGACCGCTGCTGCTGGTCGCCCCGTCCGGCGCGGGCAAGTCCTCCGTGCTCAACGCCGGTCTGCTGCCGACCCTGCGGCGGCCCGGCGGCTTCCCCATGCCGGGCGCGGACCGCTGGCCGGTGGTGGTGTGCACCCCCACCGCCCGGCCCCTGGAAGAACTGCTGGAGCGCACGGCCAAGGTTCTGGGTACCGACACCGGGGTCACCGCCGACCAGCTGAGGGACCACCCCGCCGCACTGTCCCAGGCCCTCAGCCGGCTCACCGACTGCGCTCTCCCCGCCTCCACTCATCCCGGCGCACCGGACCGGGACCAAGGCCCGCACCGGGCGGCGACCTCTCGGGCGCGCCGCCGCCCACCCGTCCACCCGGTGCTGATCGTGGACCAGTTCGAGGAGCTCTTCACCCTCTGCCCCGACGACGCCGAGCGGCGCGCCTACGCCCGGGTGCTGAGCGCCCTGGCCACCACCGCCACCACCGGCGCGGGGAGATCGGCCGGGGCGGACACCACCGGGGCGGACGCGGCCGAGGAGAGCGGGGCCGAAGACGGGCCTCTGCCCGCCATCGTGGTGCTCGGCGTCCGGGCGGACTTCATCGGCCGGTGCCTGGGCCTGCCGGAGCTCGCCCCGGCCCTCACCGACGGGCTGTTCGCGCTGGCCCCGATGACCGGCACCGAGCTGCGGGAGGCCATCACCCGCCCCGCCCGGCTGGCCGGCCTCCGGCTCGAAGCCGGCCTGGAGCAACTCCTGCTGCGCGACGCGGGGCTGGGCACCACCACCCCGCACCGGACCGGCCCCGCCCCCGCCGGGGCGCTCCCTCTGCTGTCCCACGCCCTGATGGCCACCTGGCGGCAGCGGGCGGGGACCCTGCTGACCGTCGCCGGATACGAGCGGACCGGGGGCATCCAGGGCGCGGTCGCCCGCACCGCCGAGGAGGCCTTCGCCACCCTCTACCCCGACGAGCAGCGCACCGCCCGGCGTCTGCTGCCCCGGCTGGCGCATCTCACCGACGGCGAGGGCGCCACCCGCCGGAGGGCGGAGCGCGCCGCGCTGGAGGACCGGCCCGCCGCGGCCGCCGTCCTCGACCGCTTCGCCCGCGCCCGCCTCGTCACCGTCGACCGGGACACCGTCGAACTCACCCATGAGGCGCTGCTGCACGCCTGGCCCCGGCTGCGCGGCTGGCTCGCCGCCGACCGCGCGGGACTCCTGATCCACCAGCAGCTGGCCCAGGCCGCCGCCGAATGGGAGCACGAGGACCGCGACCCCTCGCTGCTCTACCGCGGCAGCCGGCTGGAGACCGCCCGCTCCTGGGCCGCCGACCCGGGCGCCACGGGTCGGCTGGGCCCGGTGGAGGCCGACTTCCTCACCGCCGGGCAGGCGGAGGAGGACCGCCGCCTGCGGCAGGCCCGGCGCCACACCTGGCTGCGGCGCGGGCTGCTGGCCACCCTGGTCGTCCTGCTGGCCGTCGCCCTGGCCGCCGGCACGGTCGCCCAGCGGCAGCGCTCCGACGCCCTGCACCAGGAGCGGACCGCCCGCTCCCGCGCCCTCGCCCTGGAGTCGGCCGCGCTGGCCGCCGGCCGCCCCGAGGCGTCCATGCTGCTCGCCGCGGCCGCCTACCGCGCCGCCGGCACCCCGGAGGCGCTGGGCGCGCTGCTCAGCACCCAGTCACAGCCCTTCTCCGCGCGCCTCACCGGCCATCGCGGCCCGGTCAACGCGGCCGCCCTCAGCCCCGACGGCGCCCTGCTGGCCACCGCCTCCTCGGACGGCACGGTGCGGCTGTGGCGCACCACCGACCACCGCCCTGTCGCGGTGCTGCCGGTGGCGGGCCGGGTCCGGGCCGTCGCCTTCAGCGCCGACGGCCGTCTGCTCGCCACCACCTCCACCCGGGGGCCGGTCCGGCTGTGGGACCCGGCCCGCCGCCGGGCGGTGGGCGTCCTGCCGGCCACCACCGCCGCCCGAGCCCTCGCCTTCGACCCGCTCGGCCGCACCCTGGCCACCGCGGGCGCGGACGGCCGCATCCGGATCTGGCCCGCGCGCGGCGGCCCGCGCCCCCAGGCCGTGCTCACCGGCCACACCGGTGAGGTCAACGCCCTCGCCTACGGGCCCGACGGGTTCAGCCTCGCCTCCGCCGGGGCCGATCACACCGTCCGCCTCTGGGACACGGCCCTGGGCCGCCCGCGCGCCGTGCTGCACGGCCACACCGACACCGTGCTGGGGCTGGCCCTCGCACCGGACGGACGCGCCCTCGCCAGCGGCGGCGCCGACCGCACCGTCCGCCTCTGGGACACCGCCGACGGGCAGGCCACCGCGGTGCTGACCGGCCACAGCGACGACGTCAACGCGCTGGCGTACACCCCGGACGGCACCACCGTGGTCAGCGCCGGCGGCGACGGCACCACCCGGCTGTGGGACGTCCGCACCGGCCGGACCACCGCCAGTCTGGCCGGGCACACCGACTATGTGCTGGGGGTCGCGGTCGACCCGCGCGGCGGGTTCCTGGTGACGGCCGGCTTCGACCAGTCCGCCGTGGTCTGGGACCTCAGCGGCCCCACGCTCGCCTCCCGCCCCTTCACCGAGATCCGCCAGCTCGCCTACAGCCCGGACGGCACTCTGCTCGCCACCGCCGACACCGACCGCACGGTCCGCCTCTGGGACGTGGCCCGCCGACGCGGCGCCGCCACCCTCACCGGCCACCGGGGCGCCGTGAACGCGGTCGCCTTCGCCCCGGACGGCCGGACCCTGGCCTCGGCCGGCACCGACGGCGCCGTCCATCTGTGGGACGTCCCCGCCCGCCGCCCCCTGGGCACCCTCCCCGCCTCCCGCCAAGCCCTGTTCGCCGTGGCCTTCGCCCCCGACGGCCGCACCCTGGCCTCGGCGGGCGCCGACCGCACGGTCCGCCTCTGGGATGTGCCGGGGCGCCGGCCGCTCGGAGAGCTGCCCGGGCACACCGACTTCGCCAACGCCGCGGCGTTCAGCCCGGACGGGCGGCTGCTCGCCACCGCCGGCGACGATCTGACGGTGCGGCTGTGGGACGTACCGAGCCGCCGGGCGCTCGCCGTGCTGACCGGCCATCGGGGCGCCGTCCGCTCGGTGGCCTTCTCACCCGACGGGCGGACCCTGGCCAGCAGCGGCAACGACGGCACCGTACGCCTGTGGGACCCGGCAGAGCGGCGCGCCGTCGCCGTCCTGACCGGCCACACCGGTTCGGCCCGCGGTGTCGCCTTCTCCCCGGACGGACGGCTGCTGGTCAGCGGCGGCAGCGACCGCGCGGTGCGGCTCTGGGACCTCGCCGGGCACACCCCGCGCGCCGCGCTCACCGGCCACACCGGCGCCGTCTGGGCGGTCGCCTTCGCCCCCGGCGGCCGCACGGCGGCCAGCAGCGGCAGCGACGGCAGCGTCCGGCTGTGGACCCTCGACCCGGCGACCAGGCTCACCGCGGTCTGCCGCTCCCTGGACACCCTGCCACCCGCCGAACGCCGCGCGCTCACCGCGCTCCTCACCATGCCCGCCCCCGCCCCCTGCCCCACCCCCTGACCGGCCCCGCCCCGCCCCGCTCCGCACCACCGCACCGCCTCCACCGTCCCCGACCCGACCACCCCTCCCTCCACCGCCTCCGCCGCCGACCCCGCCCGCGACTCCGAAGGAGCGTCCCGACCATGACCCCGCCCCGCCGCACCGGCCCGCTCGGCGTACTCGCCGCACTGCTGGCCCTCGTCCTCACCGCCCTCTCCGCCGCACCGGCCTCCGCCACCCCGCCCAGGGCCGGCACCCCCGCCGCCCGTGCGGAGTGCGCCCCGCTGGCCCTCGGCGGCTCCGCCCTCGCGGAGAGCGCCGTCGCCGCCGCCTGTGAACACGTCGCCGCCGGCACCTGGTACACCTGGGGCGGCGGCCATGGCGCGCAGCCCGGCCCGACCTACGGCCAGGTCGATCCCAGCGACCCGGCCAGCGAACACGACCCCGAGCGGCTCGGCTTCGACTGCTCCGGCCTGGTCCGGCACGCCTACGCCCGGGCCGCCGGCGCCGACATCCTCAACGGCACCGCGGCCGTCCAGCACTACACCCACCGCACCGCCGCCCGGTTCACCGCCGCCGACGGGCTCGCCCCGCTGCTCCCCGGCGACCTCCTGGCCTGGGGGACCACCCAGCACCCGCACCACATCGCGATCTACCTGGGCGAGGGGCGGATGGTGGAGGCCCGCCAGTCCGGGACGAAGGTGATGGTCTCGGACGTCCGGCTGAGTGGCGGCTACCTCGGCGCGGTGCGGATCACCACCGGCGCGGTGGACGGCCACCTCTTCCGCACCTGGGGCAGCGGGGTGTGGACCAAGGCCCGGCCCGCGCTCGCCGCCGCGCGGGTGTATGCCTTCCCCGGCCCGACCACGGTGCGGGTGCGGTGCCAGGCACACGCCGAACAGGTCACCGCCGAGGGCTACACCAACGACGCCTGGTCCTATCTGCCGGACTACCGGGCCTGGGTGACCAACATCTACCTCCAGGGCCCGGCCTGGCTCCCCGGAGTGCCCACCTGCCCGTGAGAACAGATCCGGCGACACGCGCCGCGTCCCAGTGCGGCGTTCCAGGCAGGACACAGGTGGCCTGGTCCGGAGTGCCTTCCGCGTTCCAGCGTCCCGGATCGCCGGCCTTCCGTAGCGGCTGGGACGGGTCCTCCCGCAGGCTCCCGCCGCGGGGCGCCCGGGAAGCACGCGCCCCGCCTGCTGATGTCCGATGCCATGAAGGGAGTCAAGGACATGCTGAACGGCATGGCCCCGCGGGGCCCGTTACGCCCGAGACCGGGGAAGACAGGCAGGAGACGTCGAGCGCGCCATCCCGCACACCGCCATCTGCTGACTCTCGTCGTCTCCCTGGCGCTGATGCTGGTCGCGGCCACCGAGTCCGCCGGGGCCCAGGGCCGTGCGGCGGCACCGGCCCGCATCTGCGCGACGCACGCCACCCCCGCCGCCGTCGCCCACGGCCGGCAGGGTCCCGTGACCCTGAGCGTGGGCTGCGCGGACGAGGCGCGCGAAGACCTTCGCGCGCTGGCCAAGAGCGGCGACGACCTGGTGGCGGTCTTCGACTTCACGGACGGCGAGCAGGTACGCGAGCTGACCCGGGACGTGGTCGAGCGGTCGCGTGCCGACCGGAGCGCGGGCCTGACCCTGGGGGAGTCGTTCATCAGATTCGCCCAGGAGAACAGCGTCGGCATCTATCCGCCGAGTGAGGGAGGCCCCGAGTACGACGGGGAGCTGTTCGCCGTCGGCGACAGTCTGGTGATGGTGAGTCCGGCGGGTGGCCTCAGGGCCGAGGCCAACTGGTGGCAGAAGACCATCGCCGCGCTGGCCGCCACGGCCCTGATGGCGGTGGCGTCGGCGGCGTGCCTGCTCGCCTTCAATGTGGGAGCGCCCGCGGCCGGTCCGGTGTGCGCCGCCGTCGGAGGGGCCGTCATGGGCCTCTTCAACGAGCTGTTCAACGCGGCGTTCGACGGCAGATCGCTCGGGGACGGCGATGTCTGGGCGGAGGCGGTGGCCATGGCCGTGATGGGCGCGCTCGCCGGAACCGGTCTCGGGTCGGCGGCCGCGAAGTTCGCCACCGAGGGAGCTCCCACCATGGTGGCGCGGCTCCAGACCGGCCTGCGGGACCTCGCGACCAGGGTCAGGAACTGGGGCAATCCGCTGGAGTACATCGCGCACAGCCTGGAGGGCTGGGGGCCGAGGCTCGCCGAGGCCCTGGCCCGGGCCCAGGAGGGCGTACGGGACACGCCCCGAAAGGTGATGGTCGTCGGCGACTCCATGACCCAGGGCGCCGAGGGCGACTGGACCTGGCGCTACCGGCTGTGGCAGTGGTTCAGAAGCCAGCACATCGACGTCGACTTCGTCGGCCCGTACCGGGGGACCAAGACCCCCAACGCCCCGGTGGCCCCGTCCAGACCACCGCTCCCGGGAGAGGCCCCGGGCTCCTCCCTCGACGACCCGCCGGTCCTGGGCGCGTACGCCAGAGGGGTGTCGCCGGACTTCGACAGCGACCACTTCGCCGTCTGGGGGCGCCAGGTGGCACAGGACAAGAAGCTGATCGGCCGGATGGTCGCGCAGTACCAACCCGATCTGATCCTCGTCGGCCTCGGGTTCAACGACATGGGCTGGTTCGTCAGCGGCGCCCAAGGCACGCTCGACAGCATGAAGGAGCTGATCGACCACGCGCGGGATGCCAGACCGGGCGTCCGGTTCGCCGTGGCCAACGTCCCCCAGCGCTCCTTCATCGAGGGCCGTCAGGACCTGCCGGTCACCACCGCCGACTACAACGACCGGCTCGGCAAGGCGGTGTCCTCCTGGAGCACCCGCCTCTCCCCGGTGGAACTGGTGGACTGGGCCGGCGCCTACGACTGCGGGCCGGCCGGGTGCCCTGCGGGATACGACGGCCTGCACCCCAACGCGCTCGGCGAGTTCCAGATCGCACGGGCCTTCGAGCTCACGCTGCACCAGCACTTCGGCATCGGTACGTTCGTCCCCGACATCCCGGCCTCGCCCCCGGCCCGCCCGGCTCCGGCCGTGCCCGGGCCCGTCGCCGAGTCCGTGCCCACCGGCATCAAGGTGACCTGGCGGCCGGTCTTCGGCGCCCGCGGCTACACCGTGCGCAGCCGTCTGGTGGGCTCCGCCCAGTGGAGCGAGATACCCGTCGCCACCAACCGCTTCGACACGACCTGGACGGCCGACGGTCTGAACTGGGAGTACCAGGTCCGTACGGACAACGCCGGTGACGGCAGGTCGGCCTGGTCACCGACCGTCAGTGCGGTGGCGCACCCCAGGACGGCGGCCCCACCCGAGAAGATCGTGACCCGCGCCACCGTGACAGGGGTCGATGTGTCCTGGCAGCCCGCCAAGGGCCCCCACACGGAGCACATCGACCGCTATGAGGTCATCACCTGGGACCGGGACAGCCCCGGCGCGTTCCTGGAGAGCAAGGCGGTCAGGGGCACCTCCCTGCATGTCGACGGCCTCAAAGCCGGCCACCGCTACCTCGTCGCGGTCGTCACCTGGAACGATGTGGGCGGTGGCCTCCCCGGCGGCGGCAGACCGGTGACGGTGGGCGCGGGCACACCCCCCGCGCCCACGGATCTCACGATCAGATCCGTCGACCCCGTGACCGTCCAGCTGAACTGGAAGGGTTCGAGGGAAGCGGCCGGCTACCGGGTGTGGATACGCGACAACTACCGGGGCGGCGGCTTCACGGCCGACGAGGTCATCTCGGACACCCCCGAGCGGGGCATCACCTTCCTGTTCCCCGGCAACTGGAACTACGACTTCTGCGTCACCGCGGTCAACGGCGCCGCGGAGTCGGGCAGGTCGAACTGCGTGGCCCTGTCGAAGCCGCCCCCGACGGACCCGATCGAGCCCCCGTCCACCGGCAGGCCCCCGACCACGGGGAAGTCCCCGTCGGCGAAGCAGACCCCCGCCCAGACAGGTGCGGCGGGGCTGAGTCCGGCCCTCGGCGAACTCCTCCGTCTGCGCGCCCACTCGGCCCCCAGCGCCATGGCCGACATACCGGCGGGCTGAGCGGCGGAGGGCGTGGCCTCGGGTGCGGCCGTCCGCGCCCGAGGCCACGCCCTGTCGGCCGTCCGCGTCTTCGCCGCCGTCCACGGGTCACCCGGCAGGGCGTCCGCCTCCGCCGGTCCGGCGGGGGCCTGCCGGGGCCAGTCGGCCCCGACCAGCGGAAACGGGGTGGCGATGGCCAGCATGAAGGTGTCCGACTACATCCTCCACCGGGTGCGCGAGTGGGAGGTCGAGCAGGTGTTCGCCTACGCGGGTGACGGCATCAACGGCCTGCTCGCTGCCTGGGGGCGCGCCGGGAACCAGCCGAAGTTCATCCAGGCCCGCCACGAGGAGATGGCCGCCAACAGCTGCCCAACCTCATCGACCGGGCCATCCGCACCGCCTACGCCCGGCGCTCCGTGACCGCGATCATCATCCCGGCCGATGTGCAGGAGCTGGACTACACCCCGCCGAAGCACGCCTTCAAGATGGTCCCCTCCAGCATCGGCACCGGCAATCGACATCGACCCGCACATGATCGGGCTGCGCTACCCCTTCGAGGTCAACCTGGTGGGCGACGCCCGCGAGACGCTCCAGCGGCTGCACCGCAAGGAGAGCCGCTTCGAGGAGTCGCAGGCCCTCCCGGACCTGCCCTACGCCGATATCGCCCGGAGCATCGGGCTGGGCGGTACGCGGGTGGAGAAGCCCACGCAGGTGGAGCAGGCCTGGGACCGGGCCCTGGCCGCCGGCGGCCCGTTCGTGATCGACTTCCGCACCGATCCGGCGGTGCCGCCGATCCCGCCGCACGCCGAGCTGGACCAGATCGAGGCCGCCGCGGCCGCCGTCCTCCAAGGGGACAGCGACACCGCCTCGGTGTTGAAGCAGGGCATCAAGGCCAAGGTGCAGGAGTTCCTGCCCGGCACCCGCCACCGCTCCTGACGACCGCCCCTGACAACCGAGAAAGCCCCGTGCCACCCCGGCGCCGTCGGAACGGCGGTCGGGATGCCACGGGGCTGTCGGCCCGATACGGATCGAACGGATCGATCGGATTGAGGGGCGTTCGGCACATGGCGTGTACCGGGCACCGGCGCCGGGGACCACCGGCGGCGGTGGGGTGTCCCCAGGGCGTCATCGGGTCAGAAGTAGTGCTTCCGACCACCCACCGCGTGACCCACGGCCCCCAGGATCCACAGGACCGCCCCGATCACCAGAAGGATGACACCGATGGTCCACAGAATGCTGATGCCAGTGATGGCACCGATGATGAGCAGGATGAGCCCGAGAATGATCATTTTTCCTCCGTTCGCGCACCGTGACTGACCTTCGAGTGTCCGCCGAACGGCGTCGCAAACCGATGGAGTCGAGGATCGTTGATCTCGTCTTTATCCCCTGCTACGTTGCGTCACCCCTTGACCGCGCAACGCATCGGAGACGTGTCCGTGCAGATCGCCTGTGTCGGCGGTGGACCCGCCGGCCTCTACCTCTCCATCCTGATGAAACGGCGCGACCCCGCCCATGAGGTCACCGTCTACGAACGCGCCCCGGCCGGCTCCACCTACGGCTGGGGCGTGACCTACTGGGGCGGGCTGCTCGACCGGCTCGAACAAGGCGACCCCGAGACCGCCCGCGCCGTCCGCGAGCGCTCGGTGCGCTGGAACGAGGGCGTCGCCCATATCCACGGCAGCACCACCTCCCACCACGGCGACGAGGGCTTCGGCATCGGCCGCCACACCCTGCTGACCGTCCTCGCCGAGCGCGCCGCCGCCCTCGGCGTGCGCCTGGAGCACCGCCGCACCGTCACCGACCGGGCCGAGCTCGACGGCGCGGACCTCGTGGTCGCCTGCGACGGCGTGCACAGCGCCCTGCGTACCCCGCACGCCGAGCACTTCGGCACCGCCGTCACCGGCGGCCGCAACCGCTACGTCTGGCTCGGCACCACCAAGGTCTTCGACGCCTTCACCTTCGCCTTCGTGCCCACCGAGCACGGCTGGATCTGGTGCTACGGCTATCGCTACGACACCGACCGCAGCACCTGCGTGGTCGAGTGCTCCCCGGACACCTGGACCGGACTCGGCCTGGACCGGGCCGCCCCCGCCGAGGGCCTCGCCCTGCTGGAACGGCTCTTCGCCCACGTACTGGACGGCCACCCCCTCTCCTGCCGCCCCGACGGCGGCCGCGGCGGCGCCCGCTGGCTCACCTTCGGCACGGTCACCAACCACCGCTGGCACCACGGCAACCTGGTCCTGGCGGGGGACGCCGCGCACACCACCCACTACTCGATCGGCGCGGGCACCACGCTGGCCCTGGAGGACGCCATCGCCCTCGCCGACGCCCTGGACGCTCCCCTGCCCCTGGAGGCGGCACTGAGCCGCTACGGGCGGCAGCGGCGCTCGGCCCTGCTGCCGGTGCAGAGCGCGGCCCGCTACAGCGCACGCTGGTACGAGGAGCTGCCCCGCTACACCGCGCTGCCGCCGGAGGAGATGTTCGCCCTGCTCGGCCAGCGCCACTCGCCGCTGCTGCCGTATCTCCCGCCCCGGCTTTACCACCGGCTGGACCGGGCCGCCGACCGGCTGGAGGCGCTACGGCGGCTCAAGCGCCGGGTCGGGCCGCTGCTGGCCCGCTCGCTGCACCCCCGTACACCCACGCCACCCACCGCCTGACGGCCACGGGCCCGGGCGAGGGTGGTCGCGGACTACCAGGGCAGGAAGAGGTGGATCTCCTTGCCGTCGTCCCCCGGCACCACGCTCACCTCGTCGGCGAGTGCCTGGATCAGATGCCAGCCGATGCCGCCGCCCTTCGACGGGTGGTAGCGGCGCGGCTCCGGAGGGTCCGGGTTGGTGTCCGCGACCACCACATGGATGCCGTCGAAGGTCCTGCGCAGCGAGAGCACGAAGGGGCCTGGCGCGTACTGGATGGCGTTGGCGGCCAGCTCGCTCACCGCCAGCAGGATGTCGTCGCGGTGCTCCGCGGAGGCGGGCGGCTGACCGAGCGCGAGCGTGCCCAGGTAACCCGCCGCGGCCAGCCGTGCCGCGGTCACATCGCCCAACTCCCCCGGGAAGGGCACGGTGACGCTGTCGGCCGCCTCGGAGAGGGGGTCGCCCCACAGGGGGTCGCTGGACATGTCGCCTTCCTGTCCGTCGGCTCTCTTCCTTGCACTGTCCCTGCCGACTTCCCCCGGTTCGGTGAGCGATGCATCGTGTCTGCGCGGACACGGATCGTGACAGCCGCTACGGCGTCATGGCGGGGCGTCCAGCGGGCAACCGACGAGAAGTCAACCTAGCTTCTCACGAGGGGAGTTGCCCGCCGATGAGTGGACTCAACCGGTGGCTGATCAGACACTTCTGGGCGCAGCTGGCACTGTCGGTGGTCGCCGCCACCGCCGTCCTGCTGCTCCTGCACGCCACCCACCCGGGCAGTGACTGGGGGCTCTACGGCATCCCCGGGGGCATCGGGATCGGCGCCGTCCTCTACGCCCAGCGGCGCAGGCAGAAGGAACTGGTCGGCGGGACGACGGAGGGTCTGGTGCGGGTGGAGGAGGCGCTGGTCAAGGAGCAGGTGCCCGAGGAGCCCCGGGAGCGCGCGGCGCTGTCCCGTGTGGTCGAGCAGCGTCTGAAGGCCACCCGCCGGCGCCCGGTGGCGCTCGCCCTGCTCTATGCGATGTTCGGCGTCATCTTCGCCGTGATCGCGCTGAGCGGCGGCGGACCCTCGCTGATCGTCTACGGGCTCATCTTCGCCGGGTCGCTCTTCTGGATCACCTGGGCCGGGGGCCGGCAGCGCGGCAGGCTGGAGCGGATGGGCAGCGCCCTCGGTCTGCGCGAGGGCGCCCGGGGGAGCGGTACCGCCTGACGGCTCCCGACCCCACCCCCGCCCGCACGGTCCAGCGCGTGCGGGGCCGGGGCCGCCGTGTGACGCTGGCGCCGGTGCCGCCCCGGCGCCAACGAGCAGCCACGCCGACCCGAAGGGGAGCAGCCGTGAACCAGCTGGGAGACAAGCCGGAAGAGATCCGCAAGCACCTCACCGAGGAGAAGCACCCCACCGACCGGAAGGACAAGGCCTCACGCCCCGAGCCGGGGCAGGAGCGGGAGGCGGAGAGCCCCACCGACGGCCGCCCGGACCCCTCCGAAGACCCCGACCCGGCCGACGGCTCCCCGGCCCCCGGCGCCCACGACTGAGCCCGTCAACGCCCCCGGTCCCGGGCCTCGGCCGACGGCCCCCCGGCACCCACGACTGAGCCCGTCAACGCCCCCGGTCCCGGGCCTCGGCCGACGGCCCCCCGGCACCCACGACTGAGCCCGTCAACGCCCCGGATCCCCGCCGGGCCGACCGCCGCCGGCCCCCCGGCACCCACGACTGAGCCCGGCTGCCGAAGGCCGGGCGGTCGGCGAGCACCGTACGTACCCCCGGCCCCGGCCGGGCCCCTCACCCCTGGAGCGCCGCCGCGACCACCGTCCGGGCCTCCTCCTGGACCTGGGCCAGGTGCTCCGGGCCCCGGAAGGACTCCGCGTACACCTTGTAGACGTCCTCGGTACCGGAGGGGCGGGCCGCGAACCAGGCGTTCTCGGTGGTGACCTTGATGCCGCCGATCGGAGCGCCGTTGCCCGGGGCCTCGCTCAGCACGGCGGTGACCGGCTCCCCGGCCAGCGTGCCGGCGGTCACCTGGGCGGGGGAGAGGCGGCCGAGCGCCGCCTTCTCCTCGCGGGTGGCCGGCGCGTCCACCCGGGCGTACGCCGGCTCCCCGAACCGCCCGGCCAGCTCCCCGTAGTGCTCGCTCGGCGTCCGCCCGGTGACCGCCAGGATCTCCGAGGCCAGCAGCGCCAGCAGGATGCCGTCCTTGTCGGTGGTCCACACCGAGCCGTCCCGCCGCAGGAACGACGCCCCGGCCGACTCCTCACCGCCGAAGCCGATCGTCCCGTCCGCCAGCCCGTCCACGAACCACTTGAAGCCGACCGGCACCTCCACCAGCTCCCGGCCCAGGTCCGCCGCCACCCGGTCGATCATCCCCGAGGACACCAGCGTCTTGCCGACGCCCGCGCCCGCCGGCCACTGCTCGCGGTGCCGGAACAGATAGCCGATGGCGACCGCCAGATAGTGGTTGGGGTTCATCAGGCCCCCGTCCGGGGTGACGATGCCGTGCCGGTCGGCGTCCGCGTCGTTGCCCGTCGAGATTCGGAACCGGTCCCGGCCCTCGATCAGCGAGGCCATCGCGTACGGCGAAGAGCAGTCCATCCGGATCTTCGCGTCCCAGTCCAGCGTCATGAACCGCCAGGTCGGGTCGGTGTACGGGTTGACCACCGTCAGGTCCAGCCGGTGCTGCTCGGCGATCCGGCCCCAGTACGCCACCGAGGCCCCGCCCAGCGGGTCCGCGCCGATGTGCAGCCCGGCCTCCCGGACGGCGTCCAGGTCCAGCACGGACGGCAGATCGGCGACATAGGCGCCGAGGAAGTCGTACCGCCCGGTGGTCTCCGCGGCCAGCGCCCGGGCCAGCGGGATCCGGCGCACCTCCTTCAGCCCGCCCGCGATGATCTCGTTGGCCCGCTCCTGGATCCAGCCGGTGGCGTCCGAGCCGGCCGGACCGCCGCTGGGCGGGTTGTACTTGAAGCCGCCGTCGGCCGGCGGGTTGTGGGAGGGCGTGACCACCACCCCGTCCGCCAGACCGGTGGAACGGCCGCGGTTGTACGTCAGGATCGCGTGCGACACGGCCGGGGTGGGGACATAGCCGTCGGCCTCGTCGATCAGCACCCGCACCCCGTTGCCCGCGAAGACCTCCACGGCGGTCGCCCGGGCCGGCTCGGAGAGCGCGTGGGTGTCCGCGCCGAGGAACAGCGGCCCGTCGGTGCCCTGCCGGCCCCGGTACTCGCAGATCGCCTGGCTGGTCGCGGCGATGTGGTCCTCGTTGAACGCCGCCGCCAGGGAGGAGCCGCGATGCCCCGAGGTGCCGAAGGCGACCCGCTGCGCCGGATCGGCCGGGTCGGGGTGCACGGTGTAGTACGCGGTCACCAGCCGGGCCACGTCCACCAGATCCTCGGGCCGGGTCGGCCCGCCCGCACGCTCGTTGGGCATCGGTTCCACTCCTCGCTGTCGCTTCCTCAGGTCGTTCGACGGCTCGGGCGCCCGGTGCCGTCCGGGCGATCGCCGGCCGCCGGCCGTGCCCGGCCCCCCGGCCATGATCGCCCGTGACGGCCGTCCCGTCCCGCCGTGTGCTCGTACGGGACCAACCCGACCATGCCCCGCCCGGGCGCCCCCACCCCCGCCCGGACCTGGTTTTCCGTCACACCACCGCCGGACGGACGCAGGTGGCCTCAGCTCCTCGGTCGCGGGTAGACGCGGCCGCATGGCAGAAGCGGCGGCAGCGGCAGCGGCAGAGGCGGGGATCGCGGTCGGTACGTGTTCCTGGACGGACCCCGCGTTGGTACGTTCCGGCTGGTACCCGCCCGGGCGCCGGGACGCCGAGGGGCGGCTGCGCCACTACGCCGAGCGGTTCCCGGTGGTGGAGGTGGACTCCTCGTACTACGCGCTGCCGCAGCTCCGCAACAGCGAGCGGTGGACCGAACGCACCCCGCCCGGCTTCCGATTCGACGTGAAGGCGTTCTCGCTGCTCACCGGGCACCCGACCCCGGCCGCCGCGCTCCCGCCCGATCTGCGCTCCGCCTATGCCCGGGCGCGCGGCCGGGGTGGGGGACGCGGCGCCGCTCCCCTGGACCCCGCACTGCTGGACGAGGTGTGGCGCCGGTTCGCCGCCGCACTGCGCCCGCTGCGGGAGACCGGCCGGATCGGCTCCGTACTCCTGCAGTTCCCGCCCTGGTTCCCGCCCGGCGCGGCCGCCCGCACCGCCCTGGAGAGCGCCCGCAAGCGGGCCGCGGAGTGGCCGGTCTCGGTGGAGTTCCGGCACCCGGACTGGTGGTCGGCCGACCACCACCGTGAGACGGAGGCGCTGCTGCGGGACCTGGACGCGGCGGCCGTCGCGGTGGACACCGTCCAGGGCCTGCCCACCTCGATGCCGCCCGTCGCCCCGGTCACCGCGCGCCACGCGGTGGTCCGCTTCCACGGCCGCAGCCCGAGCTGGGGCACCGGAGGCAAGGAGGACGCCTACCGCCACACCTACACCGACGCCGAACTCGCCGAGTGGCTGCCGCGGCTGCGCGCGATGGCCGACCGCGTCGAACGGGTCCATGTGCTCTTCAACAACTGCTGCGCGGATGCCGCCGTCCGGGCGGCCGAGGCCATGCGGCGGCTGCTGGATGAGGGAGAAGGCAGGGAAGAAGGCGAGGGAGAAGGCAGGGAGGAAGACGGCGGGCGGGGGCATCCCGGGCCGGTCCCGGGGTAGACGGACCGCAGACGGAATCCAGGAGGTTGCCATGGCCGGCGTGATCAACAGGATCAAGCAGTTCGCCCGCAGTCCGCAGGGGCAGCGCACCATCGCGTCCGCGCGCCGCGCCGCGGCGGACCCCCGCAAGCGGGCCCAGGCCCGTACCCTGCTCGGCCGGTTGCGCCGCCGCTGAGCGGCGCGCCCGACCGCGGACCCTGATCCTCCGGAGAGACCGGGCCCCCCTCCCGCCCGCCTCCCCGGACAGCCGGGGCCACCCGTCCGACGACGGGTGGCCCCGGCTTCTCTCGGTCCGGGGCACCGTCAGGGCAGGGCCGGTGCCTGCTCCCGACGTACCGTGAGGGCGTTCAGCCGGATGGTGAACCGCGCGGTGTCACCGGTCGTCAGGGCCCGTACCCCGGCCGGGTCGAGCGCCACCGAGACATTGACGCAGAAGGCGACGGCCAGCAACGCGTCCGGACGCTCGGCGTCCGGCAGGGCGAAGAGCAGATCGTAGAAGTAGCTCGTCCGCTCGGGCTCCTCCTGGTAGAAGGACAGATGGGTGCCGCGCTGCCCGGCCAGCCCGGTGAACACCTCGGTGAGCGCGGCCTCGGCCCGCTCCCAGAACGCCGGGTCGCCCGAGCCCTCGGGCAGCGACTGCCGTACCGCCTCCCGCAGCGACAGCACCATCACCTGCACCGGGGCGGTCTCCTGGAGTCCCCAGCCGCGCACGATCTTGACCGTGGCGGCGCCGGGGATGGCGGCCGCGGCCCGGCTGATCTCGCCGAAGTCGAAGTCCACCGTCGCCGGGGCGATCGCGTGCTGGAAACGCGCCTCGACCTCGCGCGCCGACTCCGCCACCGCGCCCTCCACCGCGAAGACCGTCCGGAAGGTGGACTTCCCGGCATCCGGTCCGGTGGTGGGTACGGCGGCGCTCACATCGGCCATGACTGCTCCTCATCGTGCGAGTGATCGCGCCCGCCGGTCAGTATGCCGCCTCGCCGAAACGATTCCGCAGGCACTCCCCGGCAACGGCCGGCCGGCTCGCCGGGGGCCGCCGTTCCCACGGACGGCCGTTCGCACGGACGGCCGCCCATCCCGCGCGCCCCCGCGTCCGCCGCGCTCCAATGGAGCCGTGACCGCGCCCCCCGACGACTGCCTCGCGCGCAACGACTGGCTGTGCGGCGCCTATCTGTCCACCCGCCAGGAGATCCTGCTGGACGCCTCCCTCCAGCATCTGCGGCTGGCCTTCGTCTCGGTGCTGATCGCCCTCGTCCTCGCCCTGCCGCTGGCGCTCGCCGCGCGCCGCTGGCACTGGGCCGGCGGCACCGTCCTCGGCGCCACCACCATCCTGTACACCATCCCCTCGCTGGCGATGTTCTCGCTGCTGCTGCCGCTGTACGGGCTCTCCGCCTCGCTGGTCATCGCCGGGCTGGTGCTCTACTCGCTCACCCTGCTGGTCCGCAACATCCTGGCCGGGCTGCGGGATGTGCCCGAGGACGCCCGGCAGGCCGCCCGGGGCCTGGGTTACGGGCCGCTGCGGACCCTGCTCACCGTGGAGCTCCCGCTCTCCTTGCCGGCCACCGTCGCCGGGGTGCGGATCGCCACCGTCTCCGCCGTTTCCCTGGTCACCATCGGGGCGATCGTGGGCTACGGCGGGCTGGGCAACCTCATCTACGCCGGGATGAACACCTACTTCAAGGCCCAGGTGCTCACCGCCTCGGTGCTGTGTGTGGTGATCGCCGTCGCGGCCGATCTGGCGCTGCTGCTGGTGCAGCGGCTGCTCACGCCCTGGACCAGGGCGGGCGGATGAGCACCCGACGGACGAGGTGGACGAGGGCGGGCGGATGAACACGCTCACCGCCTCCTGGGACTGGCTCACCGACGCGGCCCACTGGTCCGGCCCGGACGGGGTTGCCAGCCGTCTCCTCGAACACCTCTACCTCACCGGGGTCTGCCTGGCCATCGCCTGCGCCCTCGCGCTGCCCGTCGCCCTGGTCCTCGGCCACCTCGGGCGCGGCGGGGCGCTCGCGGTCAACCTCTCCAACGCCGGACGGGCCGTCCCCACCTTCGCCGTCCTGGTCCTCCTGCTGCTCAGCCCGATCGGCACCTGGGGCAGCTGGCCCACCGTCATCGCGCTGGTGCTGTTCGCCATCCCCCCGGTGCTCACCAACGCCTACACCGCCATGCGCGGGGTGGACCGCGATGTGGTCCGGGCTGGCCGGGGCATGGGCATGACGGGATGGCAGCTGCTCAGCCGGGTGGAACTCCCGTTGGCCCTGCCGCTGATCCTCACCGGGGTGCGGATCGCCGCCGTCCAACTGGTGGCCACCGCGACCGTGGCCGCGCTGGCCGGCGGCGGCGGGCTCGGCCGGATCATCACCGCAGGCTTCAACCTGGCCTCCACCCCGCAGGTCGTCGCCGGGGCGGTACTGGTCGCGGTCCTCGCCCTGCTGGTGGAGGCGGTCTTCGTCCTGGCCCTGCGCCCGGCCCTCCGATCGGCCGGCCCCGGGCGTACCGGATGACCCGCCGTACGCCGAAGGCCGCGCGGCCCGGCTGCCGCCGGGTGACCCGCCGTACGCCGAGCGCCGCCCGGCCCCGGGCGCGCGGAATGACCGGCCGCCGCGTCCGGCGCGCCCTGCGTTCCGCCGCCGTCCTGCCCGTACTGCTGCTGACCGGCTGCGCCATCGGACCGTCCCTGGAGAACCAGGGCGAGGTCACCGGACCACCGGGCGACAGCCGGGAACTGACCATCGGCTCGGCCGGGTTCACCGAGAGCGACCTGCTGGCCCGGATGTACGCGCTTCTGCTCGACCAGGCCGGCTACCGCACCAGGATCCTCTCCGTCACCAACCGGGAGATCTACGAACCGGCGCTGGAGTCCGGCCGGATCGACCTCGTCCCCGAGTACGCCGCCACCTTCGCCGACTGGCTCAACGCCAAGGCCAACGGCCCCGACGCCCCACCGGTCGGCTCACCCGACCTGGCCGCCACCATGAAGGAGCTGCGCGACCTCGCCGCGCCCCGCGGCCTCACCGTCCTCGCGCCCGGCCTCGCCGTCGACCAGAACGCCTTCGCGGTCACCGCCGGCTACGCCCGCGCGCACCGGCTGCGCACCCTCAGCGACCTGGGCCGCGCCAAGCTGCCGGTACGGCTGGCAGCCGGTGACGAGTGCGTCTCCCGGCCCTACTGCGCCCCCGGGCTGCGGAAGGTGTACGGCATCGACATCACCGGCATCGATCCCAAAGGCGTCGGCACCACCCAGGCCAAGCAGGCCGTGCAGCGCGGCCAGGACCAGATGGTGCTGACCACCACCACCGACGCCACCCTGGACGACTTCGGCCTGGTCCTGCTCGCTGACGACAAGCGGCTGCAGAACGCCGACTACATCGTGCCGGTGGCCAACCGGGCCCGGGCCGGCTCCCCGCGCGTCGCCCGGGCGCTGGCCCCGCTCGGCCCGGTGCTCACCACCGCCGACCTGGCGGACCTCAACGAGCGGGTGGACAGCTGGCGCCGGCTGCCCGAGGACGTGGCGGAGGACTTCCTCCGCTCCAAGGGGCTGCTGCGCTAGCGCACCGGCGACTCAGGCGTCCGCCACCGAGTCGAAGGACACCTCCCCGCGCCCCACCCCCCGGGCGTCCGCGTCCACCGAACGGCGCAGCGCCTCATGGAGCTTCGACGGGGTCAGCACCCCGAGGAAACGCGCCCCGTCCAGCACCGCCACCCATCCCGCGTCATGCTGGAGCATCTCCCCGAACGCCCGCTTCAGCGGCGCCCCCACCGGCACCCACGCCTCCATCCGCCGGGCCAGGTCACCGACCGCGCCCGCGTCGCCGGCCCGGGCCAGATCGTCGGCGGACACCCAGCCGTGCAGGTCCCCGGCCTCACCCAGCACCACCGCCCAGCGGGCGCCCTCCGCGCGCAGCCGCGCCGAGGCGTCCGCCGCCGGCTCACCCAGCCGGGCCACCGGCGGCTCCTCCAGGTCGTCCGGCTCGATCGCGGTCACCGACAGCCGCTTCAACCCCCGGTCCGCCCCCACGAACCGGGCGACCGCGGGGGTGGCCGGGGCGCCCAGCACGGCGCCCGGGGTGTCGAACTGCTCGATCCGCCCCTGCCCGTACACCGCCATCCGGTCGCCCATCCGCACCGCCTCCTCGATGTCATGGGTGACCAGCAGCACCGTCTTGCGCACCGTCGCCTGGAGCCGCAGGAACTCGCTCTGCAACCGCTCCCGCACCACCGGGTCCACCGCGCCGAACGGCTCGTCCATCAGTAGCACCGGCGGATCGGCCGCCAGCGCCCGGGCCACCCCCACCCGCTGCCGCTGGCCGCCGGAGAGCTGCGCCGGATAGCGCGCGCCATACACCTCCGGGTCCAGCCCCACCAGCTCCAGCAGCTCGGCCGCCCGCTTCCGGGCCTTGGCCTTCCGCCAGCCGAGCAGCACCGGCACGGTCGCGGTGTTGTCCAGCACGGTGCGGTGCGGGAACAGCCCGGTCTGTTGGATGACATAGCCGATCCGCCGGCGGAGCTTCACCGGGTCGGTGGCCGCCACATCCGAGCCGTCCACCAGGATCCGCCCCGAGGTGGGCTCGATCAGCCGGTTCACCATCATCATGGTGGTGGTCTTGCCGCACCCCGAGGGGCCGACCAGGGTCACCAGCTCGCCCTCCGCCACCTCGAAGGAGAGGTCGTCGACGGCCGTGGTGCCGTCCGGGTAGACCTTGCCGACCTGCTCGAACCGGATCATGGCACCACGCTAGGAGCCCCCGGCCCGCCCCGCATACGCTCCGCGACCGACCGGGGAGCCCCTACCGGAAACCGAGGCCGGGACGGGGCACCGGACCGGGTCGTATCCTGCGGCCATGGATGATCAGGAGAAGAGCGGGGCCGCGCCGCTGGAGCCGATGCCGGAGGACTGGACCAGGGCGCTGGCGGTGGTGGCCCACCCCGACGACCTGGAGTACGGCTGCGCCGCCGCGGTCGCCGGCTGGACCGACGGGGGCCGCGAGGTCTCCTATGTCCTGGCCACCCGCGGCGAGGCCGGTATCGACGGACTCGGCCCGGACGAATGCGGTCCGCTGCGCGAGCGCGAGCAGCGGGCCAGCGCCGCCGCCGTGGGCGTCTCCACCGTCGACTTCCTGGACCACCGGGACGGGGTGATCGAGTACGGGATCGGGCTGCGCCGGGACATCGCCGCCGCCATCCGCCGCCACCGCCCCGAGCTGGTCGTCACCCTCAACCACCGGGACACCTGGGGCGGCACCGTCTGGAACACCCCCGACCATGTCGCCGTCGGCCGGGCCACCCTGGACGCCGCCGGGGACGCGGGCAACCGCTGGATCTTCACCGAACTCGCCGCCCAGGGCCTGGAACCATGGGACGGGGTCCGCTGGGTCGCGGTGGCCGGCTCGGACCGGCCCACCCACGCCGTGGACGCCGGACCGGGACTCGACCGGGCGGTGGCCTCCCTGCTCGAACACCGCGCCTATATCGAGGGTCTGACCGACCAGGACCCCGAGGAGTACGCCCGCTCCTTCCTCACCTCCACCGCCCAGGCCCTCGCGCCCCGCTTCGGCGGCCGGCCCGCGGTCGCCTTCGAGCTCTTCCCGCGATAGCCGTCATGACGGCGGCGCGGCGGGGCCCGAACCGCCCTCACCGCGCCGCCGCGTAGGCCCGCAGCCGCTCCGACCGATCGGTCAGACAGCAGCTGGCACAGCGCACCGCCTCGGCGCTGGTGTAGAAGAGGCAGCAGGTCCGGCGCAGATACACCAGCCGCTCCCGCCCGTCCCGCACCCCGCGCACCCGGGCCGTCTCCCCGAGCGCCGCCACCCCGCCCGGCGCGTCCCGCACCAGCAGCCGCCAGCGCTCCTCCAGCAGCTCCACCGGCCCGTCGAAGGCGCAGAGCGCGGTGGCGCAGCCGTGCGCCACCCCGCCCCGCAGCTGACGCCGCCCGGCCCGGGTGCGCCGGTGCAGAGCCTCGGCCACCGGCAGCAGATGCCCCTCCAGCACCACCCGATGCAGCAGCGCCACCGACTCCTCACCGCCCTCCGGCACCAACAGCCGCGCCCGGCGCACCCGCACCCCGGCGATCCCATGCGTCCCGGGCCGCACCAGCACATTTCCGGCCCGCAGATCCGGGACCTCGTCGGTGAGCGCCCAGTGCAGCACCGCGGCGGCGGTGACCCAGCCCGCGTACACCGCCATCAGGGTCAGCGCGGCCGCGTGCTCGGTGCGGTGCCCGCTGCTGTTCCGCTCCGCCGCCAGCAGCACGCCCAGCTCGGGGCCGTCCGGGTCCGCGAGCCGGTCGGCGGCCAGCCAGGCGTCCGCCTCGGCGGCGGGCGGGGCGCCGACCGCCACCCGCCAGCGCGGCCCCCGCTCCACCGGCGTCCACTCCCCGCCCGTCGGGAAGCCCGTCACGGCAGCGGCAGGTAGAGCACATGCGGGGCGCCGGTCACCGGATGCGGCTCCACCCGGGCCGGGACCCCGTACACCTCGGCCAGCAGCTCGGCCGTCACCACCTCCGCCGGGGTGCCGCTCGCCACCACCCGGCCGCCGTCCAGCACATGGAGCCGGTCGCAGTAGGCCGCGGCCAGATTGAGGTCGTGCAGCACCAGGACGTTGGTGGTGCCCAGCCGGCGTACCAGCGACAGGATCTCCAACTGGTGGCGTACGTCCAGATGGTTGGTCGGCTCGTCCAGCGCCAGCAGCCCCGGGTCCTGCACCAGCGCCCGGGCGATCAGCACCCGCTGCCGCTCCCCGCCGGACAGCTCGGTGAACGCCCGGTCGGCCAGGTGCCCGGCGTCCACCTCGGTGAGCGCCCGCTCCACCCGGCGCAGGTCGTCCGGCCCGTCCTGCTCCCAGAACCGCTTGTGCGGGCCGCGGCCCATGGCCGTCACTTCCCGCACGGTCAGCCCGGCCGCGACCCCCGCGTCCTGGGCGACCACCGCGATCCGGCGGGCCCGCTGCCGCACCGTCAGCCCGGCCGCGTCCACCCCGTCCAGCTCCACCCGGCCCGCGGACGGCCGGACCGTCCCGTACACACAGCGCAGAAAGGTGGTCTTGCCGCTGCCGTTGGGCCCGACCAGCCCCACCGTCTCGCCCGGCGCGGCGGAGACATCCACCCCGTCCAGGATGGTGCGCCCGCCGATCGCGTACCGCACCCCGGTGGCGGTCAGCGCGGCCGCCCCGGCCCGCTCCCCGGCGGATACCGCCGTCATGCGATCTCCTCCGTCCGACGGGACCGGCGCAGCAGCCACAGGAAGAACGGCCCGCCGACCAGCGCGGTCACCACCCCCACCGGGATCTCCTCGGGCGCCGCGGCGGTCCGCGCCACCAGATCGGCCAGCAGCAGGAACACCGCCCCGCCCAGCGCCGCCACCGGCAGCAGCCGCCGGTGCGCCGCGCCGACGGCCATCCGGGCCGCGTGCGGCACCATCAGGCCCACGAAGCCGATCGCCCCGCTGTACGCCACCAGTACCCCGACCACCAGCGACACCAGCACGAACGCCCAGGCGCGGAAGCGCCCCGGGTCCAGCCCCAGGGTGTGCGCGCCCTCCTCGCCGGCCAGCAGCAGGTCCAGCGGCCGGGCGAGCGCCAGCAGTACGGCCGTCCCGGCGGTCAGCACCAGCGCGGGCACCGCCAGTTCGTCCCAGCGCGCCCCGCCCAGGCCGCCCAGGGTCCAGAACATCACCTGGCGGAGGTGCTCGGCCTCGGCGGCCACCACCAGCACCAGGCTGGTGAGCGCCTGGAGGATGTACTGCACCGCCACCCCGGCCAGCACCAGCCGCCCGGTGGTCATCGACCCGCCGCGGCGGGCCAGCGCGTACACCGTGACCAGCGCCGCCATCGAACCGGCGAACGCGGCCGCGGGCAGCGCCACGGCGCCCAGCGCCCCCGCCCCGATCCCCAGCACGATGACCAGCACCGCACCGGCGGAGGCCCCCGAGGAGGCCCCCATCAGGAAGGGGTCGGCCAGCGGGTTGCGCACCAGCGCCTGGAGCACCGTGCCGGTGAGCGCCAGCCCCGCGCCGACCAGCACGGCGAGCAGCACCCGGGGCATCCGCACGTCCCAGACGATCGAGGCGTACGCGCCCAGCCGCTCCCCGCGCACCACGATGTCCAGCACCTCACCGGGCGGGATGCGCACCGGGCCCAGCGCCAGCCCGGCGACGGCCGCGGCGAGCAGGGCCAGTGTCAGCACCGACAGGGTCAGCGGCAGCCGGGCGGCCGAACGGGCGGGCGCCCGGCCTGCCTTGGCCGCGGTCGCCGGGGCGGTCACCGGGCGTCGGGGTGGAGCTGGCGGGCGAGCGCGTCCGCCGCCTCGCCGACCCGCACACCGAGCACCGCGGAGGAGAGCGGCAGCACGGCGAACCGCTTGTTCTTCACCGCCGGTACGTCCTTGAGCGCCGGGTCCTTCAGCAGCTGCTGCTTCTTCTGCTCCACGGTGGTGCCGCCGTAGTCGTAGATGACGACCACCTCGGGCTTGCGCTCGACGACCTGCTCCCAGGACACATCGGCGAAGGACTTCTTCACATCGGCGAACACGTTTTTCCCGCCCGCCAGCGAGATCAGCTCGTTGCCGATGCCCTGGCCGCCCGCGGTGAAGGCGCTGGCCTCGCCGGAGTCGTAGACGAACACCTTCAGCGGCTTGGTCTCCGCCAGCCGGGTGCGCACCGCCCCGACCTGCTTCTCCTCGTCCGCGATCAGCTTCGCGCCGCGCTCGGGGACGCCGAAGGTGCGGGCCAGTTCGGTGATCTCGGTCCGCAGCTGGGCCATCCCCACCGGGCGGTCGGCGCAGGACTCGGTGTTCAGCCGGGTCCTGATGCCGGACTTCTCCAGCCCGGCCCGGTCGCGGCCCTGGGCCTTGTCGAAGGCGCTGTCGTAACCGCCGTAGACGAAGTCCGGGTTGGCGCCGAGCAGTACCTCCTTGGAGGGGTACTCCTTGGCCAGCACCTTCACCTGGTCGTAGTCCTTCTTGTACGCGGGCAGCACCGCGTCGTCCAGATAGGCGGAGCCGGTCATCTTCTCCTTGAGCCCGAGGGCGAGGAGCAGTTCGGTGGCGTGCTGGTTGAGGGCCACGGCCCGCTGGGGCGGTGCGTCGAAGGTGGTCTTCACCCCGCAGTTGGTGACGGTGTACGGGAAGCCGGCGGCCTTCTCGGCGGGGGCGGCGCCGTCGTCGCCGTCCTTCCCGCCGCAGGCGGCCAGCGGAAGCAGCAGGGCTGCGGTGGTGAGTGCGCGCAGCGCGGCGCGGGATCGGGCCATGGCCGTATGTCGCCTCTCCGGGGATGTCCTCGTCCCCTGAGTCGAAGCTGGGCAGGCGGCGCGGCAGTGTCTGACTCACGGCCCCCGAGGAGCGGGGGCCGTTCACAGTGGCGGGACCGTACCGGGTTCGCACCGGTTTCCTGGCCCGCGCGGCCTGGATGATCGGCCACAGTGTCTCAAACCCGCCGCGGTGTGCCGCCACGGGCCCCGGTGCCGACTCCGGAGTCGCTTCCCCTCGACCAAGCGACCGCTTAGTATGCGACCGAGAACGGTTGACCCGTCCCACGGAGGCCCCGGATGCAGGCATGGCGAGTACACCGCAACGGCGAACCGGCCGAGGTGATGCGGCGGGAGGAGGTGGAGCGTCCCGAGCCGGGGCCGGGCCAGGTCCTGCTGCGGGTGAAGGCCGCGAACGTCAACTTCCCCGACGCGCTGCTGTGCCGAGGGCAGTATCAGATCCGCCCGCCGCTGCCGTTCACCCCCGGCGTGGAGGTGTGCGCCGAGACCGCCGAGGGCCGCCGGGTCATCGCCACCCCGGTCCTGCCGCACGGCGGACTCGCCGAGTACGTGCTCGCCGAGGAGGCCGCCCTGCTGCCCGCGCCCGAGGCGCTGGACGACGCCGAGGCGGCCGCCCTGCACATCGGCTACCAGACCGGCTGGTTCGCCCTGCACCGGCGGGCCGCCCTGAAGGAGGGCGAGACCCTGCTGGTGCACGCCGCGGCCGGGGGCGTCGGCAGCGCCGCCGTGCAGCTCGGCAAGGCCGCCGGGGCCATGGTCATCGGCGTGGCCGGCGGCCCGGAGAAGGCCGAGGCCGCCCGCCGCAACGGCTGCGACCTGGTCATCGACCGGCGCTCCGAGGACGTGGTCGCCGCGGTGAAGGAGGCCACCGGCGGACGCGGCGCCGATGTGGTGTACGACCCGGTGGGCGGCGCCGCCTACACCCAGTCCGCCAAGTGCGTGGCCTTCGAGGGCCGGATCGTGGTCGTCGGCTTCGCCAGCGGCGACATCCCGGCGCCCGCGCTCAACCACGCCCTGGTGAAGAACTACGCGATCCTCGGGCTGCACTGGGGTCTGTACAACCAGCACGACCCGGCCGCCGTCCGGCACTGCCACTCCACGCTCACCGGGTACGCCGCCAAGGGGCTGATCAAGCCGCTGATCAGCGAACGCGTCCTGTTCGCCCAGGCCGCCGACGCCGTACGCCGGGTCGCCGAGGGCACCACCACCGGCCGGCTGGTCGTCCTCCCCGAGGGGGTCGCCGCATGAGCACCACAGCAGGTGAACTCCGCGACCGTACGCGGGAGCTGCTGGCCGCCCATCCGCCGGCCACCACCGCCCCGGCCGACTTCCTACGCGCCCGCTTCGACGCCGGCCTCGCCTGGGTGCACTACCCGGCCGGACTCGGCGGACTGGACGCGCCCCGCGCCCTCCAGCCCGTGGTGGACGCCGAACTGGCCGCCGCGGGCGCCCCCGACAACGACCCGCGCCGGATCGGCATCGGCCTCGGCATGGCCGCGCCGACCATCCTCGCCTACGGCACCGAGGAGCAGAAACACCGCTTCCTGCGGCCGCTGTGGACCGGCGAGGAGGTGTGGTGCCAGCTGTTCAGCGAGCCCGGCGCCGGCTCCGACCTGGCCGCCCTCGCCACCCGGGCGGTCCGCGAGGGGGACTCCTGGACCGTCACCGGCCAGAAGGTGTGGACCTCCAGCGCCCATCTCGCCCGCTGGGCCATCCTGGTCGCCCGTACCGATCCCGACGCCCCCAAGCACCGCGGCCTGACCTACTTCCTCTGCGATATGACCGACCCGGGCGTGGAGGTCCGGCCGCTGCGCCAGATCACCGGCGAGGCCGAGTTCAACGAGGTCTTCCTGGACGGCGTCCGCATCCCCGACGCCCACCGGCTCGGCGCGGTCGGCGAGGGCTGGCGGGTCGCCCAGGCCACCCTGATGAACGAACGCGTCTCCATCGGCGGCGGCCGGCAGCCCCGCGAGGGCGGCATGATCGCCAAGGCGGCCGCCACCTGGCGGGAGCGCCCCGAGCTGCGCACCGCCGAACTCCACCAGCGGCTGCTGGACCTCTGGGTGGACGCCGAGGTGGCCCGGCTCACCGGTGAACGGCTCCGCCAGCAGCTCGCCGCCGGAGCACCCGGCCCCGAGGGCAGCGGCGCCAAACTGGTCTTCGCCCGCCTCAACCAGCAGATCAGCGCCCTGGAGACGGAACTCCTCGGCGACGAGGGTCTGCTGTACGAGGACTGGACCCTGCGCCGCCCCGAGTACGTCGACTTCACCGGCCGCGACGCCGGCTACCGCTATCTGCGCGCCAAGGGCAACTCCATCGAGGGAGGCACCAGCGAGGTGCTGCTCAACATCGTCGCCGAACGCGTCCTCGGCCTGCCCGCCGAACCCCGCACCGACAAGGACGTCCCGTGGAAGGACCTCGCGCGATGACCGACCCGAAGCCGACGACCGCCCCGGACCCGTCCGCCGACCCGGATCCCGACCTCCTCTACAGCCGCGACGAGGAGGACCTGCGCTCCGCCGTACGGTCCCTGCTCGCCGACCGCGCCGACCCGGCCGCCCTGCCCGCCCGGGTCGAGCGGGCCGGCGGTCATGACCCGGAGCTGTGGCGCGCCCTGGCCGCCTCCATCGGCGCCGCCGGACTGCTCGTCCCCGAGAAGCTCGGCGGCCAGGGCGCGAGCCACCGGGAGGCCGCCGTGGTCTGCGAGGAGCTGGGTCGCGCCGTCGCCCCGCTGCCGTATCTCACCAGCTCCGTCATCGCCACCGAGACCCTGCTCGCCGCCGGCCCCGCCGCGGAGGGGCTGCTCGCCGAACTCGCGGCGGGGGAGCGGACCGCCGTACTCCTCACCCCGCTCTCCACCGCCCCCGGCGACCCTGCGCCCCCGCCCGGCCCGGTCACCGCGGTCGCGGACGCGGCCCTGGCCGACGTCCTGCTGGCACTCCGCCCCGACGGGCTGTACGCGGCCGAGGCCGCCGACGCCGCCCGCACCCCGCTCACCGCCCTGGACCTCACCCGACCGCTGGCCGCCGTGGACCTGCCCGAGGGTGCGGGCACCAAGGTCGCCGACGCCGAGACCGGGCGCGCCGCCTGGCAGCGCGGACTGCTGGCCGGGGCCGCCCTGCTCGCCTCCGAGCAGCTCGGGCTCGCCGAATGGTGCCTGGAGCAGACCGTCCGGCACACCGCCACCCGCCACCAGTTCAACCGGCCCATCGGCTCCTTCCAGGCCCTCAAGCACCGGATGGCCCAGCTCTGGCTGGAGATCGCCGGAGCCCGGGCCGCCGCCCGCGCCGCCGCCGACGCGCTCGCCACCGGCAGCCCGGACGCCCCGCTGCTCACCGCCGTCGCCCAGGTCCACTGCTCCCGGACGGCCGTGCACGCCGCCGAGGAGTGCGTCCAGCTGCACGGCGGCCTCGGCATGACCTGGGAGCACCCGGCCCACCTGTATCTCAAGCGCGCCAAGGCCGACCAGACGGCCCTGGGCTCACCCGGCCGCCACAAGGACACGCTCGCCCGCCTGGCCGACCTGCCCGCGCCCCGCTGACTCGGCGGCGGCCTCCGCGCTGCTACGGGGCGGTGAAGCCCGCGTAGAGCACGGCGGCCGCCATCACGGCCACCGCCCCCAGCCGCACCCATCGGTCCGGTACGAAGAGCGCGGCCGCGACCGCGTACGGCACCCCGGCCAGGGCGAACCGGGTGCCGGCGCTGCCCAGGTCGACATGCGCCAGGTAGGCGGCCAGCCCGGCCAGGACACCGAGTGTGCCGAGCACGAAGACCGCCACCGCCCACCCGAACCGGCCGTGCACCGTGGCGCACAGCGGCACCACGCCCGGTGCCGGTGTGCCCGCCGCGACCAGCAGGCCCACCGTGAGCGGCACGCCCACCGCGGCGGCCACCAGCGCCGCCCTCGACCCACCGTCCCAGCCCGCCATCATCACCGAGAAGCCGAGCGCGGGCGCCGCGCACGTCATGGCCGCCCACACCAGCAGCAGGTGGAGGGCCGTCAGCCACGCTCTGTCCCTCGTCATGCCGCGGAATCCCGTCATGCCGCGGAATACTGCCGCCCGGCGTCCGCGGGCCCATGAGTTCCCGTACTCATCGGCCCCTCCGCTTGGTGCGCGGGGGCGCCGCCCTCCACCCCAGCGACCAGGTAAGGACCGCAGGGGGGATCCACCCTTTTCTCCATGCTGTTTAATTGCCAAGCATTCGCAACAGCGCATCGCCCGTGCCTGTGCCTGCGCCGACAGCCGAGTCCCGACAGAGGGGTGTGGAGATCCATGACCGCCGCCCGATCCATACGCGGCACCGCCGCGGCCGCACTCGCCGGGGCCCTGGCCCTCACGGCGGCGGCCTGCTCCACCCCCGGCTCCGGGGCGGACGGCAAGGGCGGTGCCGCCAAGGACAGCGCGGTCGTCGGTATCGCCTACGAGCCCGACTCCCTCAGCCCGCTCCTCGGCTACGGCAAGGACGGCAACTCCAAGATCTTCGACGGGCTGCTCGCCTTCGACGGTGGGATGAAGCTCCAGCCCGCGCTCGCCGCCGAGTTGCCGAAGGTGAGCGCCGACGGCCTCACCTACACGTACAGGCTCCGCAAGGGCGTCACCTTCAGCGACGGCAAGCCGTTCACCGCGAAGGACGTCGTCTACACCTACCGCACCATCCTGGACCCGAAGACCAACAGCGCCTCCAAGGGCGACCTGGACGCCCTCAAGGACGTCAAGGCCACCGGAGACGACACCGTGGTCTTCACCCTGAAGTACCCCTACGCGGCCTTCGCCGAGCGCACCGTGCTCGGTATCGCCCCCGAGCACATCGCCGCCGGGCAGGACGTCAACACCGGCCCGTTCACCACCAAGCCCGTCGGCACCGGCCCCTATGTCCTCACCAAGTGGTCCAAGGGCGAGAAGCTGAGCTTCACGGCCAACGAGAAGTACTGGGGCGGCGCGCCCAAGGTCAAGAAGTTCACCATGGCGATCATCAAGGACGACGACGTGCGCGCCACCCGGCTGCGCTCCGGCGACCTCGACGGCGCCATCCTGCCGCCCAACCTGGCCAAGGGCTTCCAGGGCGAGAGCGGCCGCAAGACCTACGAGGCCACCAGCTACGACTACCGGCTGGTGACCCTGCCCACCCACCACAAGGTCACCGGGGACACCGGCATCCGCCGCGCCCTGGACACCGCCGTGGACCGCCAGACCATGGTCGACAAGATCCTCGAAGGCGCCGGCAAGCCCGCCTACGGCCCCGTCCCCACCGACAGCGAGTGGTTCACGAAGGGCACCGAGCGCCGCCACGACCTGGCCGCCGCCGAGAAGACCCTGGACGCGGCCGGCTGGAAGCCCGGCCCCGACGGCATCCGGGTCAAGAACGGCGTACGCGCCTCCTTCCCGCTGTGGTACCTCTCCGGCGACAAGCTCCGCCAGGACCACGCCCTCGCCTACGCCTCCGACGCCAAGAAGGCCGGCATCGACGTCAAGACCCAGGCCGGCACCTGGGAGGTCATCCAGCCCCGGATGAAGACCGACGCCGTCCTGGCCGGCGGCGGCTCGCCCGGCGACCCCGACTTCGACCAGTACCTGCTGCTGAAGTCCAGCCTCGGCGGCGACGGCTTCAACAACATGGCCTGGTACGACAACCCGGCCGTCGACAAGGCCCTGGAGCAGGGCCGCACCACCGACGACCAGGCCAAGCGCAAGGCCGCCTACGACACCGTCCAGCGCGAACTGGTCAAGAACCCCGGCTACACCTTCCTCACCCACATCGACCACGTGTACGTGGTGGACGACCGCTGGAAGGGCCTGTCCACCCAGGTCGAGCCGCACGACCACGGCCTCGCCTCCGGCCCCTGGTGGAACGTGGAGGACTGGACCCCCAAGGGCGCCGGGAAGTGAGCCGCCGCGTCCCGCTCGGGGCGATGGCCAGGATGGCGGGACGGCGGGCCCTGTTCGCCGTCCCCGTCCTGCTCCTCGTCACCTTCGGCGTCTTCGCCGTCGCCGCCGCCTCCCCGTTCGACCCCGTCAAGGCCTACGCCGGCACCGCCGGACTCACCGCCACCCAGGAGAACCTCGACCAGCTGCGCGCCAACCTCGGCGTCGACCAGCCGCTCGTCCCCCGCTGGTGGCACTGGCTCACCTCCGCGGCCACCGGCGACCTCGGCGACTCCAGCGTGATGCGCCAGCCCGTCGCCGACGTCATCGCCGAACGCCTCGGCTGGTCCACCCTGCTCGCCGCGACCGCCTTCGCCGTCGCCGTGCTGCTCGGCACCGCCCTCGGCGTCCTCGCCGCCCGGCGCCCCGGTGGCTGGCTGGACCGGATCACCAGCTCCGCCGCGTACACCCTGGAAGCCGCCCCCGCCTTCTGGCTCGGGCTGCTCGCCATCTGGTTCTTCGCCCTCAAGCTCGGCGCCCTGCCGGCCGGCGGCCTCACCGACACCGGAAGCGACACCGTTTCCTTCGACCAGGTCGTGAGGCACCTGGTGTTGCCCGCCCTGGTCCTGGGCGTTTCCCAGTTGCCCTGGTTCTTCCTCTACGTACGCCAGGGCGTCGCCGACGCGCTGGAGGAGGACGCCGTGCGCGGCGCCCGCGCCCGGGGCCTGGCCGAACCCACCGTGCTGCTCGGCCACGCCCTGCGCTCGGGGATGCTGCCGATGCTCACCCTGATCGGCTCCCGCGTCCCCGAACTGATCACCGGAGCCCTGCTGGTGGAGACCGTCTTCAGCTGGCCCGGCATCGCCGCCGCCACCGTGCAGGCCGCCGTCTCCGTCGACTTCCCGCTGCTCGCCGCGCTCACCGTGCTCGCCACCGCCGCGGTGCTGCTCGGCAACCTCCTCTCCGACCTGCTGTACGGACTCGCCGACCCGAGGGTGGGCTTCGATGGCTGACCTGACGACGAAGACCGATGTCTTCCGGCAGTGGCGCTCGCACGGCCGCACCCGCCGCTCCACCCGCGCCGTACGGGTCACCGCCTCCGCCCTCATCACGGCCGCCACCGTGCTCGCCGTGCTGATCGTGCCGCCGATCGTCCAGCTCGACGAACAGGCCATCGACCTTGCCCTCAAACTCCAGCCGCCGTCCCTCGCGCACCCCTTCGGCACCGACGACGTCGGGCGCGATCTGCTGCTGCGCTGCGTCTACGGGCTGCGCGTCTCCCTCCTCGTCGGCCTGGTCGCCGCCCTGGTCGCCACCGTCATCGGCACCGCCGTGGGCGCCGCCGCCGCGGCCTTCGGCGGCTGGACCGACCGGATCGTGATGCGGCTGGTCGACACCTTCTCCTCGGTGCCGCACCTGCTGCTCGGCATCTTCATCGTGGCCATGTTCCGCCCCGGGGTCTGGCCGGTGATCGTCTCCGTCGCCCTCACCCACTGGCTCTCCACCGCCCGGATCGTCCGCTCCGAGGTGCTCTCGCTGCGCTCCCGGCCCTTCGTGGACGCGGCCATCTCCGGCGGAGCCTCCCGATGGCGGGTCACCACCCGCCATCTGCTGCCCGCCGTGCTGCCGCAGGCCGGGCTGGCCGCCGTGCTGATGGTGCCGCACGCCATGTGGCACGAGTCCGCCCTCTCCTTCCTCGGCCTCGGCCTGCCCACCCACCAGGCCAGCCTGGGCACCCTGGTGCAGACCGCCCGCGGCTCGCTGCTGGCCGGCGACTGGTGGCCCACCCTCTTCCCCGGCCTCTTCCTGATCGTCCCCACCCTCGCCATCGCGGGACTGGCCGGCGCCTGGCGGGAGCGGATCAACCCGCGCCGCCGATCGGAGCTGATGCTGTGAAACCGGATGCCATGAAGCCCGGCGCCCCGGCTCCGGACACCATGACGCGGGACCACGCGACCCCCGTCCTCGGCGTGCGCGAGCTGTCCGTCCGCTTCCGGATGCGCGGCGGCCGCCATATCGCCGCCGTCACCGGCGCGAGCTTCGACCTGGCGGCGGGGGAGTGCCTGGCCCTGGTCGGCGAGAGCGGCTGCGGCAAGTCCGTCCTCGCCTCCGCCCTGCTCGGGCTGCTCCCCGGCAACGCCCAGACCGCAGGCAGCGCCGTGATCGGCGGGACCGGCGACAGCGGTGCCATCGACCTGCTCACCGCCTCCGAACGCACCCTCGCCCGCACCATACGCGGCCGGCGCATCGGCCTCATCCCGCAGTCCCCGGCCGCCCACCTCACCCCCGTACGCACCATCCGCGCCCAACTCGCCGAGACCCTGCGGGAGCTGAACCGCACCCCCAGGAGCGCCCTCCCCGCTGCCGTGACCGACGCCGCCGATCGCGCCGCCTTCCCCGCCGCACTGCTCGACCGCTACCCGCACGAGCTCTCCGGCGGCCTCGCCCAACGCGCCGCCACCGCGCTCGCCCTGGTCGGCGACGCCCCCCTGCTGCTCGCCGACGAACCCACCACCGGACTCGACCGGGACCTGGTCCACCGCACCGCCGACGAGCTGCGCCGCCACACCGACGACGGCCGCGCCCTGCTGATGATCACCCACGATCTGGCCGCCGCCGAGCGGATCGCCGACCGGGTGGCCGTGATGTACGCCGGCCGGATCGTCGAACTCACCGACGCCACCGCCTTCTTCGGCGCACCCGGCCCCCGCCACCCCTACGCCCGAGGACTGCTCGCCGCCCTGCCCGAACGGGACTTCCGCCCCATCCCCGGACTCCCCCCGGAGCTCGGCGACCTCCCCACCGGCTGCGCCTTCGCCCCCCGCTGCCCCCGCGCCACCGACCGCTGCGCCACCGCACCCGACGTCGCCGACGGCGTCGCCTGCCACCACGCCGAGGAGCCGGCCCGTGCTTGAACTCGACGCCGTCACCGCCGGCTACGACCGCCGCGCCCCCGTCTTCCGGGCCGCCTCCCTCACCCTCGCCCCCGGTGAGTCCGTCGGCCTGCTCGGCCCCAGCGGCTGCGGCAAGTCCACCCTCGCCCGGGTCGCCGCCCTGCTGCACCGCCCCGACGCCGGCCGGGTCACCGTGGACGGCGAGCCGGTGCGCGGCTGGCGCCACCGCGCCCCGCGCCGGCTGCGCACCGCCATCGGCGTGGTCTTCCAGCAGCCCCGGCTCTCCGCCGACCCCCGGCTCACCCTGCACGACCTGATCGCCGAACCACTGCGCGCCACCGGCCGCCGCTCCGAGGTCCCCGACCGGGTCGCCGAACTCGCCACCGCCACCGGCCTCACCGACGACCTGCTCACCCGCCGCCCGCACGAGGTCAGCGACGGCCAGCTGCAACGCGCCTGCCTGGCCCGGGCCCTGGTGCTGCGCCCCCGCTGGCTGGTCTGCGACGAGATGACCGCGATGCTCGACGCCTCCACCACCGCCGCCCTGGTCGCCGCCGTCGAGGAGTACCGCGCCGAACACGGCGCCGGGCTGCTCGCCGTCGGCCACGACCGGGTCCTGCTGGAACGCTGGTGCGACCGCACCGTGGAGTGGGCCGGCTGCGCCGAGCCGGGCACCTGACCACCGTACGACCGCCTCACAACCGCCCGGGCGTAACGGTCCGCGGCCCGGTAATACCCGTTCGGCCGACATGCCGTACCCCCGGGCGGCGAACGGCCTCCGCCAGACTGGCCGCCGAATGCCGCAACGCACACTCCGTGCGGCGGGCCGAGGAGGCGACACATGGCCGTATCCATTTCCGTGGTGGTGCTGCTGCTGATCCTGGCGGTGGTCTATCTGCGCAGCGGCGGGCTGAAGCTCTCCCACGCCCTGGTCTGCGGACTGCTCGGGTTCTTCCTGGCGAGCACCAGCCTCGCCCCCACCATCTACAACGGCGTCGCCGCCACCGCCGACGTGGTCAGCGGCTTCAAGCCCTGAGCGCGGCCCGCTCAGCCGGTGGCGAAGACCCCGACCCCGTTCGGCACCGGACGCTGGGCGCCGCCGCTCGGATGGTTCAGCACCCGGACTCCCCCCGCACCGGACTGACGGGCCACCAGCGTCGACGAACCCCCGCCGTCCAGGTTCACCGCCTCGCTGGCACCCAACCGCTCCGCCACCCGCGCCAGCTCCGCGAGCGTCAGCCCCTGGCGGAACTCCGGGGAGCCGTCCAGCGCCAGCAGCCACACCCGTCGCCCCGACTCCCCGATCCCCGCCGCGGTGCGCACCGCCGCCACCGCCCCGTCCAGCCCGGCCACCGGCGCCCCGCCGCGCAGCACCGCGAAGCCGCCCACCGCGAACCGGAACGGCGCCCCGCCATCCGCCGTGACCAGCCCGTACCGCACCGTCACCCGGTCCCCGACCGCCAGCCGCCGCAACCGGGCCGCCCCCGCCTCCCGCCCCACCAGCACCGAGGTGCCCGCGGCGATCGGCCCGCTGCCCGGAGCCCCGGCCACCGACACCACCCGCCCGGCGCGCACCGTCACCTCATACGCCTCCTCCACACAGGGCGCGTCCCGCCGGGTGTCGGAGCCGCAGACCGCCCGCGCCCGGGACGCCGACCCCCAGTCGGCGGTGAACAGCCCCACCGAACCCTGCGGCAGCGCGTACTGGTTCAACCCGCCGAGCGGCCACTCGCCCGCCGCCGAGGACACCGCGCCCTCCAGCACCAGTTCCCCGAGCCGGGCCGTGCCGTCCGTCCCCACACCCCACACCTGGCGGGCGTTGCCCCCGCGCGGCAGCGCCGGACCGTAGCGCTGCGCCGTGGGCACCGCCGCCTTCAGCGCCCGCCCCTCGGCCACCGCCGGCCCGACCGGCGCACCGGTCGCCGGTACGCCGGGATGCTGGCTCTCCGTCAGATGGAAGAAGTCACCGTTCACCCCGCCCACCGCCGCCGCCCCGTCGGCCAGCGAGGACAGCGCCGAGCGGGCCGCCACCCTTCCCGGGTACAGCAGCCCCAGCGACGCCCCGTCCCGGTCCAGTTCCACCGACAGCAGATGCGCCCGCGCGGTCCCGCGCGGCGACGCCAGATCCAGCCAGCGGTACTCCACCCCGTCCGCGACCCTCGCCCAGGCCGCCGCCGGCCGCGCGGGCGGCGCACCGGCCACCCCCGCGAGCAGCAGCGCCAGCACCAGCAGCAGAAGGTGGAGGGGGCGGAGGGGAGTCGCGCGGTGCCACGGCCGTCGGCCGGGCAGGGCGGTCGCTGAGGGTACGGTCATGGGGACCCCCGAAGTCGGGCGGCGGGCCCGGTCCGGCGGCAGGCCACCCGGGCGGGTTCGGGCAAGAGCTGCCCGCCCGGCGGCCCCGGGAACCGAAGACCGGCGAACCGGCGGACGAACTTCAGCCGTCCGGCGGCCCCCGGTACCGCTGATGACACTCCGTCAGCGGTGGCGGAGCAGCCACTCCCGGGCGAAGTCCACCGCCGTGGTGAGCTCCACCAACCGGGCCGGCGCCGACCCCACCCGCCCGCTCCGCACACCGGCCGCCGCCCCGACCGACCGCTCCAGGTCAGCCCCCAGCGCGCCGAAGTCCCCGTCCCGCAGGGCCACGTCCTCGTACTCCCACCAGCGCCGCCGCCCCCGCTCGTCCCGCACCACGCAGCGGTAGCTCCGCCGGGGTGGCTCCGGTACCCGGTACTCGGCCAGATGGAAGGCGCTGCACGCCTCCCAGCCGGTGCCCAGCATCAGCACCCTGGCCCCCAGTTCGTACAACCGAGCGAGGGGTGAGTCCTCACCGAGATGGTTGTCCCGATGGTGGCCGGAGACCACCTTCTCGGCGTACGGGCCGAGCGCCGCGAACGAGGTCTGCGGATGCGCGCTGCGCAGCGCCCCGGGCACGGTCCTGACCAGCTCCGGGAAGACCCCCACCCCGTCCGAGGGCATGCGCTCCGCGTCGTACGGCGGCATCGCCTCCCGCGCCTGATCCACCTGCTCCGGGGTCAGACCGCGCACCCGGGCCCGGTAGGCGGGGGAGGTGTCCGAGTTCCGTGCGGTGAACGTGGGCACCACCAGGGTCCCGTACGGGCCGAGGGCCCCCAGCACCGCGCCCAGCACCGCCGCACCGCCACCCGCCACCGGCCCGACGGCCCGCAGCGAGGAGTGCACCAGCAGCACATCCCCGCGCTCCACCCCCAGTGCGCGCAACCGCGTCCGCAGCAGGCGTTCGGTGTGGATCGGGGCCCCGGTGACCGTCACCCGCGCCATGGTAGGGGCCCACCGCCCGCCATCGAGCCGCTCTAACCGGCCGTCGTCCCTCATCCCCCCGGTCGGTGGACGGTGAGATCACCATGCGCCGACAAGGTCCCGGCCAGGTCACCGGCCTTGTGCCGCAGGGTGGAGTCCAGGAAGGCGAGCGTGGTCGCGGCGACCATCCGCGGGCTCTCGGTGCGGCCGACGGAGCCGACGATCGAGGGCACCGGAGGCAGATACAGCGGGCCGTCCATGAAGGTGAGGTGCGCGGCGCCGGGGACGGTGAGCCGATAGCTCGTCGCGGTGCCGCGCTTCAAGGCCTCGGTGAGGCGGGGCAGATACTGCGGGTCGGTCGCGGGGGTGATGGCCTGGGTGAGTGCCAGCGCGGGCTGGTGGAGGGAGGGGGAGGCGGGGCCGTGGGGGAAGCCGTCCAGATCGATGACCGCGTCGAACCGGCGGTCCTGCCGGGCCGCCTGCAACGCGGCGGCGCCCCCCATGGAGTGGCCGGTGACCGCGACCCGACCGGTGTCCAGCCGCCCGGTCAGCGGACCGGTCGTCTCCCGACCGGGACGCTCCAGCCGGGTCAGGACGAAGCGGAGGTCGGCGGCGCGCACGGCCGTCCAGCCGACCGCCAGCTTCGCGTCCTGCTCCCGGCTACCGCTGGAGGCGGTCTTGGCCCGAATCGTCCGGCCGTCGGCGAGCACCACGGCGGCGGAGTCGTACGGGTGGTCCAGGGCGGCCACCACATAGCCGTGGCTGGCCAGTTCCTCCGCCCAGGCGGTGTTCTGGGTCCGCACCCCGTTCGACCCGGGCGAGAACAGCACCACCGGGAACCGCCCACCCCCCTCGGCCACCGGGGCGTCCACCACGGCATGGGTACGGGCGTGCAGGACACCGTCGACCAGGAAGCCCGGCAGCCCGACCCCGCCGGCGAGGGCGTCGGACACCGTGCGCGCCTCCTGCTCCGTCCGCCCGAGGTACTGGGCCCGCCGGGTGCCCGCCGGGCTCTTCCGCGCGGGATACCAGAGCTGCACCACCACGGTGCGCCGGTCGTCCGGATCGGCGGTGAAGCTCTCGGCGCGGCCCGGATCGGTCCACTGCACCACCCGCGTACCCACGGCGAAGCGGCCCGACGGCTCCGGGAACTCGGGCACCGGAAAGGCCCAAGCGGCCACCGGGCCCGTGGCGATCAGCCCGATGCAGACCAGCGACCCCGGCAGCGCCAGCCACCACCGCGCCCGCCACGCCGGCCTGGCGCTACGGGGCCGCCGCAGCAGGGGAGCGAGGGCGAAAGGCACCGCGAGGGCAGCGCCCACCAGTACCGGCAGCACCTGCCAGCGGATCCCCACCACCAGCAGTGCGAGCACGGACACCACGAGGACCGCCCCCGCCGCGAGCGTGACCCGCGGGCGGGCGGCGGGCGGCAGCCAGCGCGCCACCACCAGCGCGACGGCACCCAGGACGGCTACGACTTCCAGAGGGGACAGATACAGCCCCGTGATGATCTCGGTCACCCGGTCATCCTCACGGCGGTGCGCACCCGGCCACATCGCCCCCCGGTCGCCCTCGCATGCGACCACGGTCGCACCCCGGCAGCCCGCCCATGCGACCGAAGTCGCAGTCGGGCACGCCGGGGTTGGGGCATCCCGACTGTGCGCCCGGGGAATCGGCTTGAGCGCGCATCACGGGGCCGGACCCTCGGGGGGGGGCACCCCGCCGGGCCTGCCCCTTGGCTCCGGGCCTTCATGCGGGTCCGGCGTCGCGCCCGGCCCCGTCCCCGCGAGCCGGGGCGGGCTCGGCCCGACTCTCGTCGGGCCGTCGAACCACGCCCGCTCGGCGCGGCCTTCGGCTCCGGGACGGTAGCGGCCCAGGACCGAGTCGGGTGTCAGTCCCGGGCTCGGGGCCGCACGCGGCGCCCGGATCCGCTCCGGCACCGCTCCCGCGAGCCGGGGCGGGCTCGGCCCGAGTCTCCTCGGGCCGCCGGCGTCTGCCTCGCATCAGCCCGGGCCCGATGCCCTGCCTGACATCAACCCCGGCCCGGGCCCCGTCGCGGCCACCGCCCCCGGTCCACCCCGGCCCCGGCCGGGCCCCTCAGCCCTCGGTCTCCGCCAGCAGGGCCGACGCCGCGGCCGGGTCGGCGTCCGGGAGGCCGGCCGGGATCCAGTGGCCGTCCACCTCCCGTAGCGCCCACCAGCGACCGGCCCCATCCACCCCCAGCCGCCCGCCGGGCACCGACCACCGGCCGGGCCCCGCGGGCCTCGGCGGCGGGCGGTCGGCGTCCTGCCAGGCCGAGGCCAGCCGCTCCTGTGCCGCGGCCGACTCCTCCGGAGTCGGGGCCCACTCCTCCTCCAGCAGCCGCAGCGCGTCCACCCCGCCACCCGACCGCCAGGCCGCCACGGCCGCCGTCAGCTCCTCCCGCCGACGGCCGGAACCCGCCGCCAGCCGGGCCGACACCGCCTCGGGCAGCGGCTCCCGCGCCTCGGCCAGTAGCCGGACCGCGTCCTGGCGGACCGTCAGCACCTCGGCCGGCGGGCGCTCCCCATGGCCCGGGGACAGTGCCTCCGCCAGTAGCCGGTACGCCCGACCGGCCGCGTCCGCCGCCAGCGCCTCCAGCGCCGCCGGGTCGACGCCGTGCCCCGGCGAGGACTCCACCGCCAGCGACAGGGCCCTGCCGGGGACTTCGGGGAGCACCGGCTCCGGTGGCAGCGCGGGCAGGATGTCCCGGGCGGCGAAGGCCTCGTCGGCCCGCACTCCCGGGACGCCCTCCCGGTCCTCCGGCGCCTCGGGACCGGCCGGGACACGCGCCTGCACCTCCGCCAGCAACCGGCGCTCCCCCCGGCCGCGCAGCAGAAGCAGCACAAAGGGGTCCTCGTCCAGCAGCCGGGCCAGGACCTGGCAGAGCGCCACGGTGTGCGGGCAGTGGTCCCACGCACCGCAGGCGCACTCCGCCTCCAGGTCCCCGATCCCGGGCAGCAGCTCCACCCCGACCGTGGCCGCGTCCTCCACCAGATGCGGCGGCATCTCCCGCTCCAGCAGCGCGGCCACATGCCCGGCCCGCTCGGCGGCCACCGCGAGGAACCGGTCCCACTCCTCCCCGTCCAGCTCCCTCAGCAGCACATCGCTGCGCAGCGCCGTACCGTCCCGGTCCCGGACCACCGCCGTGATCCGGCCGGGCCGCACCGACACCGCGCCCACCGCCCCGGCCCGCGCCAGCCGGCGGCCCCGCTTCACCTGCTGCAGGTCCAGCGCCGAGTCCTCCAGCGCCTTGAGCCAGGCCTGCCCCCACCAGCTGCGGGCGAAGGCCCCACCGGGCGCCGGCGGCAGAGCGGCGAAGGTCCGCTCCTCCGAGACCTCGGCCCCGCCCGTGCCGTACTCCTCGGTCAGGGAGAGGTCCGCCTCGTATCCGTCGCTCATCGCGCGCCTCCTCGCAGGGACACCAGCTCCGCCAGCTCCGCGTCGGTCAGTTCGGTCACCGCGTCCTCGGCCGGGCCCAGCACCGCGTCGGCCAGCCGCTGCTTGCGCGCCAGCATCGCCGCGATCCGGTCCTCCACCGTGCCCTCGGCGACCAGCCGGTGCACCTGCACCGGGCGGGTCTGGCCGATCCGGTACGCCCGGTCGGTGGCCTGTGCCTCCACGGCCGGATTCCACCAGCGGTCGAAGTGCACCACATGCTCGGCCCGGGTCAGGTTCAGCCCGGTGCCCGCCGCCTTCAGCGACAGCAGGAAGACCGGCACCGCGCCCTGCTGGAAGCGGTCCACCATCGCCTCGCGCTCCGGCACCGGAGTGCCGCCGTGCAGGAACTGCGTGGGGACGCCCCGCCGGGCCAGATGGCGCCGCAGCAGCCGGGCCATCGCCGTGTACTGGGTGAACACCAGCACGCTCGCGCCCTCCGCGAGGACCGTGTCCAGCAGCTCGTCCAGCAGCTCCAGCTTCCCCGAGCGCCCGGCCAGCACCGGGTCGTCCTCCTTCAGATACTGGGCCGGGTGGTTGCAGATCTGCTTCAGCCCGGTGAGCAGCTTCACCACCAGTCCGCGCCGGGCGATACCGTCCGCCGCCGCGATCCCGGCCAGCGCCTCGCGGACCACCCCCTCGTACAGCCCGGTCTGCTCGGCGGTGAGCGGCACCGGGTGGTCGGTCTCCGTCTTCGGCGGGAGCTCGGGCGCGATCCCCGGATCGGACTTGCGACGGCGCAGCAGGAACGGCCGCACCAGCGCCGCCAGCCGCTCGGCCGCCACCGGGTCGCCGCCCTCCACCGCCCGGGCGTAGCGGCGGCGGAACGTACCGAGGCGGCCCAGCAGCCCCGGGGTGGCCCAGTCCAGTACCGCCCACAGCTCGGAGAGGTTGTTCTCCACCGGGGTGCCGGTGAGCGCCACCCGGGCCCTGGCGCCGATGCCGCGCAGCTGACGGGCCGTCGCCGAGGAGGCGTTCTTGACGTGCTGCGCCTCGTCGGCCACCACCAGCCCCCAGGGGACCTCCGCCAGCCGCGCCGCGTCCAGCCGCATGGTCCCGTACGTGGTGAGCACGAAGCCCCCGGACCCGGTCTCGCCGTCGGCGAATCCGGCCGGTGCCCGTCCGGCGCCGTGGAAGCGGTGCACCGGTGTGCCGGGGGCGAACCGCTCCACCTCCCGCTGCCAGTTGCCCATCAGCGACGCCGGGCAGACCACCAGCGTCGGCCCGGCCGTCGCCGGATCGCCCTGGCGGTGCAGATGGAGCGCGATCAGGGTGATGGTCTTGCCCAAGCCCATGTCGTCGGCGAGGCAGGCGCCCAGACCGAGCGAGGTCATCCGGTCCAGCCAGCCCAGACCGCGCAGCTGGTAGTCGCGCAGGGTGGCGGCGAGCGCGGCGGGCTGGGCGAGCTCCGGCTGCCCGACCTCCGGCTCGGCCAGCCGGTCCCGCAGGGTACGCAGCCAGCCCGACGGCTCCACCGCCACCGACCGGCCGTCCACCTCGGTGCTCCCGGTCAGCGCGGCGCCCAGCGCGTCCAGCGGGGTGACCTTGCGCGGCTGCCGCTCCCGGGCCCGCCGCACCTCCTCCGGGTCGACCAGCACCCACCGGTCACGCAGCCGCACCACCGGGCGGGCGGACTCGGCCAGCCGGTCCAGCTCCGCCCGGGTCAGCTCCATCCCGTCCAGGGTGAACCGCCAGTCGAAGCCGAGCAGGGCGTGCGCCGACAGCAGCGGCGACCCGGGCCTTGCGGACACCGCCTTGTCACCGGTGGCCCCGCCCGTCTCCTCCGGGGGCCCGATCACCACGCGCGTGGTCAGCGACCGCGCCAGATCGCGCGGCCAGTGCACCGCGACCCCCGCTCCGGCCAGCGCCCGGCCCGCCTCGCCCAGCAACTCCAGCAGCTCCTCGTCGGCCGGCTCCACCGCGTCCGGTACGGCCGCCGACAGCAGCGGGGACAGCGCGGGCCAGGCCCGGGCGGCGCGGTGGAGCGCCGGCAGCGCGTCCAGCCGGGCCCGCGGCCCGAAGCCTTCCGCGCGCCCCGCCCACACCTCGGCGGCGTCGGCCACCAGGGCGGGGTCCCCGGCCGGGTGCAGCTGGAGCACGGCACGGAACGCGGGCGAGAGGCCGGCCTCCGTTTCGGCGCCGGGCCCGTCCCATCCGACGGCCTCGATCCGCAGCGAGAGCCGCACCCCGGCGTCATGGCCGGCCGCCACATCCGCCGCCCACGCGCGCAGCCCGGGTGCCTGCCGGGGCTCCGGCGCGGTGAGGACCGGGCCCCCGGCGGCCAGTGCGGCGGCGGGGGTACGGGGCAGGGTGTCGGCGACCGCGTCCAGGAAGCCGCGCAGCAGCCGCTCCGGCTCCGGCAGCAGCGCCCCGCCGTCCGGCGCGGTCCCGATGGGGTACGCGTGGGCCTCCGGGGGCATCGAGGCGGCGAGCCGGCGCAGGGCCTCCCCGTCCTCGGCCGTCAGCGGGCCCGCCCGCCAGGCGTCATGGCCGGCCGGGGAGAGGCCCGGAAGCAGCAGTCCGCGGGCCGTCAGCCCGAGTGCGGTGAGCGCCGCCGCGCCCCAGAAGGCGACCGAGGGCGAGGCGTCCGGATGCCGGCGGCCCCGGGTCAGCAGGGGCAGCGCGGCGCCGACGTCCAGCACCAGGGCGGATACGCGGTGCGGGCGGGCGTCCGGGCCGACGAGCGTCAGCTCCTCGGTCCGGCCGTCACCACCGGGCGGGACGGCGGGGGACGGTTCGCCGTCCACGGGTGGGTGGAAGGCGAACCGTCCGGTGCGGGCGGGGTCACCGGGCAGGAACACGGCGGAGCAACGGGCGAGGTTCCGCAAGGGCTGGCGCACTCCTCAAACTTGACTAGATCGATGTGAGTCGCCGACAGTACCGCATGGGGTCGTGCGGAAGCTCCCGCTCCGGTGTGAGCTGGGACACGCCGATCGTGGTACGGGGGAGTGGCGGGGGAACCGTGGGCACCGGCGGCGCGTTCTCGGAGCAGACAACCGCCGGGCCGCGGGGCCCGGCGGCGCGGGCCCGGCCCTGCCGGCCCGGCCATGAAGGAGGTTCCGCCATGTCGGTCAGAACGAAGGTCGTCATCGGGGGAGTGGCCGTCGGCCTGCTCCTCTGGCCGCTCATCGGCTTCTGGTTCGCGCTGCTGGTCGTCCTCGGCGTGCCCGCCGTCGCCTATCTGGCACTCGACCCCGGCCAGCGGCGTCGGCTGCGCCGGGCGAACCGGAGGGAGCTGGGCCGCTGACCGCGCCGACGGAACCGTCCGGCGGCCGACCGGGCGCGGAGCCCGCCGGTCCATACGTCTGAGCCCGACCGCCCCGGGGTACCCGCCGCTGCGAAACGATCAGCGGGCGACCGCCACCGGACTGAAGGGGACGGATATGGACGACAAGCGGCTCGAAGGGGCCGGCGAGACCAGTGAGGACCCGATCCCGAGGGACATGCCCGACGAGCAGGCGGGCTCGGGGTCGGACCACTGGGACGCCGACCTGGTGGAGGCCTCGGAGGGCTCGGAGGCCTCCGACAGCGACGGCGGCTCCGGCGAGACCGCCAAGCCCTCGGCCGAGGACGCCCCCGCCGGGGACGACGCCACGGAGGGCGCCGCCGACGAGCCGAGCGGCTGACTCCGCCGCGGTACGCTCCGCGCCGCCGTCCGCGGCCGGGCGGGGCGTACCGCCGTGTCAGGCCGTCGGGCCGTCGGACCGTCAGGCGGGGCGGACCGCCATCTCGTCCAGGGCGGTCAGCAGCCCGGGCAGGTTCGGCCCCCGGCCCACCGGGAGCACCTCTCCGGGCATGTCGTCCAGCAAGACGAAGGCGATGTCGTCCGTCCGGGCCACCAGCGACCAGCCCGGGCCGTCCGCCCGGAGCGTACGGGCCCCGCCCGGGGCGAACGCCGAGCGCACCCGCCCGGGCGGCGGCGCCTCCACCAGATACCCGCGCAACTCGTCCAGGACCCGCCGCAACCGGGCGTGCCCGTCCGGGGTCTCGCCGCCCGAGGGCGGTACGGGGGGAGGGGAGGCGGCGGGGCCGGTGGTTGCCCCGGCTGTTTCCCGGGCGGGCGCCGTCATTTCCCGTACGGCGGCCGTTTCCCGTACGGGCGTCCCGGCTGTTTCCCGGGCGGGCGCCGCCGTTTCCCGTGCGGGAGCGCCTGCGGTTTCCTGGATGGGCTCCCTCGTTTCCTGTACGAGGTCTCCTGCCGTTTCCCGTACGGGCGCCGCCGTCTCCCGCGACGTCTCCCGTTCACCCCCGGCGTTGTCCGCGGCGAACTGCTCACGCCAGACGGCCCACTGGAGGGCCACCGCGTCGGCGCCCAGCCGGCGCTGCGCCGGGCCCCAGGCGCCGGTGTCCGGCGGGGCGAGTGGAGCGGGGTCGTCCGGCTCGGTCGGCGGATCATGGGGCTCCGGCACCCCGGGCGCGGCCACCGTCAGCTCCAGCGGCCAGCCCGGCAGCGCGGTCACCACCGTGCGCTCGTCGGGGGAGAGGTCGTACTCCATCCCGCAGTCCCAGGTGGCGATGGCGACGGCCACCAGGGACACGTCGTCCACCACCACGGTCCACCGCGCCCCGCCCCCGTCCTGGCCGAACACCAGCCCGTAGCCGACCGGATGCGGGCCCAGCCCCAGGGCCGCGCAGGCCTCCGGGTAGTCGTCGCCCAGTACCGCCGGGAACTGGGCGGGCGTCAGCAGCGCGGCGGTGAGGATGAACAGGGTGTCATCCGTGTCGGCCGCCTCCACCTGCTCCACCTCGGCCATGGCGCCCTCCCGCGTTCCGCTCGGCCCGTGGTTCGTCGGCGCACCTTAACCAGCGGGTAACCTCCGCGTCGAGAGCCGCGCGGCCCCCGAATCGGCGCCGACCGGCGGCGGAGCCAGGCCCCTGCCCCCGGACCCCGGCCATCGTCAGGCCGAGGGCAGACCGAGCAGTTCCCGGGCCACCGACCGCGGGGACCGGCCTCGCTCACGCGCCAGCGCGAGGACCGCGCGGCAGGCCAGCTCGCGCACCCCGAAGGCCAGCGCCTCGGGGGAGACCCACTCCTCGGCCTCGGCCGCCGCCTCCGGATCGTTCTCGGCTCCGGCCGCCACACTGGCGGCGGCCGCCTCGAAGAGGTTGTGCGGCCGCGGGCCCGCCGGACGGGACGGACGTCCGCCGCCGCCACGGCCGGGCGCCTGGGGCCCGAGGAATGCGCGGAGCTGGTGCCACATGGGGCCTCCTCTCGGCCCGGCGCCGCCGAACGGGCCTGGCCGGGGTCGGGTCTGCCGCTCCCTCCACCGTAGGCCGCGCGCCGACCGGGCAGAAGGGCGCCGGTGCGGCCCCGGCCACCGGGGCACGGAGGGCGGTCTCCGTCACCCCGGCGGCGGGGGAGGGCCCTCCGCCCGTACGGCGACGGCGAGGAAACGGGTGTCCTCGTCCGCGTACGAGCGCAGCCGCCAGCCGGAGCCCGCCAGCAGCGGGCGCAGGTTGGGCTCGGCCCGCAGGTCGTCGCCGGTGAGCCGGCGGCCCTGCCGGGCGGCCAGCGCGGCCCGGCCGACCGGGTGGAACAGCGCCAGCAGGCCTCCGGGCCGTACCACCCGGGCCAACTCCCGCAGGTCCTCCGCCGGGCGCGCCAGATGCGAGACGAGCCCGGCACCGAACACGGCGTCCAGCATCCCGTCCCGTAGCGGCAGCCGGGCCACGTCGGCGAGCAGCAGCCGCGCCTCGGTGTCCCGCCCGGCGCGGACGGCCGCCGCCAGCATGTCCGGTGTCAGATCCGCGCCGAGCACGGTGCCCGCCGGGCCGACCGCCGCCCGCAGCGGGGCCAACGCCCGCCCGGTGCCGCAGCCCGCGTCGAGCACCGCGTCCCCCGCCCGCAGGCCCAGCTCCGCGACGGCCGCGGCGAACGCGGGCCCGTCATCGGGGAAGCGGCTGTCCCAGTGCGCGGCCCGGGCCGCGAAGAACTCCCGCACCCGGTCCCGCTCGCGCCCCGGTGGGCCGTCGCCCGGCGGGCGGTGGTCGTCACTCATACCGCCATGCTGCCGCACCGTTCCGTCCCTCCATCGGCCCGGGCCGGCCGACGCCCTTTCACCCGCCCGGCCCAGCATGGCCCGACGGCCGCCGGGCAGACGGACCTCCGCCGGGCGGTGATCCTCCAGGCACCGCCCGGTGGGAGAGGGAAAGGGAACGCGCGGCCGCGATCGGACCCCGAGTCGACCGCGGCCGTCGCGCCCGGCCCCGTACCACCCGCGTACCACCCACGAGCCCTCCCCGGCCGTCCCTGCGGACGGGCCGGTCACCGGGCCGGTTGCCCCGCGGGGAGCGATCGGCCGGAAATCGCCGTGCATGAAGTGGCGATGCCGGGGTAACCGCGCCTCATCGGCTTCCACGGGGGACAGCGGAGCCGTACCGGCAAGGGAGGGATGAAGCAATGACGACGGCGGCGACGGCCTTGCGGCACACGACGGCGATCACGGACAGCGGCATCGCCGACCTGCCTCAGGTGGCCGATCCCAAGCGGATCGCCCCGAGGGACGCCCGCGCCCTGTCGAAGCTGTTCTTCGAGCAGCTGGCGGTGCTCGAAGAGGGCACCCACGCCTACCAGTACGCGCGCAACACCCTGATCGAGATGAACATGTCCCTCGTCCGCTACGCGGCCGGCCGCTTCCGCAGCCGCGGCGACGAGATGGAGGACATCGTCCAGGTCGGCATGATCGGCCTGATCAAGGCGATCGACCGGTTCGAACTCACCCGCGAGGTGGAGTTCACCAGCTTCGCCGTCCCCTACATCGTGGGCGAGATCAAGCGCTTCTTCCGCGACACCTCCTGGGCCGTGCACGTCCCCCGCCGCCTCCAGGAGGCCCGGGTCGAACTCGCCCGCGCCACCGAGGAGCTGCGCACCCGGCTGGGCCGCACCCCCACCGTCGCCGAGCTGGCCGCCCTGATGAGCCTCTCCGAGGACGAGGTCATCGAGGCCCGGCTCGCCTCCAACGGCTACAACTCCACCTCTCTGGACGCGGCCGTCGGCAACGACGCCGACGAGGGCGAGGCCGCCCTCGCCGACTTCATCGGCGCCGAGGACCCGGCGATGGAACTGGTCGAGGACTTCCACGCCCTCGCCCCGCTCATCGCCGAACTGGGCGAGCGCGACCGGCGCATCGTGCACATGCGGTTCGTCGAGGAACTGACCCAGGCGCAGATCGGCGAGCGCCTCGGCTGCTCCCAGATGCATGTCTCCCGGCTGCTCTCCCGCACCCTGAAGCGGCTCCGCGAGGGCATGCTCACCACCGAGTGACCGACACCGAGTGACCGGCACCCCACCACCGGCGGCCTGAGAGCCGCCCCGCCCGGCACTCATCCCCCCCACCGGGTCCGGCCCCCGCCCGCACGAGCGAGGGCCGGACCCGGCCGCTGTTCCCACACCGGACGCCGGCAAGCGGCGGCCCCGCTACTCGACCTGGATACCGACCACACAGGTGTCGTCGTCGGTGTCCGCCGCACTGTGCGTCAGCAGCCGGTCCAGCCGCTGCTCCAGCGACGGCGCCGACTGCCGGGCGGTGCCCATCAGCAGCTCCAGCGAATCCTGGAGCGAGGCGTCCTTCCGCTCCACCAGCCCGTCGGTGTACATCAGCAGCGTGTCCCCCGGATCCAGCCGGACCACGCCCTCCTCGTACTCCGTGTGCGCCACCGCGCCCAGCAGCATTCCCTGGATCACCGGCAGCGTGGTGGTCTCCGCCCCGGTCACCAGCACCGGCGGCAGATGGCCCGCCCGGGCCCAGCGCAGCACCCGGGTGTCCGGATCGAACAACCCGCACACCGCGGTCGCCGTCACCTGCTCCGTCAGATGGTGCGCCACGATGTTCAACCAGGTCAGCAGCTGCGCCGGCCCCGCGCCGGTGACCGCAAGCCCGCGCAGCGCGTTCCGCAGCACGATCATGCTGGTGGCGGCCTTGATGCCGTGCCCGGCCACATCACCCACGCACACCAGCACCTGCTTCGACGGCAGCACGAACGCGTCGTACCAGTCGCCGCCCACCAGATGCTCGGTCTCGGCCGGGCGGTAGCGCACCCCGACCCGAAGGCCCGGCGCGTCCAGCGGCCCGCGCGCCGGCGGCATGATGGCGTGCTGGAGCTGGAGCGCCAGCCGGTTGCGCTCCGCCGACTCCTGCTCGGTGTGCGCCAACCGGTCCCGGGTCGCCGCCAGCGCCACCTCCGTCCAGTGCTGCGCCGAGATGTCCTGGTAGGCGCCGCGGATCATCAGCAGCCGGGCGTCCGCGTCCAGCACCGGCTCCGCGATCACCCGCACATGCCGGGTCACCCCGTCCGGCCGCTGCAACCGGAACGCCGTCGACGCCGGACGCTGATGCCGCAGCAGCGCCCGCAGGAAACGGCCGATGGCCACCGCGTCATCCGGGTGCGCGTACGCGGGCAACTGCTCCAACGGGATCGGCGGCGCCGTCAGCGGCAGCCCGTGCAGATGGTGCATCTGCTGGTTCCAGGTGATGTCCCCGGTCAGCACGTTCTCCTCGAACCCGCCGATCCGGCCCAGCCGCTGGGCGTGCTGCAGCAGGCTCGCCAGCCGCGCCGCCTCGTCCTCGGTACGCCAGATGAACAGCAGCGCCCCGCCGTACCGGCTCACACTGAGGTCGGCCACCGCCTCCAACGGCACCTGGTCCACCAGCGCCGTCAACGTCATCCGCTCGGCACGGAACGGCTCACCGGTCGCGTACACCCGGGCGATGGTGTCGAACAGCTCGCTGCGGCCCGCCGACACCGGGTACGCCTCCAGGAACAGCGCCCCGCTGACCGCGGAGCGCGGCCGCCCCGCCGGATCCAGGAACCGCCGGTTGGCGTGGTGGATGCGGAAGTCGGCCAGCCGCCCCTCCGCGTCCAGATGCGGAAGCAGCAGCAGCGCCGGGTCGTACAGGCTGTCTACCACGTCGACCAGCTCGGCCACGTCCTGCTCCAGCGCGCTCGACGTGCCCGAGGGCCCCGCCGTGTACCGCGGCCGGTTCTCCAGGGTGTGCGCGCACAGCTCCGCCAGCGCCTCCACCTGCCGCTGGATCGCCGGCGGCTGCGGATCGAGCCGCTGCGGCCAGCAGATCTCCAGCACCCCCACGATCCGGCCACCGGTCCCGGCCGGCACCGCCGCCCGCCCGCCGCGCGAACTCTCGTCCCGGCCGCCGATCGACGGCAGCGAACCCGCGCCCAGCGACTCGAACCACATCGTGCGCCGCTCGGTCATCGCCGACTGCGCCACCGTCGCCACCCCCGGCGGGACATACCGCCACCGGCGCGCTTCCTCCGCCGGGAAACCGGCGTGCCCGGCCAGCGTGAACGAGGCGTCGTGCCCGGCCGCCCAGATGGCCACCCCGGTCGCGCCCAGCGGCGCCAGCGCGTGCTCAAGCAGCGACTCGGCCGCCGCCTGGGTGTCGTCCGCCGCCAGCGTGCCGCTCTCCGCGGTCCGCAGCCGCACCCCCACCGACGCCTCGGTCTGCCCCGGACCGGGACGGCCCTCCGCGGCGGTCGACGACAGGAACGAACCCGCCGCCTCGGACAGCCGGTCCGCCGACGTCCGGTTGAGGATGTCCGCGGCCAGCTCCAGCGCCGGCACCCCCGCCTGCTCGGCCAGCGCCGTCAGCTGCCGGGCCGCCTCACCCGGGCCGCACTGCAACCGCTCCACCAGGATGCCCTTGGCCAGCTCGATCAGCGCCCGGCCGTCGGCGGCGGCGTGCGCGGTCGCCACCTCCTGCCGCAGCCGCTCCACGGTGGCCGCCAGCCGGCCCACCGAGGAGACCGCCCCGACCGCCTCCCCACCGGCCACCGGCACCGCCGGGTCCGCCCCGGACCCCAGGACGGCCACTTCCTCGCCCACCGGCTCGGCGGCCTCCCGCGGCTCGGGCACCTCCACCGGCCGGGCGGCGCTCTCCCCGGCCGCGGACCGCACCGGGTCCGGCGGCCCGTCGTCCGGGACGGAAGCCCCGGAGGGCTGGGGGCTGTTCACCGTGACTGCTCCTCGACGGTCGTGCGCGGGCGAACTCGAAGGGGCGGGCGGCGGGCTGCCGTCGGGAGGTACGGCCGCCCGGCGCACCTAGGGGGCCGCCACCCAGCGGCGGACACAGGCGATCAGATCGTCCGCGTCCAGCGGCTTGGTGACATAGTCGCTGGCCCCCGCCGCCAGGCACTTCTCCCGGTCACCCGGCATCGCCTTGGCGGTCACCGCGATGATCGGCAGAGCACTGTGCTCCGGCATCCGGCGGATCTCCGCCGTCGCCGTGTAGCCGTCCATCTCCGGCATCATCACGTCCATCAGGATCAGATCCACATCCGGGTGCTCGTCCAGCGCCTCGATGCCCTGCCGGCCGTTCTCCGCGTGCAGCACCCGGATCCCGTGCAGCTCCAGGATGCCGCTCAGCGCGTACAGGTTGCGCGCGTCATCATCCACCACCAGGACCGTACGGCCCGCCAGCGCCGCGTCCGCGTCCTGCGGCGGCCCGGCCGGCGCCTCCTCCGACCGGATCAGCGGCAGTACGTCACCCGGCTCCTCCGCCGACAGATGCAGCGTGATCCGCTCCCGCAGCTCGTCCAGACTCGACAGCAGCTCCAACGGCCGCATCCGCGACCGCATCTGCAGCTCCCGCTCGTAGCCGATCCCCATCCGGCGGCTGTTGTGCGCCAGCACCGGCACGTTCTGCGCCCCCGCGTCCCCGTCCATCGCGTCCAGGAAACGCAGCGTCTCCTCCTCCGACATGTCCAGGTCCAGCACCACGCAGTGGCAGGCCTCCGCCGCCAGCGCGGTCGCCGCCTCCTGCGCCCCCAGCGCCCCGATCACATCCACCACCACGGCGCCGTCCGCGAACAGCCCGCCGGGACTGTCCGCCACCTCCGCCACCGCCTTCTCCGCCACCAGCGACATCAGCCCCCGCGGCCGGTCCTCGATCACCAGCAGCCGCCGCCGGTGCGGCACCGTCGGCTCCGGCACCAGCGGTACCGCCGCCGACACCGGCCGCGCCGCGAGCTCCCGGCGCACCCCGCCGCCACCGACCGACACCAGCGGAGCCGAGGCCGCCACCGTCTCGAAATCGGTCCGCCGCACCGGCAGGAACAGCGTGAACGTACTGCCCAGACCCGGAGTGGACTCAGCGATCACCTCACCACCCAGCAGATACGCGATCTCCCGGCTGATCGACAGCCCCAGACCCGTCCCCCCGTACCGGCGGCTCGTCGTGCCGTCCGCCTGCTGGAACGCGCCGAAGATCACCTCAAGCTGCTGCTCCGGGATACCGATCCCGGAGTCCTTCACCCGGAACGCCACCGACGGGCCCACCCCGCGCATCGACGCCGGCAGCTCCGCGTCCACCGCCGGCTCGATCCGCAGCTCCACACTGCCCCGCTCGGTGAACTTCACCGCGTTCGACAGCAGATTGCGCAGCACCTGCTGCAGCCGGGCGTCGTCGGTCAGCAGATCCGTCGGCGCGCCCGGCGCCGTGGTGATCGAGAAGTCCAGGCTCTTCTGCGTGGTCAACGGCCGGAACGTGGCCTCCACATACTCCAGCAGGCCCCGGACCGACACCCGCTCCGGATTGATGTCCATCTTGCCCGCCTCGACCTTCGACAGATCGAGGATGTCGTTGATCAACTGGAGCAGGTCCGAACCCGCCGAGTGGATGATCCCCGCGTACTCCACCTGCTTCGGCGTGAGGTTGCGGGTCGGGTTCTGCGCCAGCAACTGCGCCAGGATCAGCAGGCTGTTCAACGGGGTACGCAGCTCATGGCTCATGTTCGCCAGGAACTCCGACTTGTACTTCGACGCCAGCGACAACTGCTGCGCCCGCGCCTCCAGCTCGCCCCGGGCCTGCTCGATCTCCAGGTTCTTCGCCTCGATGTCGCTGTTCTGCGCCGCCAGCAGCGCCGCCTTCTCCTCCAGCTCGGCGTTGGACTTCTGCAGCTCCTCCTGCTGTACATACAGCTCCTCGGAGCGCGCCTGGAGCTCCGCGGTCAGCCGCTGCGACTCCACCAGCAGCTCGTCGGTGCGGGAGTTGGCCATGATGGTGGAGACATTGACGCCGACCGAGTCCATCAGCCGCTCCAGGAAGTCCCGGTGCACCGGCGGGAACGGCCGGAACGAGGCCAGCTCGATCACCCCGAGGACCTGCTCCTCCACCAGGATCGGCAGCACCAGCAGACTCGACGGCGCGGCCTGTCCCAGACCGGACGACAGGGTGACGTACCCGTCCGGGACCCCGTCCACCGCGATCATCCGCCGGCTGCGGGCCGCCTGCCCCACCATCGACTCGCCCAGCCTGAACCGCACCTCCGCCGGCGAGCCGGCCGGCCGCCCATAGGAACCGACGAGCCGCAGCTCCACCATCCCGTCGCCGTCCCCGGCCAGGTAGAACGCCCCGTACTGCGCGTTCACCAGCGGGGTCAGCTCGTCCATGATGGTCTCCGCCACCACCGCCAGGTCCCGGTGGCCCTGCATCAGCGCCGAGATCCGGGCCAGGTTGGTCTTCAGCCAGTCCTGCTCCTGGTTGGCCCGGGTCGTCTCGCGCAGCGACCCCACCATCGCGTTGATGTTGTCCTTCAGCTCGGACACCTCACCGGAGGCGTCCACGGTGATCGAGCGGGTCAGATCCCCCTCGGCGACCGCGCTGGTCACCTCCGCGATGGCCCGCACCTGGCGGGTGAGGTTCCCGGCCAGCTCGTTGACGTTCTCGGTGAGCCGCTTCCACATGCCCGACACGCCCTCGACCTCGGCCTGCCCGCCGAGCCGGCCCTCACTGCCCACCTCGCGGGCCACGCGCGTCACCTCGGCGGCGAACGCCGACAGCTGGTCGACCATCGTGTTGATGGTGGTCTTCAGCTCCAGGATCTCCCCGCGGGCGTCCACGTCGATCTTCTTCGACAGGTCGCCGTTGGCCACCGCGGTCGTCACCAGCGCGATGTTGCGCACCTGGTTGGTCAGGTTGTTCGCCATCGAGTTGACGTTGTCGGTGAGGTCCTTCCAGGTGCCCGCCACGTTCGGTACGTGCGCCTGACCGCCCAGCCGTCCCTCGGTGCCCACCTCGCGGGCCACCCGGGTCACCTCGTCGGCGAACGCGGAGAGGGTGTCCACCATGGTGTTGATCACCTCGGCCAGCGCGGCCACCTCGCCGCGCGCCTCGATGGTGATCTTCTGCGACAGGTCACCCCGCGCCACCGCCGTGGCCACCTGGGCGATGGAGCGCACCTGACCGGTCAGATTGGACGCCATCACATTGACGTTGTCCGTCAGGTCCTTCCAGGTGCCCGAGACCCCGCGCACCACCGCCTGACCGCCCAGGTTTCCCTCGGTGCCCACCTCGCGGGCCACCCGGGTCACCTCGTCCGCGAAGGCGGAGAGCTGGTCGACCATGGTGTTGATGGTGTTCTTCAGCTCCAGGATCTCGCCCCGGGCCTGCACGGTGATCTTCTGCGACAGATCGCCCCCGGCGACCGCGGTGGCCACCTGGGCGATGGAGCGCACCTGGTTGGTGAGGTTGCCCGCCATCGAGTTCACCGAGTCGGTCAGATCCCGCCAGGTACCCGAGACCCCCCGGACGTCCGCCTGCCCGCCGAGCACCCCCTCCGTACCCACCTCACGGGCCATCCGGGTGACCTCGTCCGCGAACGCGGAGAGCTGGTCCACCATCGTGTTGACGGTGTTCTTCAGCTCCAGGATCTCCCCGCGCGCGTCCACGGTGATCTTCTGCGACAGGTCGCCCTTGGCCACCGCCGTGGTCACCTGGGCGATATTGCGGACCTGGTTGGTGAGGTTGCCCGCCATGAAGTTCACCGAGTCGGTCAGCTCACGCCACACCCCGCCGACCCCCGGCACCTCCGCCTGCCCGCCGAGCCGTCCCTCGCTGCCCACCTCGCGGGCCATCCGGGTGACCTCGTCCGCGAACGCCGACAGCTGGTCGACCATGGTGTTGACGGTGTTCTTCAGCTCCAGGATCTCGCCCCGGGCGTCCACGTCGATCTTCTGCGACAGGTCGCCCTTGGCCACCGCCGTCGCCACCTGGGCGATGTCACGCACCTGGGTGGTCAGATTGCCCGCCATGGCGTTCACCGAGTCGGTGAGGTCCGCCCAAGTGCCCGACACCCCCGGCACCTCCGCCTGCCCGCCGAGCGTCCCCTCCGTACCCACCTCACGGGCCACCCGGGTCACCTCGGAGGTGAACAGCGACAACTGGTCCACCATGCCGTTGAAGACGGTGGCGATCTCACCCATCAGCCCGTCGCCCTCACCGGGCAACCGGGTACCGAAATCACCGTCACGGACCGCGGTCAGACCGGCCAGCAGCTGACGCAGCTCCGGCTCGCTCACCCGGCCGCCCGTGCGTCCCGCCTTGCCGGCCACCGGACGCGAGTCGGTGGTGTCAGTCATCGTCAACCTCACTGGAGTCCGGTGAACCACAAGGCCGGCGCGGGCGGCCGGGCGAGGAAACCGCGACGGCCCCGCGGACGGGGCCTTGGCAGCTTCTTCACCCGTCACTCACTTGGGCGGCAAATCTGCAAAAGGCTAGCTCAGGTAGACCAAGGTCGACAAAGACCAGGACCACACCGCGACCGGCGGCGACGCCCCTCCCGCCCCCACCCTCCCCGGCGCGGGAAACCCACTCCACCGAAGCGCCCCGCGCCAACCGTGCGACCCCCCTGAGCGCTTCACGCCGGGCGGCGCCCCCCACGACCCGCGCGCCCGGCCCCCGACAGTGGCCAGGAGGCGTTCTTGCCCTGCTCACATCCGTACGGAAGTCTTACCGGAAGGGGAATGGACCGCTACGGGGAGGACCGGACATGGCACTCGACAAGGGACTCGACTGGCTGCTGGACGACCTGATCAAGCGTGTCGAGCAGATACGCCACGCCCTGGTGCTCTCCAGCGACGGCCTGGTCACCGGCGCGAGCACGGACCTGGCCAGGGCGGACGCCGAACACCTGGCGGCCGTCTCCTCCGGACTGCACAGCCTGGCCCGCGGCGCCGGACGGCACTTCCAGGCCGGACGGGCGCGCCAGACGATGGTGGAGTTCGACGACGCCATGCTCTTCGTCACCGCCGCCGGCGAGGGCAGCTGCCTCTGCGTGCTCAGCGACGCCGACGCCGACGTGGGACAGGTCGCCTACGAGATGACCCTGCTGGTCAACCGGGTCGGCGAGCACCTGGCCGTAGGCACCCGCCGCCCCGCCGACCTTGCCGCCACCGAACACTGACCGGCGGCCCGGCCCGGCCCCTCGTACCGGTCTTACGGGTCTTACCGGCCGGCGCCGCCCCGCGGCACGACCGACGACAGCACCGACGTCAGCGAACGCCAGTCGGAGGACACCACGCTGGCATGCCGCGCCGCCAGCAGCGCCACCCGCTCCCGCGCCTGCGCCTCGGTGGGGTTGACGCCGTCGATCGCCGGCGCCACCTTGTGCGCGTCGGTCATCACCACCAGATAGCCGTTCCGTGCGTACCAGGCCGTGTCCACCGAGCCGCCGCCCGCGTAGAACGACGCGTCACCGTCGAAGACGACGAACCAGGGCCGCAGCCCGGCGTCGGCGTACCGGGTACGCGGATCACCCGCGGCCGCGCCCAGCACCGCCGGGAAGGCCGAGGCCTCCCGCAGCCGCCCGGCCGCCGCGAGGCCCCGCAGATGCTGGGCGTACTCCCGGTCCGTCCACAGGGTGTCCAGCGGGTTGTCCTTCTCCACCGTCCCCGGGATGATCTCCACCACGAACTTCCCCGCCATCGCGTCACGCGCCGGCCACCCGCCCGCCCTGACGGCGGCGTCCAGATCCGGATGGCCCCCCACCAGATCCGCCGGACGGAACAGCGCGTCACCCAACCGGGCGGTCAGCAGCGCGTCCAGAGCCGCCGGCCCCCGCCCTGCCTTCCCCTGGAACCCGTCCTTCAGCTCGATCTTCAGTACCACCGGCCGATGCCCCGGGTGGGCATCGTGCCAGGCCCGCACCGACGCCAGGCACCCGCCGAGATCCTGGTCCCGGGGCCCCGTCCGCAGCCCGTCCGCGTTCGCCGCGTTCACGCAGTTGTTGTCGTTCCCCAGCGGGTTGGAGTGCGACACCCGCCACGACCGCCCGAAGACGTTCGTCCACACATCCAGCTCCAGCATGGCCGCCCCGGAGTCCAGCGCGTCCGTGAAGTACGGATAGGCCGACTTCTCGTACGCGTTGTGCACCCCCACCCCGGTCGTGTCCGAGTACGCCACCCCCGCCCCGGCCCCCGCGGCCCCCGCCCCGCCATCCCTCGCCCCCGCATGCGGGGCACCGCCCAGTATCAGCGCCGCCGCCAGCGCGGCCGTGGTCGCGGTACGCGACACCATCCCCATGAGGACCCTGCCTTCCGTCATCCCGCCTCGAATGCGAACCGCTGCGCAGAGTAGGCCAGTTGGATGACGCCCGGGAGAGCTCCGGCTGACCACGCCGCCAACTCGCCCCTCTCTCTGGCGACCCGGCCGCTGACTACCGGTTGGCGACATCTCGCCAACCGGGCACTCCGACACCCCCTCCACTCGTTGCCCAAAAGAGGAAGTGGAAAGGGCGCACAGCGGGCGGCGGCCAAGGCGAGCCAGGCGGAGCAAGACGGAGCGGGTGTTCCGGGCCCCGGGCGTGGCCGGCTTCGGGTAAGGGGCCCAGGTGCGGGAGGGCCGGGGGGCGGGCACGATGGCGGCATGCTGCTGGCCCGTCTCGCGGAGGTCTCCGACCAGGTCGCCGCCACCTCCGCCCGCTCCCGCAAGATCGCCGTCCTGGCGGAGCTGTTCTCGGCCGCCTCCCCCAAGGAGGCGCCGCTCGTCATCGCCTACCTGTCGGGGCGGCTGCCCCAGGGCCGGATCGGCATCGGGTGGAGCACGCTCAAGGAGCGGGTCCCGCCCGCCGAGGAGGCCGGGCTGACGGTGACCGGCACCGACGCGGCGCTCACCGAGCTGGCCTCGGTGGCCGGGCCCGGCTCGCAGGCCGAGCGGCAGCGGCTGGTCCACGCGCTGATGGCGGCGGCGACCGCGCCCGAACAGCATCTGCTGCTGCGGCTGCTGACCGGCGAGATCCGGCAGGGTGCCCTGGACGCGGTCGCCCTGGAAGGGGTCGCCAAGGCCGCCGGGGCCGCCCCGGCGGACGTGCGGCGGGCGGTGATGCTGGAGGGCTCTTTGCCCCGGGTGGCCCGGGCGCTGCTGGCCGAAGGGCCGGACGTGCTGGAGCGGTTCACCCTGCGGGTGGGCAGCCCCGTGCAGCCGATGCTCGCCCACACGGCGAAGAGCGTGGCCGAGGCGGTCGCCGCCGTCGGGCCGTGCGCCGTGGAGGAGAAGCTCGACGGGGTGCGCGTTCAGGTGCACCGCTCCGGTGACGAGGTGCGGGTCTACACCCGCTCGCTGGACGACATCACGGACCGGCTGCCGGAGGTCACCGCCGCCGCGCGCGGGCTCGTGGGCGACCTGTTCGTGCTGGACGGGGAGGTGATCGCGCTGGACGCGGACGGCCGCCCCCGGCCCTTCCAGGACATCGCCTCCCGGGTCGGCTCCCGCACCGACGTGGCCACCGCCGCGGCCGCGCTGCCCGTCTCGCCGGTCTTCTTCGACGTACTGGCCGCCGACGGGGCCGAGCTGCTCGATCTGCCCGGGCACGAGCGGCACGCCGCGCTGACCCGGCTGGTGCCCGAACCCATGCGGGTGCGCCGCACCGTGGTGGAGGACCCCGCCGACCCCGCCGCTGTCGGCGCGGCCGAGGCGTTCTCCGCCGACACCCTGGCGCGCGGCCATGAAGGCGTGATGGTCAAGGCACTGGACGCGCCCTACAGCGCCGGGCGCCGCGGCCGTTCCTGGCTCAAGGTCAAGCCGGTGCACACCCTGGACCTGGTCGTGCTGGCAGCCGAGTGGGGCCACGGCCGCCGCACCGGGTTGCTGTCCAACCTGCACCTCGGCGCCCGGGCGGTGGAGGGGAGGGCCCCCGCCGTCGAGGGGCCGGTGGGGGTGGGCGGCGCCGGGCGGGCGGATTCCGGCGGGGGCGGCTTCGTGATGCTCGGGAAGACGTTCAAGGGGCTCACCGACGCCATGCTGCGCTGGCAGACCGAGCGGCTGCGGGAGCTCGCCGTCGAGGACGACGGGTTCACCGTGAGGGTCCGGCCGGAGCTCGTGGTGGAGATCGCCTACGACGGCCTCCAGCGCTCACCGCGCTACCCGGCCGGAGTCGCTCTCCGTTTCGCCCGGGTGCTGCGCCACCGCACCGACAAGACCGCGGCCGAGGCGGACACCATCGACCAGGTGCTGCGCCTCGGCCCGGCTCCCCGGGAGGAATGACGATTCCGGAAAGGTTGACGGGCGCGTGAGAAGCCCCGGGGGACTCGGGGCCTCCCGGGGCTTCGACGTGGATCCCGCGGACCGTCAGTCGTCGACGTGGGTCCCGCGGACCGTCAGTCGTCCGTGGTGTAGCGGATCCGTGCCCACATCGGCAGCAGGAACCAGCAGACCAGGTACCAGCCGACGATGCCGGCGACCAGCCAGGGCACGAACCCGTCGTGGGTGGCCACCCGGAGCACCAGGAACAGCGCGGACACCAGGGTGAACAGCAGCAGCACCAGCCCGGCGAAGGTCAGCCGGGAGGCCCACACCACCGCGTGCTCCTTGATCCGCCGCCCGGAGACGACCCGGTGGAACGCCACCGGCCCGATCAACGCACCCTGGGTGGCCGCGCCGAGCACCACGGTGACGATGTAGATGACCTTGTCGGCGTCGGCCAGGTCCTCGAACGTGGGCGTGAACACCACGGTGAGCAGAAAGCCGAAGAGGATCTGCACCCCCGTCTGGGCGACCCTGATCTCCTGGATCAGTTCGGTCCAGCGCCGGTCGGCCCGCTCGTCCTGGGTCTCGTTGCGCCCGCCTCTGCCGGCGACCCCGCCCTCCGGCTCACCAATGCTGCTCTGTGCAGTCATGCGATCCTCCCACGATCCGCTCGCACTGGTCTTCTAACCCGCGGCGGCCCGTCCAACCAGCGCTTCCGCCCGGCCCCCACCCCGGCCCACCGATTGCCCGGTCCACCGTTTGCCCGGGCCGCACGCGGTCACCGGTACTCCTGCCCGTACGCCCGGTGCGGGTGAACCGACTGGGCCGGGTGGACGGCACCGGCCGTACCCGACCGGTCGGCGGGGGACCCGCAACAGCAGCGACCGAACGGCCAGAGGCCGCGACCAAGGACACGGAGAGAAGGAAACGATGACCCGAGCCGCGGTGTTCGACGTCGACGGAACCCTCGTCGACACCAACCACCTGCATGTGACGTCCTGGTGGGAGGCGTTCCGCCAGGCGGGGCACGATGTCCCGACGCACGCGATCCACCGGGCCGTCGGGCTCGGTTCCACCGATCTGATCGCCCATCTGCTCGGCGACGACCGGGACCGCGACCAGGACGCCGGGATCAGCACCGCGCACAAGACGCTCTACGGCACCTACTACGAGCGGCTGCCCGCCTTCCGGGACGCCGGCCGGCTGCTGAGGACGCTCGCGGCGGACGGCTGGACCGTGGTCCTGGCCACCTCCGCCGGGGGCTCGGAACTGGCCGCGCTGCGGCGGGCCATCGACGCGGACGACGCGATCACCGCCACCGCGAGCGCCGACGACGTGGAACGGGGCAAGCCGGCACCGGAACCGGTCGAGCGGGCGCTCGAACTGGCCGGCGCGGAGGCCGGGCGCTCGGTGTTCGTCGGCGACACGGTGTGGGACATGGCGGCCGGATCCACGGCGGGCACCACCTGTGTGGGACTGCTGTGCGGCGGGATCCCGCGAGCCGCCCTGACGGAGGCGGGGGCCGCCGTGATCCACGACGACCCCGCCGACCTCCTCGCGCACCTCGCGGAGGGCCCGTTCGGCTGACGATCCGGCCCGGCCCTCTGCCCCCCCGTGGGCGGGGGGCCGGCCTGTTCGTCACTTGCCGAGCGTGCGCCGCAGCTCCTCCTTGTTCATCGAGGACCGGCCCTCGATGCCCTTCTTCCTGGCCTCCTGGTACAGCTGGTCGTAGGTCGGGCCCTTGGGGCCGGCGCTGCCGGAGCGCTGCCCGCCGCGCTTGCCGGACGACATGTCCTGCGTGGAGGTCCTGCTCGCCGTCTTCGACTCCCCGGCGCGGGCCCGCTCCTTGTTGACGGTCCGGGCGGCGATCTCCTTGGCCCGCCCCTCGCTGGCGCCGCGGTCCTCGGCGCTGTCCTTGATGTGCTCGTACTGCCGCTCGCGCTTGGCGTTCGATCCAGCGGGCATAAGGGCTTCCTCCTGGTGCGCCGGTCCGTTTCCTGCCGGTTTCCTCACACCCTCGTACCTGCCCCCCACCGCCGCAAACGCGCGTGTGCCGATCCTGATTGGCGAGCGGGCAGTGAGGTATTCGTGGCTGTACGGGCATCGGCCGGGCATGCCGCCCGGCCGGGCCGCCACCGGAACGACCGGACCCGGCGGGACCCGCCCGGACCCACCGGACCTGAGGAGTGGAGTACATGGAGAGCAACGAGACCAGCAACCACGCGGCCGACTGCGATGTCACCGTGCAGCTGAGCGACTGCGGCCGGCAGGACGCCCACGCCGTGTTCGCGTCCCTGGACCGGGTCTTCGCCGCCTGCGACCCGGTCGACCCGGGCGCCGGGACCTCCGGCGGTGCCGAGCCGACCGTCTGGATGGCCACCTTCGACAGCGGGTCCGCCCGGCAGTCGGGGTCGGGGGAGGCCACCGGCGAGCCGCCCGCCCTCAGCACCCGGGTGAACGCCCTGCTGACCGGGGACGCGCACGCGGTCGACGAGGTGGAGAAGGCGCTCGCCAGGATCTTCGAGGTCCACTCGACCGAGTCAGTCAGCGGTGAGCACGAGCGCGAGGCACGCCTCCAGCTCGGCCCGCGCTGAACCGCCGTCCCCCGGCAGCACGGCCGCCGGCCCCCGGTATGCGGGGGACCGGCGGCCGCCGCCTTCCCACCGCGAGGGCAGATGTAGGCGCCCGCCGGAAGGGCAGGTGTACGCGCCCGGGCCGGTCACTCGGCCGGCTCGAAGTCCACTTCCTTGGCGAGCACGGTCCGCGCCCCCATGTTCCGCCGCATCATCTCCAGCGCGGCATCCGCCAGCGGGGCGTGGATATGGGCGACCGCGTCCACCGGCACCGTCACCTCGAAGTGGCGGATGTGCGCGTCCAGCGCCGAGTAGAGCACGCACTGCTCGGTCACCTGGCCGCACAGCACCACATGGCGCACGTCCAACTGCCCCAGCAGATACGACAGCGGGGTCTCGAAGAAGATCGAGTGCCGGGCCTTGACGACGAAGAGCGAGGAGTCGTCCGGCCGGATCGGCTCCACCAGTTCGGCGTGCGGTCCGGACAGCGCGGTCTCGACGATCTCCCCGTGGTGCGAGCGCCACTCGCCGAAGTTGTCGTTCACATAGATCACCGGCACGTTCCGCTCCCGTGCCCGCTCCAGCAGGTCCACCAGGACCGGCAGCGTCTCGCGGGCGGACGGCAGCAGCAGGTCGGCGTCCGGGTGCTCATACGAGTTGACCATGTCGACCACGATCAGGGCGGTGCGCCCGCCGCCGTCGCCGCCCGCCGGGGCCGGCTGCCGGGCGCGGTCCCTGCTCCCGGACGGCACCCGCCCGTCACCGTCCTGATGGGTCTCCCGGTGGGGCGTACCCCTGGTCTCCCGGTGGGGCGTACCCCCGGCCCCGCCACCACCGGTGCCGCTGTTCACCGGACTCAGCCCAGCGCGTCCCGCAGCGCGGGCAGCAGGGTCTTCTCCGACCAGTCCAGATAGGCCGGTTGCGAGTCGCCGCCGATCTGCACCAGGGCGATCTCGGTGAACCCGGCCTCCGCGTACGGCCGGACGGCCGCGACGAAGTCGTCCGGGTCGTCACCGCACGGGATGGACGCGGCCACGTCCTCGGGGGTGACGAACTGGGTCGCCGCGTCGAAGGAGTCGGGGTGCGGCAGTTCGGCGTTGACCTTCCAGCCGCTGCCGAACCAGCGGAACTGGTCGTGTGCCCGCCGTACCGCGGCCTCCCGGTCGCGGTCGAAGCAGATGGGCAGCTGGCCCACCCGGGGCTTTCCGGCGCCCCCGTGCCGGTCGAAGGACTCCAGCAGCCCGGCCTTGGGTTCGGTCGCGATCACCAGGTCGGCGAGGCGGCCGGCCAGCTCGCAGGACTGGTCGCCGGAGACCGCGATCCCGATCGGCGGCGGAGCGTCCGGCAGGTCCCACAGCTTCGCCGACTCCACGTCGAAGTGGGTGCCCCGGTGGTTCACATGGCGGCCGCCGAACAGCGCCCGGATGATCTCCACCGCCTCCTCCAGCATTTCGTGGCGTACATCGGCCGCCGGCCATCCGCCGCCCACCACATGCTCGTTGAGGTTCTCCCCGGAGCCGAGACCGAGCCGGAACCGCCCCTCGGAGAGCAGCTGGATCGTGGCCGCCTTCTGGGCGATCACCGCCGGGTGGTAGCGGAAGGTCGGGCAGGTGACATACGTCATCAGCGGGATGGTCGACGTCGCCTGCGCCGCCGCTCCCAGCACCGCCCAGGCGTAGGGCGAGTGGCCCTGCGAGCGCAGCCAGGGGAAGTAGTGGTCGGAGGTCACCGAGAAGTCGAACCCGGCCGCCTCGGCCTGGACCACATGATCCACCAGGGCCCGGGGGCCGGCCTGCTCGGTCATCATCGTGTATCCGATTCGCACCATGGGTCCGGGGGTTCCCCTGGCGGTTCGGCGGAAACATCGCCGGACGCCGACCCGCTATGAACCGTGTGTATACACCGTGTGTACTGTCCTCCCTGGACGCGGCGGTGCCTGCCGCGGCCCGGGGCGGTCGCGTCCGCCCGCCCTCCACCGGAAAGCGAGACGCCCATGCCGCCGTTCGGCACGCAGCCCCCCGCCCCCCGTACGCCCGCCCCGGACCTCGCCTCCTGTGCGGCGGCCTCCGGCAACCGTCCGCGGCGCTCCGGGCGCGCGGGTCGCCGCCGGGCCGCGGCGCTGCTGGCCGCCGGGGCGCTGCTGCTGGCGCTGACCGGCTGCGGCGCCGACCGGGTGGCCCCGGCCGACGCCCGGGACGACGCCAAGGGCCAGGCGGGGCCGGTGGACTGCCGACAGGCCACGTGCATCGCGCTGACCTTCGACGCGGGCCCCGGCAAGGACACTCCCCACCTCCTTGATGTGCTGAAGCGGGAGAAGGTTCCGGCGACCTTCTTCCTGCTCGGCCGCAAGCATGTGGACCGCTATCCCGACGTGGTGCGCCGCATCGCGGACGAGGGGCACGAGGTCGCCAACCACACCTGGACCCACCGGATACTCACCGACCTGGAGCCCGACGAGATACGCGAGGAGCTCGCCCGCACCCAGGACGCCGTCGCACGGATCACCGGCCGCAAGCCCACCCTGATGCGCCCGCCGCAGGGCCGCACCGACGACGCGGTGGCCTCCGTCAGCCGTGAGCTGGGGCTCGCCCAGGTGCTGTGGAGCGTCACCGCCAAGGACTACGAGACCACCGACTCCGACCTCATCACCCAGCGGACGGTCGACGGGGCGGAACGGGACGGCATCATCCTGCTGCACGACATCTACGACGGCACGGTGCCCGCCGTCCCCGGGATCATCAAGGAGCTCAAGGCCCGGGGCTTCACCTTCGTCACCGTCCCCCAGCTGATGGCCCCGGCCGAGCCGGAGCCGGGCGTGGTCTACCGGCCCTGACCAGGCCGCGAGCGGTGGGGCAGCTCACACCCCTGGCCATGCCGCCCCGGGAACACCGCGAGGTCGCGCGCCGTTGGACCGGGTGTGGACGCGGAGGGGACAGTGTCCCCGGGCCTCACCCACCGCCCATGGGGAAGATCGTTCGGCTGAAGCCCCATGGAGCCCCCCGCCGAGAGGCGACCGCCCTCCGCGTCCACCCCCTGACGGCCCCGGCTGGATCCCCCCTCCAGTCGGGGCCTCCCTTGTCAGACCCGTCTGGCAGGCTCTGGCGCATGGAACCGTCGAGCGTGATCGCACTGCTGTGGGACCGGATGCAGGCACGCGACTGGGCGGGCGTCGCCGCGCTGGTCGCCGAGGACGCCGTCGTCGAGTGGCCGCTCACCGGGGAGCGCATCGTGGGCCGGGACGCCTACCTCGCGGTGAACCGCGAGTACCCGGAGGGCTGGTCGATACGGGTGCTGAGGGTCGTCGCCGAGGGTGAGGAGGTCGCCTCCGAGGTCGAGGTCCCGCACGAGGGCGTGGGCGTGTTCCGCGCGGCCTCCTTCTGGACGGTACGGGCCGGCCTGGTCACCCACGGCCGGGAGTACTGGACGAGCCCCGGCTCCGACCAGCGCCCCGAGTGGCGGGCCGCCCTCACCGAACCCCTGGAGCCCACCGGCTGAGCCACCCGCGGGCCACCACCTCCCGCGTGCGCGGGGCTGACCCGGACCGCAGTGCCGCCGAGGCCCACCCCCGGCGTGCGCGGGGTTGACCCCGGACCGCGCCCGGACGGTGCGCCGCCGCCACCGTGCCCGGGAGCCGGTGGGCCGCCGCCCTGGCCGGGGGCCTCCCCAGCCGTCGCCGCTTGGCCTGGGGCCGGTGGGCCGCTGCCCTGTCCGGGAGCCGGGGCGCCGTTGCCCTGCCCGAGGGCTTCCCAGGCGCCGCCACTTGCTCCGGGGGTGGGTGTGCCGCCGCCCCGTCCGGGTGCCTCCCCAGCCGTTACCACTTGGCCTGGGGCCGCCCCGCCGCCGCCACTGTGCCCGGGGAGCCGGTGCGTCGCCGCCCTGCGCGGGCGCCTTCCCAGCCGTCGCCACCAGCCGGTCGGCAACTCCGGCCGCCTCGCGTGGTGGCGGTGCCGACGGTGCTTCGCCCGGGCGGGTCCGCACCCGGAAGGTGCGCCGCCGCCACCGTGCCCGGGAGCCGGTGGGCCGCCGCGCCGCCGCCACGGTGTCCGCGGGCGGGGGACGGGGCCCGCTGGGGCCTGAGGGGCGCGCCATGGAGAACGCAGCACTGCGGCGGCCCGCTCTCCGGCTCTCGGGGGACAGCCGGAACGTCCCCGCTCTCCGGCCCCCGCCCGGAAATCAGGTGTGCCACCGGCGGCCCGCCGCCGAGCCCCGCTCGGCTGGGGGCCAGCGTGGGGCCCGAGGTCGAAGGCGGCGCGGGTGGCCCGGCATGGGCCCCGGGGGCGGGGGCGGCGCAGGCGGGCCTGGTCGGGTCCTGGGCGGGGCCGGGGCGCGGTGTCGGGGTGGCTCGGGTGGGTACCCGGTGCGCTCACTCGCCCGAGCCACGGAGGAGCCCCATGGCCGTACGCCACCATCTCGTCGAGCGGCCGCCGGAGGCGGTCTGGGCGGTACTCGCGGACGGATCGCGCTACGACCGGTGGGTGGTCGGCACCTCCGAGACCCGGGAGAAGACCCCCGGCTGGCCCGTGACCGGCTCGGCGATCGAGTACCAGGTCCGCCTCGGCCCGTACCGGGCATCGGGGCACACCGTCGTCCGGGTCAGCGAACCGGGGCGCCGGCTGGAGCTGGAGGCGCACGCCGGAGCCCTGGGCACCGCCAGGATCGCCATCGAGCTGCGCCCCTGGGGCGAGGACGAGACCCTGGTCGTCCTGGACGAGCACCCGCTGCGCGGCGCCGGCGGCCTGCTGCACAACACCCTGGACGACGCCCTGCTGCAGCTGCGCCACCGCTCGATGCTGTCGAGGCTGGCCCGGCTCGTGGAACGGTCCCCGCGGTGACCGCACCCGCCGCGGCCGGACGCGGACCGGCGCCCGCCCCGGACGCGGGCGGCCCGGACGCGGTGGTCGTCGGCGCGGGGCCCAACGGACTGGTGGCGGCCAACCTGCTGGTGGACGCCGGCTGGTCGGTGGAGGTGCTGGAGGCGCAGGACGAACCCGGCGGCGCGGTCCGCAGCGACCGGGCCGTCCACCCCGACTACATCACCGACACCTTCAGCGCCTTCTACCCGCTGGCCGCCGCCTCCCCGGTGCTGGCCCGGCTCCGGCTGGAGGAGGAGGGCCTGCGCTGGAGCCACGCCCCCAAGGTCCTCGCCCATCCGCTCGGCGACGGCCGGTGCGCCGTACTGGACCGCGACCGGGCGGCGACCGCGGCCGGACTGGCGGACTTCGCCGACGGCGACGCCCTCGGCTGGCAACGGCTGTGCGGGATCTGGGACCGGCTCGGCGACTCCGTCCTGGACGCCCTCTTCACCCCCTTCCCGCCGCTGCGCCCCGCACTGCGGATGGCCGCCCGGGCCCGCGCGGCCGGCGGGCTGCGGACCGCCCGTGCCCTGCTGCTGCCGGTGCGGCGGCTCGGCGAGGAGGAGTTCCGTGGGGAGGGCGGCCGCCTGCTGCTCGCCGGCAACGCCCTGCACGCCGACCTCGCGCCGGAGGCCGCGGGCAGCGGGGGCTTCGGCTGGCTGATGTCGATGCTCGGCCAGTTCCACGGCTTCCCGGTGCCGGTCGGCGGGGCGGGGGAGTTGACCTCGGCCCTGGTGCGGCGCCTGGTACGCCGCGGCGGCGTACTGCGCTGCGGGGAGCCGGTCACCGAGGTGGTGGTCCGCTCCGGCAGGGCCGTGGCGGTCCGCACCGCCGGCGGGGAGACCGTGCCCGCCCGCCGGGCCGTACTCGCCGATGTGACCGCCCCCGCGCTCTACGGCGGACTGGTCGACCCCCGCCATCTGCCCGCCCGTCTCCTGGACGACCTGCGGCGCTTCGCGTGGGACTGGGGCACCTTCAAGGTCGACTGGGCGCTGTCGGCCCCGGTGCCCTGGACGGCCGGGGAGGCCGCGGCCGGTGCGGGCACCGTGCACCTCGCCGACGGCGTGGACGAACTGACCCGGTACTCCGCACAGCTCGCCATGGGCCGCGTCCCGGACCGGCCGTTCCTGCTCTTCGGGCAGATGACCACCGCCGACCCCACCCGCTCCCCGGCCGGCACCGAGTCCGCCTGGGCCTACACCCATGTGCCTCGCCGCGTCCGCGGGGACGCCGGGGACGCGGGCCTGACCGGCCGCTGGGACGCCCATGAGGCGGAGGTGTTCGCGGACCGGGTGGAGGAGCAGGTCGAGCGGTTCGCCCCCGGCTTCCGGTCCCTGGTGCGCGCCCGCCGGGTGCTCGCCCCGCCCGCCCTGGAGGCGATGGACGCCAATCTGCGCGACGGGGCGATCAACGGCGGCACCACCGCGATGCACCAGCAGCTGTTTCTGCGCCCGGTGCCGGGTACCGGGCGTCCCGAGACCCCGGTGGCGGGGCTCTTCCTGGCCTCCGCCTCCGCCCACCCCGGCGGCGGGGTGCACGGTGCCCCCGGCGCCAACGCCGCCCGGGCCGCGCTGCGTTCCACCCGCCCGGCCCGCCGCGCCCTGGCCCGGTTGCGTGAGACGGGCGATCGGGCCAGGCACTGACCGCCCTGCCGGCCGGAGGGTGCGCCGGGCAGGCAACGCCCAGCCGCGCCCCCACCACCCGGGCCGAGCAACGCCGCGGGCCGCCGCCCAGCCCTCACCGAGCCGTCCGGCGGGGTGCGGCCCGGCCCCACCGGGCCACGGACATCGCCCGACGACCCCCTTTGCCGCCCCTTTGCCATGCGTTTCGGCCCGGGCGTCCGAAACGTGTGCGGGGTGGTCGGCGGGTATCGGAGCCCGGCCGCCGTGCGGGCGACGCTCGGGAAGCGCTCGCGCGGCGCCGCGCGGGAGAAAGCGCCCGCGCACCACCCGGGTCGTCCGGGTGGTGCGCGGGCCGTTGCCTGGGCGGAAACGCGCCAGTCTCTCCGGTCAGAACGAGAAGACCGCGCCCTCGGCCTGGAGCTCGCACGTATTGCCGTACGTGCGCGAGAAGTTCACCCGCTCGCCCTGCCAGATCCCCTGCGCGGTGACGGTCACCGGAGACCAGATCTTGACGCAGGGACGGCCTTCGGCGTCATCCCCGAGACGCCCGAAATCACCCTGGACCGCGTTCAGTTCGGCACAGGCCTTACGCGGTGCCGGATGCGTTCCGCTCGCGGTCGGCGCACAGCTCAAGGTCACCGCCCGGGTGGGGTTCGCCGTGGCGGCGTCCTCACCGGGGGCGACCGTCAGGACCAGCGCGGTCGGTGCGTAGAGCCCCGGTTCGGGCGCGGCGGGAGCCGCCGCGGCGCTCGTGGCGGCCAGCGGGATCATCAGCCCCGCCGCCATTCCGCTCACGACAACGCGCTTTACCAGAGTCCGCATGGGAATACCCTCTCCATCTCGTGCCGGCACTTTGCCGGTCGGTCGGTGCGGAACTCACCCTGCACGGCCCTGCCTGTTGACGCACATTCACCCTTCTCTTTCAGAATAGTCACGTATTCAAGCGATGGCGGAAACCGGCCACCCCGGCGCCCGGAACGGTGCGGGCGCCAGGGGCCGTCACCAGCCCTGTGGACCCTGGGCTAAATCGTTCAAGAGTTCACCATGCGTGGAAACGAACGAATGGACGGTCGCCAAGGCGACCGAAACACGGCGGTAACACGGGAGGGAAGCAAACCGGCCGTCACGGCGGGCAGGGCGGCGGGAAACGACCTTCACGAGAAGGTAATGTTCAGGCAAAGTTGGGGGCACCGGGATGGTGCACCATCGGGAGGCGCCGGACCACCGCGTCCTGCCCGGCGAACCGCGGCGACCCCGCGGACCGCGCCCCGTACCCGTCCCGTTCCTCCCCCACGCGAACCGAACTGACCCGACCACACCGCACCCCGCCCCCACGGCCCGGGCGCAGGAGGCAGGCCGCCATGAAGTCACTGATCGACAACGCCCGCTCGTTCCCCACCCGGCTCGCCGGGCGGGTGGAGGAGTTCCGAGAACTCGCCGCGGGCCAGTCGCCCGAGGCACTGTTCATCACCTGCTCGGACTCCCGGGTGATCCCCTCGCTGATCACCGATGCCCGGCCGGGGGAGCTGTTCGAGCTCCGCACCGCCGGCAACGTCGTCCCCCGCTACGACGAGTCCCGCCCCAGCGGCGAGATGGCCACCATCGAGTTCGCGCTGCGCGTCCTCGGCGTCCGGGACGTCGTCGTCTGCGGGCACTCCCACTGCGGCGCCGTCGGCGCCCTGGTGCGGGGCGAGGACCTGTCCGCGGTCCCGGCCGTACGGGGCTGGCTCGACCACTCCGTTCCGGAACCGCCCGGCACCGCCGACCTGGCCGACGCGGTGCGGCGCCACGCCGTACGCCAACTGACCACCCTCGGCGGCTACCCGGCCGTACAGGAGCGGCTGGCCACCGGCCGGCTGACCCTGCACGCCTGGTACTACGAGATCGACACCGGCGCGGTGAGCGTCCACCGGCCGGAGGGGAACGGCGAGTTCGCCGCGCTGTGAGCACATCCCCCGCCCACGCGCGTACTCCCGACCATCCCCTCCGCCCCGTCGGCGGACCGCACCGCTAGGAACCCACCCTCATGCTCAACCTCAACGCGCTGAAGAGTCCCTCCGCGCTCCGCCGCGAGGTCCTCGCCTCGCTCGTCGTCTTCCTCGTCGCCGTGCCGCTGTGCGTCGGCGTCGCCGTCGCCTCCGGGGTCCCGGCCGAACTGGGCCTGGTCACCGGCATCGTCGGCGGACTGGTCGTCGGCCTGCTGCCGGGCAGCTCACTCCAGGTCAGCGGCCCCGCCGCCGGTCTGACCGTGCTGGTCTACGAGGCCGTCCAGGAGTTCGGGCTGGCCGCCCTCGGCGCCATCGTGCTGATCTCCGGACTGCTCCAACTCGCCCTCGGGGCCCTCGGCTTCGGCCGCTGGTTCCGGGCCATCTCGGTCGCCGTGGTGCAGGGCATGCTCGCCGGCATCGGACTGGTGCTCATCCTCGGCCAGGTCTACGCCATGGCCGACACCGCCCAGCCGTCCGGCGGCCTCGGCAAGATCGCCGGACTGCCCGAGCTCGCGGGCACGGTCCTGTCCGGCGGCACCCCGCTCACCGCCTTCCTGGTGGGCGCCGGGACCGTCGCCGTCCTGGTGCTGTGGCCGCGGCTGCCGGCCCGGGTGCGGATCGTGCCCGGCCCGCTGGCGGCGGTCGCCCTCGCCACCGCCGCCACCGCGGCCCTCGGCCTGCCGCTGGCCAAGGTGGAGGTACAGGGGCTGCTGGAGTCCGTCCAGCCGCCCGGACTGGACGACTTCACCGGGCTCGGCACCGCCGCCGCGATCGGCACCGTCCTCGCCTTCACCCTGATCGCCTCCGCCGAGAGCCTGTTCAGCGCGGCGGCGGTGGACCGGATGCACGACGGACCGCGCACCGACTACGACAAGGAGCTGATGGCCCAGGGCGTCGGCAACACCCTGTGCGGGGCGCTCGGCGCGCTGCCCATGACCGCCGTCATCGTGCGCAGCGCCGCCAACGTCCAGGCCGGCGCCCGCACCTCGCTCTCCCGGGTCCTGCACGGCGTCTGGCTGCTGCTCTTCGCCGCCCTGCTGCCCGCCGCGATCGGCGTCATTCCGCTGGCCGCGCTGGCCGGCGTCCTGGTGCACGCCGGCTGCAAGCTGATCCCGGTCCGGGAACTGGCCGGGCTCTGGCACCGGCACCGCGGCGAGGCCGTGATCCTCGCCGTCACCGCGGTGGCCGTGGTCACCACCAACCTCTTCGAGGGCGTGGTGCTCGGACTGCTCCTCGCCGTCTGCAAGACCGCCTGGGAGACCTCACACGTCCATGTGGAGGTCACCGAACTCACCGGCGGCCGGCTGATCGCGGCCATCGGCGGCAACGCCACCTTCCTGAGGCTGCCCAAGATCCTGGAGGAGCTGGAGGCCCTGCCCAAGGACCGGCCCATCGAGCTGGACCTCACCGGGCTGCGCCATCTGGACCACGCCTGCCGGACCGCCCTGGAGAACTGGGCGCTGCGCCACCACGGCGCGGGCGCCGAGCCGGTCCCGATGACGGAGCCCGGGCCGGTGGACCTCCCCGCCCAGCCGGGCGAGGCCCGCCCGCCCGCTCAGTCGCCGTCGGTGCCGAGCACGTAGTCGACCACGGACGACGGCGTCAGCGCGTCATGCCGGACCAGCGCCACGCCGTCGCCCCGGTGGGCGTCCCCCGACCCCGCGACCCGACCGGTCGCGGGGGCGGGGCCGTGCTCCAAGGCCGCGGCGGACGCGGCCCCCGCGCCCGTGGTGAGCAGTACGCCGGCGGCCGCGGCCAGCGCCGCGGTGGTGGTGGTACGAAGCCTCATGGATCGCCCTTCCGTTCGGTGCGAAGCGCCTCGCGCGCGCCCCTCGGCGCCGCGCGCCCGCGCCGCCGTCGGTCGGCGGCGCGCCGTTGACCAACGACCGCGGTGCGCTCAGGTGTCGGCCGCCGACGGGGGAAACCATCGGACCCACGGGGAAACGCCGCCGTTGACCCGGGAAACCCCGGATCCGGAGCGGTTGACCGCCACGCCCAGGAGAGGTTTTATGGGCATAAAGGGCAGATAAGGGTCTTCCGACAGGAGGCGGCCCGCCATGACCACCCATCCGAGCATCGAGCAGCACCCCGATCTTGCCGAGATGCGTTCCCGGTTCGAACGGGCCACCAGCACCCCCCGCAGCCAGGCGGTCGAGACCCTCGGTCTGCTGACCGGCGTCTACCTGGCCGCCTCGCCATGGATCGCCGGGTTCAGCGGCCTCACCGCGCTCGCCGTCTGCAACCTCATCACCGGTGTCGCCTACGCCCTCTGCATGGGCGGGTTCGGCTCCGCGTACGAGCGCACCCACGCCATGGCCTGGGCGGCCTGCGCCATCGGTGTGTGGACCATCGTCTCCCCGTGGGTGGTCGCCGGGAACGTCGACACCACCCGCACCGTGGTCAACAACATCATCGTCGGCGCCGTGGCCCTGGTGCTGGGCCTGGCCATGGCCGCGGCCGCGGGGCGCGGCGGCGGCTCCCGGATGCGCGGCGCACCCGGCCCGGTCATGGACCGCTGACCCGTACCGCGAGGCCGTTCCGCACCTCCCCGCCGGGCACCCGCGGCTGGTGGCCCGCGCCGAGGAGCACGGCATCGAGCTGGCCCAGGGCTCGGTGCACGTCGGCCGCCCGCTGCCGTACGCCGGTCTGAT